>CAITXU010000050.1 GCA_903896505.1 uncultured Verrucomicrobiota bacterium | reverse complement strand
TTGGAAGACAGGAATGTCTGCGCTATGGCGTGACGGCTGGTTCATGGGCTACCGCCAGCGAACGGTCTTTACGAATTTCAAGATATCGGCCAATTCCTGATGACTCAGGGCATCTCCCAAACCGGCGGGCATCACACTGACCGTGCCAGGGTTGATTCCTGTGATGTCGGCACGAGCCAGGCGTCGCGTCGGGCCGGGTCCGGTCACCACTTCCACCTCCTCGGGTGTATCGCGATGCACGATGCCACTGACGACCTCACCGTCTTTGAGCGTAATGGCGGTGGGCTCGTAGCTCCGAACAAATGAAGCACTAGGGTAGACGATGCTTTCGAGAAGATCGCGCTCGGTCCGGACCTCTCCGATCTTGGTCAATTCCGGTCCCACTTCGCCCCCGAGGTAGCCGATTTTGTGACAGGTGGAACAGGCGGCTTTGGGACCATTGAACAAGGATTGTCCTCGAATGATGTCAGCAGGCAATGACTGAAGGCTGGCCAGGAGGGTGTCCAGTTGCTTTGCCTGAAGGGCGGCATCCTGGTGAAGGGAATCAAAAAACGGCTCTGCTTCGGCGCGAACCGACTCGGGAAACTTGGCAAAATGGGATTTCAGCTGCGCTAAGGGAAGTGCCTGTGCTGCCTTGGATTCCCGCACCGCCGCCAGAAACTTTCGTCCCAAGGTTTCATCGCCACCGGCATCGTAGGCAGCCAGGAGTTTGGACAGTTCGATGGGTGCAGCGGTCTTGATGGCTTCCAGCAATCCCGAAAGCTCGGTTGGGGACAGTAGAGACCTTCCCAAAACCTCGGCAGCCAGGGTTCGGTCCACAGCAGGATTGGACGGCTCCAGTCGACTCTGAAGGAACCGGACCTCCTCGGGCGTCAGTTCAGAGGCAGGGGGCAATGAGTGAAGGGCACGAAGTTTGAGCGGATCGGACAGCTCGGTCGAAACAGCGGTCCGATGAAGTGCGGAAACCACGGAGGGCTCTTTTCCCAATCGTTCCGCCGCAGGCAGGGCCGCCTCGATCAACACCTGATCGTGGGAGGACAAGATTCCTACGACCGGCGGCGTCCATTCTGCGGGAGGATGGCCTTCCGACGCGGAACCGATGGCGGCCAGAGCTGCCCTTCGGGTGCTGGGCGACAAGGAGGCATCCCCAGCAGCCCGACCGAGAAATTTTTGTCCAGCTTCTGATCGATTGAACAACGGCAACTCGGATTCCAAGGTCGACCGCGACTCAGCGGATAGACCTGTAGCCGCCAATTGAGCCTGGAACCAGTCGACCAATGCCGGTGCCCATGCGGAGTGATGACTCAATATCCATCGGGCGGCTTCCCGGAGCGGAGCGTTGGTGGAGGTCAAATGCGCGGTGACTTGGGCCGGTTGGAGTGGTGAGGCCTCCATTTGATCCAGAGCCATCAGCGCGGAACGACGGGTCAATGGGGATGAGGAATTCAATCCCTCGGCGGTGGGATCTGCCGCATGAATCTCGATGAGGGCAAAGGTGATGGAATGAAACAGGAAAGGGTCTTCTGCATGGGCGACTGCCTGAAGCAGCAGCGGCACTGTCGATGCATCACCGATCCGTCCCGCCGCCTCTGCGGCCACACGGACCGCAGGAAGCAGGTCCGGCTTGGGCTCCGCCACATAGGATTCAATGACCTTCCGAAGTGCGGGTAAGGCGGTCGCATCCCTGTGAAGACCGGCCTGCTTCATCCGCCAAAGGGGACTGTCCTGATGGCCTGGGGGCTGGCCAGTAGCATGGCGGACGACGGGCATGCCATCTTTGGTGATTCGATAGATGGCTCCCAGGACATCGGGCTTGGCCAATTGTGAACTGGGGCAACAAAGCTTATACCAACCGCCGGTATCAACGACCAAAAGACTGCCATCGCCGTCTTCCAGCACATCGGTCGGGTGAAAGTCGACGTCGGGGCTGGTCAAAAAGTCCTGGTCGTCCGTCTGATAGGAGGCACCCGCCGGGTGAAGGATATGGCGGGAGACCTTATGAAGGTTGAAGGTGGTGGCAAAAAGATTGCCGTC
The DNA here is from genome assembly GCA_903896505.1 of uncultured Verrucomicrobiota bacterium. Taxonomy (GTDB): domain Bacteria; phylum Verrucomicrobiota; class Verrucomicrobiia; order Limisphaerales; family UBA9464; genus CAILNN01. The sequence goes on along the minus strand of CAITXU010000050.1, from coordinate 4,795 downwards.
GTACTCCGGCCCAAAGGTCCGCGAGCCATAGGTGGTCAATCCGCAGGCTGCTCCCGGCCCGAACTGAGTCATGACCGGCAATAGGTCGGGGCTGGATCGCTTGACGAGGCCATCCTCGAGGACCTGGTTCACCTTACCATAAACACCACCATAGACCGCGTGGGCAATGCCATCCCGTCGACCGGGTTGGGTGAAATCGATGAAAGTGCTGGTGAAAAAGGCCTCCCCATCCTTGTTGAACGCCACCTCGACCGGGTTATCCATGCCCCCGGACATGACCAACTCGAGTTCGCTTCCATCGGGTTTGGCCCGATAGATATGAGCGGCCTTGTCGTGAATGGCGGGACGGCCTGGACGCTCGTGGGTTTGTTCAGCAAAAGCACCCTTGGTCCAATAGATGTACCCGTCGGGACCGAGATAGGGGCCATGGAGGTCATTGGCGCAGCCGGTCAGAGTGCCTCCCTTCCACCATTCAACGGCTTCATCGGCCACGCCATCGCCATCCTTATCGGTATAGCGCCAGATGCTGGGCGGAGCCGCCACATAAACCGACGCCCCGTAGGCCAGGCAGCCCTGGGGAAACATCACATGCTCGGCAAAGACGCTCACCTTGTCGTACCGACCATCATGGTTGGTATCTTCCAGCCGCAGGATGCGATGCGAGGGATTCTTGATTTGTTCGCTCGGACTTTCTGCTGTTCCGGAAGAATCGGTGACGAACAAACGTCCCCGCCCATCCACACTGGCACTGACCGGGCGGGGAGTAAGCGAAGGTTCAGACGCCAACTGCAGGGAAAATCCTGCAGGAAGCGAGAAGGTATGACCGTTGATTGAGGTCGTGACCCGCGGGCCATCGGCAGCCATCAGGTGGACTGCCAAAAATCCGGCGGACAGGCAAGACAGTCTGGGATGCATCAGGTAAAGAAATCGCGTTATCCTTGAAAACTCACCTCAAAAATGCTGTCGGCGATGAAGACTCCGGGGAAGTTTCTTCCCCGACTCGACCCCGAACTCATCGCGATTTCATCCCTGTCGCACCCTCCGATCAGGCACCGATTTGAGTAGCGTAGGCCTGGGGCGTCAGCAACTCGGCAGGTGGCTCGGAGGAGGCGAGGCGGACCTTGAAGAACCAGCCGCTCGCGTAAGGGGCCGAGTTCACGAGGGAGGGGTCCTGGATCACGGCAGGATTGGTTTCAATCACTTCCCCCGGGACGGGTGAGTAAATATCGCTGGCGGTTTTGACCGATTCCACGACGGCGCAGGCCTCACCCGACTTTACATGACGACCTTTGGCCGGCAGTTCGACGAAAACAATGTCGGTCAATTCATGCTGGGCATGGTCCGTGATACCGATGGTGGCCACGCCGTTCTCGAGGCGGGCCCACTCATGGGATTTGGCGTATAGGAGATCGGAAGGAACTTGGGAGCTCATGGTGCAAGAATGAACGGTGGATTGGAAAATCAGGGAGTCTTGACAACTTTGCGATAGAGCGGTTTGCGAACAATTTCGGCAGCAAAGCGCCGGCCCCGGACTTCAATCTCAACGACGGTGCCGGGCTCGGCAACGGCGGGCGGTACATAGGCCAGGCCAATTCCATTCTGCAAGGAAGGGCTTTGAGTCCCACTGACCGCAATCCCAACCGGAGCACCTGCCGCCCACACGGGATATCCGGGTCGAGGCGGAGGGGATTTTTCAGTCATTCGGAAGGCAACCAGGCGCTTTTGGGTGCCCTCCAGCTTTTGTCGGGCCAACACCTCACTTCCGGTGAAGGGTCCCTTGTCGGAAGACACGAATACGGTCAAGCCAGCTTCAATGGGAGTGGTGACCTCATCTAATTCATGTCCGTACAGTGGAAAACACACTTCCGTGCGAAGGGTATCCCTCGCTCCGAGCCCGCAAGGCTGTTGACCAACCGAACGACCTTGCTCCAAAGCCTGATCCCAAAGCGCCTCAGTAAGGCCAGACGGGGCGATGATTTCAAAGCCGTCCTCGCCGGTGTAGCCCGTTCGGGCGACCCAGACGGCTTCGACGGACACGGTCCAAGCCGCAACCTGGTTTTTCTTCAATTCAGAAGGCTTGGACACAGAGGTTCCTCCCTGTGACCCCCCGGGGAAGAGACGATCGATGTATTCCACCACCCGGGGTCCCTGAACCGCGAAGGCTCCAAACCGATCAGAAGCGGGGTCCAGCACTGTGGTGCCTGAAAGCTCTGGGAGAGCTGCGAGACGGGCCTGAAACCAAGCCACATCCACATCGATCCGGGAGGCATTCAGGATCAGGAGATAGAGCTCGGTATCCAAACGATAAGCATACAGGTCGTCGACCACCCCACCGTTTTCCTGGCATAGCAGGGTGTACTGGCCCTGACCGATGGCCAATTTTCGGATGTCATTGGTCAGGCAGCGATTGAGGAAATCAGCGGCACCCGACCCTGAAACGAAGAGCTCACCCATGTGGCTGATATCAAAAATCCCGGCCGCCCGACGAACACAGAGGTGCTCGTCAACAATGGAGGTGTATTGCACCGGCATCTCCCAGCCACCAAACTCAATGAGTTTGCCGCCAAGGCGCTGATGAGCTGAAAAGAGGGGGGTCCGCTTGAGCATCGGATGGAGGGTGGGGAACCTTTGGGTCGGGTTCAACTGCGAATCGCCACGGAGTGAATACAGCTCAACCCCATTTTTCGGTCTTCATTTGTTCTTTCGTCAGATGGAGGTCATGAAGGACAAGGTGTTCGACGGATTCCACCATTTCGTTGGTCCCGCAAGCGTAGAAAACGGTCTGCGCGGGATCATCAATGAAGCTTTTGACCCACTCGGGGGTCACCCGTCCGCGCCGACCAGCCCAAGGGTGGTCCGGAGCCAGCCGGGTGCAGGTCACATGGAATTTGAAACGCGGATTCTCTTTCTCCAAAGCGGTAAACTCGTCAAAAAAGATGATATCCTGAGTAGTCCGGACGCTGTAGAGCACGGTGATGCGGGTATCGAGATTGCGGCGCGTCGCTTCCCGGACAAACCCCCGGAACGGCGTGACACCCGAGCCGCCGGCCACACAGATCAAGTGTTTGCCGGGCGGATCAAAGACGGGAAGGAAGCGCCCGGTCGGGGGAATCACGAACAATTTGTCTCCTGCTTCCACCCAGTCGACGATGCTCGTTCCCATCTTGCCATCCCGCTTGACCGTGACTTCATAGGCACCTCGGTCGAGACCGGAGGAACTGAGAGAGTAGGCCCGCTTGTACTTGGGTTTATGCGGCCAGTACACCGTGATGAACTGACCTGTCTTGAACTCGCCCGGGTCGTAGCCTTCAGGCCACTGGAGACGGACGGTCTTCACGTCCGGCAGTTCCAATTTGATCGACTCGACGAGCATTTCCGCGATGACCTTGGCCATGATGGGTAGAGGGGACGGGGAGGTTGGCCCCCGACTTGGGAAGAGTATCGCCGTAGCCGGGGCCTGGGTGCAAGGCGAACCCGCGATCGACTAAAGTCAGATCGATGCCGGTTGCGCTAACCTAGAGGTCTTTCAGGTCCCCTATAGGATGACTCTTCCGTCCTTCGTTGTTTTTCAGTCAAGACTCAGGCCTGCCGACAGATCCGACGGGCGACACCGAAGCCCAACAAGCCCACCGCAAAACACGCCGCGTAGGAGGATGGCTCTGGAATCGGCGGAGTGATATTGTAGCCGGTTCCAGTCCAGAGCGGGTAATGGACCTCGACCGAAACATCCAGATTTTTGACTCCGACAGAGCCCTCAAGAGCTCCACCTGAATCTTGGAGAGTCGCGGAAGGTGCCAAAATGGAACCATACCACGATTGTCGGAGATTCACGGCTCCAGCGGATTGAAAATTCCAGAGAACCTTGGTGGAGATCGTCTTGTCAGCAAAGATTCCGACAAAATTGGCACCGCCCGGAGTGTTCAGGGTATACCCGCTGGCCCCCGATACATTGATGATGATCGACTTCGGGTTCTTTCCCGACAGGTCCAGATTGATTTGGGACAGATTCCCTGTCTCCAAAAGTGTCTTGTCGATATTGAAAACGGCTATTTTACTGATTGGGGAGATGGCACCCACTTTGAAGTTTAGATTATTTCCGCTAATCGAGGCCGTGCTGTTAGCGGCATAGCCACCGTAGGTGGTGGATTCGGTTGTCAACCCGTCGAAAACCGAACTGAAGTTAAAGGTCCCCGGCTGATGGATGGTCGCCCCCTGGTTGTATCCCTGGATGTTGATGATGTTTCCACCGACAAAAAACTGATTGGCATTTTGATGAACCGTCTGGCTTCCGGCGTAATAGAGACTCCCCCGTTGAATGGAGATGCTTCGGTTGAGCGCCGACTGAACATAGACGGTGTCAGAACTTTGGCTGACGGTGGAAGGAACCCGAGTGGCGGTATTGAAGTTGTTGCCGCTCGTGATCGTGTGGATGACTCCGGGACCTTCAAATTCCGAGACGTTGCGAAGTTCACCGCTCACGATCACGTCATATTGCGAGAGCACGCTTTGCGCTTGAGTGGTTGCCACGCCGCAGGCGGAAAGAAGGGTTATCAACGAGCCGATTCGGTTAAGGGTTGTCACGGGTAATTTTTTTAACTTAAACTTTATCCTCTACCACCGACAGACCAATGCCGGAGCAAGATGGAATGATCAGAAGGCCTCTTCCGACATTTTGGTGGGATTTGTCAGGCCGTGGGATAAAGATTAAGACCCCCGATATGAAAGAGGATATCGGTCTTGAAGCGTTCTCGATTGCGGTAGCCATAGGCTTTCTTGACCAGGCCAGCGATTCGAT
>CAITXU010000049.1 GCA_903896505.1 uncultured Verrucomicrobiota bacterium | reverse complement strand
CCGGAAATTTCACTGAATGCAGGGGCAGGTGGAATTTACCTCAAGAATCCGGTGATCCTGTACCCATCGGCTAGCGGTTCATTGAGTATTGTGACCCGGAATGGTGGGGATTTGTCCGCAGCGCCGATACCGGGAGGATTGGTCTCTCTGACGGTCTCAGATAGTGGGCGGCCCGAGTACACGACCTTTTCCGACGGTCATTCCCTGTTGCCAACTCATCTGGGAAAAGAGGCGTTGATGAATGTGAATATATCTGGGAATATCAATAACATTGCTTTGGTCTTTCCCTCAGCTGCCACGGTTCAGGTTGCAGGCGACACCTACAACTTCGGTTTCATTGGACAGAATTTGTCTCCCTCCGACGTGACCCGCATTCGGGTGGGTGGTTCCATTGGCTTTCGAGGGAATCTGACCGACACCCCACTTTCGGATGGATATCCTCCCGAGGCTCTCGATACCACCTTCTCGACGCAGCCGCTCACGGTCCAGAAATTGATTTATTCCCCGACAACTCAAAAGTTGACCTGGGTGGGCCAGATGACCGACGCGGAACGTCAGTACCTCCTGGCACCGGAGCGGTTTGTGTATGATCGGCTCGGGCTTCCGGTTCTGAATCCCGATGGCTCCCCCAAAACGGAAATCATTCCGCTCACGACAGCCCAGGCGGATGCCATCCAGACACTTTACAAGAACAGTCAAGATGCGTCGCTGGGCGGTCAGGGCCTGGCTTTGAGTGGCCCCGGCCAATTCAACATCGTTGCCTCCCGCATCGATCTCGGCGTCTCTGCCGGTATTTTCGTCACCACCTCCACGTCCGCATTGGAGAGTATTTCGCCCTACAGTGCGTCCATTGCCGTGGACATTCCCGGCAAGTCCGCAAACGACGGTCACGACGCGATTCCTGGAGACTTGGTGATGACCTCCTCGCGAATATCGAATGAAGGTCTGGGCGGTGCAGTTCGGATTACAACTGCGGGGAAGGTGGACGTGGGAGCCCAGGAATCCGCGCTGGGTTCCGATGGCAGCCCCCGGGGCATTTACACGACGGGCGGCGGAAACATCACGTTAAACTCGCAGGGCACCATCAATGTCAACGGATCGCGGGTGGCTGCCTACAACGGCGGAACCATCACTCTCTGGTCGGAACAGGGCGACATCAATGCCGGGTCGGGGGGCAGCGGGGTCACCACCTTTATCGGGACCGAATGGGATCCAGTCACCCAATCCGTGGTTCACTTTCCAGCAACCATTCCTGGTAGTGGAATTCTTTCGACCACGCTGGCGGGCGGCAATGCGCACCTGGGCGATGTCGACTTGGAGGCCCCCAACGGAAGCATCTATGCCAACTCTGGAGGGGTGATTCAAATTCCATTTAACGGCATCCGAAATGATGCCAAAGTCACACTAAATGCCGGTAAGGACATTGAAGCCGGAAATTCAGGGATTATTGGGGGAGACATTAATTTGACCGCCAAGGGATCCGTCAGCGGCATTGTCGTGGGGAGTGGCAACGTCCACATCGATTCCGTCAACAGCGTGAGTGTCTCCGTCTTATCGGGTGGCTCGGTCAGCATCTCCGCAGGGACGACAATCTCGGGGACCATCATTAGTGGCGGAAGCATCGACGTGGCCGGGGGCAACATCACCGCCAGTCTCATCGCCGGGTCGGTGAGCACTACAGGAGATGCCTCCGGTGCGTCCGTCGGTGTCCCGGCTTCCAGCGTCCCCCGGGCGGACAGTCAGGTGACGGACTCGGCTGATCGATTGGCATCCAAGCAGATCGACCGTGACGCCGAGGATCTGTTGAAACGAAAAAGCGTCCCCAAACCGGGCCTGGTCACCACCCGGGCGCGGGTGAGAGTTCGTTTCCCGGGTGAGGTGAATTAAGCGGCTTGTTCGACTTTCCGACGACCGCGTGAAATTCCACTTGAAGACATAGCGGTGCAATGGATAACTGTTCTAGTTGTCGTTGGGTCAAACCTATTTCGCTCCATCTCCCTCAACACCTATGAAGCCGCTTTTCCGCCGCAAGAAACGTTTCCCGCTGTTCGACGCGCTCGGGCCTGTTCGAACGCTTCACCCATGGATGCCGGTTTTCGTCCTGGTCTTTGGATTGGCATTTCAAATGAAGGCTCAGGTGACAAACCGGGATGTGCCCCCCATCCCACCATCGGACTTTGATTTGCGAGACCCATTGTTTGTCACTGAACCGACCTTGATTGTTGAAACCAACTTCTTTTCGGTGCCGGAATATCGACCGCTTCAATTCATTCCCTTCCGATTGGAATCGCCGCCAGTGCCGGACAAAGTCGTGGTTCGATTTTCAGTGGTGGGTGGTACTGCGACCGAGGGGAAGGACTACTGGATTGACCAGAAAGTGTTCGAGTTTGACGCGACCGCAGGAGCTTCCATCGATTACATTTTGCGACTGGTTCTCAATGACTCGGACGAGAAGGAACCCGACGAGAATATATTGTTGGATGCTTCGATTGATGGGGTCACCAACGAACTCGTGAGAATTGAAGTGCTCATTCGGGATGGTCAGTCCCCTGGACAGGTCGGGTTCGCTTCCAGCCGTTTCTCTGCCAACGAGGCTTCAGGTGGGGCGGGAGTCCGTTTATTCCGAACCCAGAATTCCAAGACGGAGGGGAAAGTGACGCTCTCGGTGGACGGTGATGTTGGCTTGCTGGGTGTATTTCCCGAGAATCGGACGATTGTCGTCCATTTTGGAGCCGATGACTCTCAGGCAACTTTCACTGTGCCCTTGGCGAACGACGCCCTAGCTCAAGGGAATCGTGAATTGCGATTCCAACTGGTTTCCGCCGACTCCGGATTGACCTTGATCCCGGAGCTATCCACGACGGTTCTTACGGTGGCGGACGACGAGTCAACCCCGGAACTCGGGCGATTGGACATTCGCCGCTACGTCTCGGAAGACAAGGAAGGGGTCGTCCTTTCACTCCAAGTCCCGCGTGGTTTTCGCAGTCGAATTGAGTACACCGATTCTATGATCGGTGACAATTGGACGCCATTGACCGATGTCTATGGTGCGGACACCGAGGGGCTGTCGTTCGATTCCTTTCAATCAGGAACCCAACGCATGTATCGGGCCACGGGGATGTTCCCTTCGGATGTCACCCTGCCGTGGTAACTCCTAGCCCCGAAAGATGATCTGTTGGTCGAAATCGATTTTGGGACTTATCCCGCAACGGCGGGATGTCCCTCCGGACGCAAGTACCTCCAAAGGAGGGACATCCAACGGAGGGACGCGCTCCTGCAAGTCCCAAATCACTGCAGGGATCATGACCACCCCCAATCTTAAGGCACCGTTGTACCGTGGCTTTTCCCCATCCGTATGCGGTCCAAATCACGCCCACCGCGCAATTCGGCTGAAGTTATATCCTGCCTGACCCCGGAGGATTGTGGGTGGGATGGCTGAATGCTTCGAAAACAGGAGTTAGGTTATGGAAAGTAGTGCGGGTGTCAATCCGCGGGTCACTCCGCCTCGACACCCGGTTGTGAGGGGCTAAGCTTCCAACGGTTTTGGGAGAGCGGGGTGTCGCTGGCTGATTCGTTCAGCTGGAGGAAAGTCCGAACTCCACAGGGCGCGGGGCCGCGGAAACCGACAGCATTTCATTCAGGTGGAAACACTTGAATGGGACAACGTCGGCCTGGCTGCGGGCAGGATCGACGCAAGGCGATTTTGACAGAAAGTGCCACAGAAAACGTAGACCGCCTGCCATCGGCGCAAGTCGGTGGCCGGTAAGGGTGAAACGGCGGGGTAAGAGCCCACCGCCTGACGCGCAATCGTCAGGGCACGGAAAACCTCCCCGGGAGCAAGGCCAAATAGGGGACCTAGGCGCGGCTCGCGCGAGATTCGCGAAAGTGAGTCGGGTCCCGGGTATCGGCCGCAGAGATAAATGACATCCGCCGACCTTCGGGTCGGTACAGAATTCGGCTTACAGCTCTCCCAAGACCCTCCCGCTGAGCCATTTGAATCGGCGCGGATAAAAACAGATGACCTGTCCCTTAGTCGTTCCCCGGGAGTCCGTTCCCGGAAGCCCGGACGTCTCCTCCGGCAAAGGAAACCCTTGGCTTTTAGTCTCGGCGGGAGAAACAAATGACCTGTCCCTTAGTCGATTCCCGGGAGTCCGTTCCCGGGAGCCCGGACGTCTCGTCCGGTAGGTGCCCTTGGCTTTAATACCCGGTGGGAGGTCATCCGTCCTTCTCGCAGCTTTCTCCTAATTTGTGTAAATCTGCGTCAATCTGCGGGCCAACTCCTTCCACCAAACGGAAAACGGATTCTCAGGTGGACGTAAATTGACACAGATGAAAAACAACTGACCTGTCTCTTAGTCTTTAACTTCGAATTTGACGCGTCAACGGACAGGCCAAAATGGCGCTTTACAGACGGAGGAGGGATTGATAACGACGTTTCATGGGTAGAGAGCCGTTTGATTGCCGATCAACTCCGGCGAACGCTTTCCCAACGGCTGTCCCGATGAAATCGGTTCAGCCACGGAACGGGTTTACGTTGATCGAGTTGCTGGTGGTGATTGCCATCATCGCCATCCTGGCCGGGATGCTTCTCCCGGCCCTTGCCCGCGCCAAGTACATGGGCCAACGCACCCCCTGCGTGAACAACATCCGGCAGCAATATCTGAGTCAGGTGATGTACGCTGATGATTCCTCAGGAAACTTTGCCTTTCACGACGATGTCAGCCCCGACTATCACCGCACCACCACCACGGGGAAACGCAGCATTGTCGACACCATGCGGGGAACGTACCTGAAAAACACCCATATCCTTATCTGCCCTGTGACTGCCAACACCATCGGCAAAACCTGGTTGAACTATGCCAGTCCAACCAATTTCGCCGATAAAACCACCCGGGACTACGGAGGCTGGGATACAACCGCAGCCAACGTTTTCACGCCGTACATGTGGTTTGCCAATTTTACAGCCAGTCCCGCAATCAAGTTTCTCGATCCCCAGGGTAAGCCGACGGCGGATTCGCCGGACTTGGAGCCAGCCTGGCCCAAGAAAACATCAGAACTGGACAGTCGCCGTGCCTTCATCACCCATCGGGTCAGCGATACCCCGGGAACCAAGCTCTGGGACTTGGGACATCTCGGAGCCTTTGATGGCGGAAGCCAAAGCAAACCGTTGTTCGCCTGGTCCATCACGCCCGACCAACCCATCGGTCAGGCGGACGGAAGCGTGATCATCCGCAAGAAAAGCAACATCCGGGCCCGGGCCATGGGCGGTCCCAGCGCGGATACCCGTTACTACTATTGAATCGACGTTGCCGTTGCCGCCGACGAAGCACACTTTAAAAGCCGTCCATTCCACTACCGCCATCCTTCCGCCATGACTCCAATACCGTCGGTGAAAGCCACCTACTACCTCGATGTCATTTCGTCCTGGTGTTGGTGGACCGAACCCACCTGGGCTGAATTCCAGCGCCGCTTCGAGGGACGCGTCCAGTTCGACTGGGAGATTGCCCTGGTGCAGGGCGATGGCTTCCCTGCTTCCCGCGAGCAGCTGGAATGGCTTTATCGCCGGAGCGGCATCATCACCCGATCACCGTATCGATTGAGCGCGGGATGGTTGGAACCGGGCCAGTATGAATACCTGGTCCCGAATCTGGTCGCCGAGGCGGCTCGCGACCTCGGGATCACCGACGATCGTGCCCGACTTGCGGTGGCTGCAGCCGCTGTCCGGGATGGAAGCGAGGTCAGCCGTTGGGACGTGTCGGTTTCAGCGGTGGCTGCTGCCACGGGATTGGACGCAGAAGCTCTTCGAGCCCGGGCTCAGCTACCGGAGGTGGAAGCTCGCATCCGGGCTTCGACCGCAGAATTCCACTCCCTGAAGATCAGTCAGCGGCCAGCGTTTGTGATCGAAAATGGGATCGGTGATCGGGCTATCCTGTCCGGCCTGGCTGGTTTGGAACCGCTGGTGAGTGTCACCGAGGCCATGCTGGCGGATGCCGCCGCCTATGCGTCATTCGCCGCACAGTTTGGTGGGCCGCCGGAGATTTAGTCGCCGAGCGCGATTCCTCCGGACGTCGTTGGCAATGTCAGGAGCGTTCATTCCGAGGGGAACTACCCTCAGCCCCCAGTCCTATTCCTTCCCGGCGGTGAATTCCACCCACGGCTGGGTGGGCCTATCGCGTAGAAGGCCGCGCTGCCAGTCATACTGGGGATGCTGGCGGAGAAACTTTTCGGCAATAAAGGGACGCCCGTCGGCACAACCCCATCGACCCTCAAAACTAAGTGACTGGGCCAGTTTCGAATCCACCACCTTGCCATCGAAAGTCCCCGATGGATGGTAGGGTTCGCCGCCGCCAAACTCCCCGCGGTCCAGCTCGAAGTGGCCGCAAAGGGTCCGCGATCCAGGATTGTGCCGTTGCAGATACACATCGTAGTCGTCGGCCAAAAACCTCCGGGCGTTCCGGCTCGTGATCCGTCCGCGATGTTCCTCGAGCAATTGTTTCCATCGCAACCGACGGGCGGCGGAGGACTTCCGGATATCCGTCTCGCTCCGATCGGTTTCCATCCGCAGGAGGACCAGGTCCTCGGCCACATTGGACCCTGCAAAATAGCCGTCACGGGAGGTTTCCCAGCCGATGTACTTCAGGCCCAGCTCGAGACGGGCGATTTCCCCACTGCGCGTGTCTCCGATCAGCCAGGCGTTGGCATATCCTCCGTTATTGCCCTTCTTCATGATCTCGGCCCAACTGACCAGGTTGGTGGCATCCTGGGTGGCGCGCCGGAAGCGGACGAATTCCGGGATGCCGTTGGTATCAAAGCTGGTGAATCCCCCGATGGTGGTTTCGCAACCCACCAGGCCGGTATCGGTCAGGAAAAAGTCCGTGCCACTATGAATGAATCCCGGTTGGGTCTGCATCAGGATGCGGTGCCCCCGGGTGGGAACCAGATCGAGGACAACATAAGCCGAGGCCTCGACAAAATCGAACATGGTGTTGTGACCCATGACGATGCCGTGGTCGGCCGTCCATGAGCCCGTGGCAATAAAGGCACTGCATCGGTCGTAAGCCGGTTCGCCCAGCTCATCCTTGGAATCCCCCAGGCGTTTTTTTTCCATGGGCCACCAGTAATCCTCGAACTCCAATTGGCCGTTGTAAGCAACCAGTTCGTCGCGGGTGGTCGCAACCCCGCCCGCTTGGAGGCCATCGACAATGCCGTCGATTTCCTCAAGGTTCTCGGCGTCCACTTTGGGGGTAAGGAGCTCAGCCGACTTGCCCACCAGCCATTCCCAGGTCATGCCGCTCCGGTGAGTCCAGGCCTTTCGATGGATTCGGAGTTCCTGGCGAATTTCCGGTGCGAGCAGATAGCCATGTTGGAAGCCCCGGGCTTTGGCATCGCCTTCGATGTGAAGATAAATCCAGCCGGCCTTTGCCGACCGTTTGGCCCCGGCCAGCAGGTGTTGCTGGTCCGGGCTGAGATCACCGGCCCATCCCGAAACCAGTCCAGCCGCGCACAAAGCCAGTGTGACCCAAGTTCTGAATCTCATCCCTCAACCGTGTGGTCTGGATTGCCGCCAAGTCAAGGAGGCATTTATCCGGGGCGAAAAATGATAAAGGGACAGGTCAATTGTTTTCCAGTTCAGGTTGAACTTGCGCCTTTCCCTTTCCAACGGGTTTGGGGAGCATTTCAAAGATTAGGCCCCGAATGTATTTCGTTTTTGGCAATGCCTTATGACCAGTGAGTCTGCTCATCACCCGCCGCCGCTCCCCAAAGTGGTCGGGCTCCCCGACAAATCGCGGCGTCATGACCTGGATGCCCTGCGGGCTGCGGCCATGCTCCTCGGGATTATCTACCATGCCTCACTGTCGTTTGCCCTTGGCCTGGGGTGGATGGTGCAGGACGTCAGCCAGAGTCGTATTTGTTATGTCTTTCAGGCCTTTGTGCACGGGTTTCGGATGCAGCTTTTCTTCGTCATCAGCGGCTTTTTTACCGCCATGCTCTGGCGAAGCAAGGGCTTGAAATCGCTGTTATGGCATCGATTTCGGCGGGTCCTTCTTCCGTGCCTTGTGGGCTTGATAACCGTTGTTCCAGCGATGGGTTGGGCCACCACTTTTGGCTACCAATCCGGGGCCAAACAGCGTCAGGCGGACCTGGAATCGGTACCGGCCCGGTCCAATATCTGGGCGGCCATCCGCCTGGGGGACCTCCCGGCGCTGAACGAACATCTTCGACAACCGGGTCTCCGGGATACCCAGCATCCGGAGTTTGGGACCACACCCCTGACCTGGGCAGCCCTCGTGGGTCGCCCGGAAATGGTGGTCCGTCTGCTGGAGGAAGGGTCCGACGTCCAGGCCATCAACCGGGATGGTGGCACAGCCCTGCATGCGGCCGCCTTCTTGGGTCGGGCGGAGATCGTGGAACAGTTGTTGGCCAAAGGTGCCAATCCCTTGGCAGTGAATTACACAGGCGATACGCCGCTGAAAAGCGCTTCCGGCGATATCGCGTGGGTCGATTATATTGGCGGAGCCTTGGGGATTAAGACGGACCGGGCAGAAGTCGAGGCGGGCCGAAAGAAGGTCCTGGAATTACTCGCTGCAGTTCCAGCCCCGAGCGTTGGAACCGTTGCATCTCCCGGTGCCGCTCCCGTGCCAACAGCTCCCGGGTTGGACATGCGTTCGATTTATCGCGGTTTGGTGGATACTCCCGTGTTCATTTTGATCTGGTTTCTGTGGTTCCTGGTCTGGTTGGTCGCATTGTTTGCCGCCTATACCGGTGTGGCTGTCGGGGTGGGTTGGACAGCCTCTTCCCTCCGATTCCTGCTCTCTCCCAGTCGTTACTTGTGGCTCATTCCCCTCACCGCCTTGCCTCAGTGGTTCATGGGTTCAGGCCACGGTGAGTTTGGTCCGGACACGTCGATGGGACTACTGCCCATGCCCCATGTGCTGACCTATTATGCGATTTTCTTCTTCCTTGGTGCCCTGTATTTCGATGCCGACGATGCGGAAGGGAGATTGGGGTCCACCTGGCGGTGGCTTCTGCCGGTGACCCTGCTGATTGTCTTTCCTCTCGCGCTTGAATTCGCCACGGGGACCTTTGGATGGCGCGACCATCTACTGCCCCCGGATGTTCATCACCTCGCGGCCACCTTACTTCAGGCCTCCTATGCGTGGCTGATGACATTCGGGGCCATCGGCCTGTTTCGATCGATCCTCACCCGGGAAAAGCCATGGATCCGCTATCTGTCCGATTCTTCCTACTGGATGTACCTGGCGCACCTGCCACTGGTGATCGCTGCCCAGGCGGCTATCCGCAGTTGGCCCGGCCCCGCCTTGGTCAAACTCACTCTTTTGTCGGTCGTTATGACCGGCTTTCTTCTGCTGACCTACCAGACTCTCGTTCGGTACACTTGGATTGGCGTTTTCCTCAATGGAAAAAGGACGCGTCAGAAAAGGACCGCAACATTAAACCCTCCATCCCCTGTCAACCTGGGGTGATGAATTCATCCACCTGTGAGAACATTATTTATTGGCCTGCTGGTTGGTGCGGTGTTGTCCTGTGAAATCCGGGCTGTCGACTCGATTCCACCTGAGGCTCGCGCCCCGGAGAATCTCGGTTCCGACGGATTTGCTGAGTCCGGAGACATCAAAATTCACTACGTCACCCGTGGTGATGGACCGCTGGTGGTTCTGATCCATGGATTCCCGGACTACTGGTACACATGGCGGCATCAGATACCCGCCTTATCCGAACATCACCGGGTGGTGGCAATCGATCAGCGCGGCTACAATTTCAGCGGTCAACCGGAGGGTGTGACCAATTACACCGTCGAAAAACTGGTTGGGGATGTGGCCTCCGTGGTTCGTCACTTCCACGAGCAGCATGTGACGGTCGTCGGGCACGACTGGGGTGGCATGGTGGCTTGGTCGTTCGCCATGAGCCATCCCGGGATGACGGATCGGTTGGTGATCCTCAATCTGCCACACCCCAACGGACTTCGACGGGAGTTGGCGCTCAATCCCGAACAGCAAAAGAACAGCGCCTATGCCCGCACGTTCCAACAAGCCGATGCCGCTTCGAAACTTACCGCCGAAGGCTTGGTCGGTTGGATGCGGGACCCATCGGTGCGGAACCAGTATTTGGAAGCCTTCCGAAGGTCCTCCTTTGAGGGCATGCTCAACTACTACAAGGCGAATTATCCGCGGGAGCCATACCTGCCGGTCACGTCGGAAGGTCCGCGTGTCCAGTGCCCGGTGTTGATGATTCACGGGCTGAAGGACCAGGCCCTGCTGCCCGGGGCCTTGAATGATACCTGGAAGTGGCTGGACAACGAGTTCACCCTGATCACGATTCCTCAGGCTGACCATTGGGTGCAGCAGGATGCCTCCGACGTGGTGACCCGCAATCTGGTGGATTGGCTGCGTCGGACAGAAATCGCCCGTAAGTGAAAAGAGTAGCGGCAAACTTGAATCCATCTCAGTCACACGACACGAGGTGAGATAACCACCTGATGGAGAGCATTATCCCACTCCATTCTTCCATCAGCCGGGAGCCTCTTCTATCTTGCGAACCATGGTGCCATTCGAGCCTCCGCCGCGGGTGAACGTTCTGGGGGTCGGCATTTCCGTCCTCAATCTGAATACGGCCCTGGACTTGTTGGCCCGGGCCGTGGCCAGCGGCATCCGGGGATATGTAACCCTGACCACGGTCAATGGCGTCATTTACGCGCAGGAATCCGAGGCCCTACGGCAGATCCAGAATCGGGCCCTGCTGACGACACCGGACGGCATGCCAATGGTCTGGATGGGGCGATGGGCCGGTTATCGTGAAATGGGACGGGTCTACGGCCCGGAGGTCATGGACAACGTTTTGGCCCGAAGCCCCAAGACGGGTGAAACCCATTTCTTTTACGGTGGTAAGCCCGGGATTGCTGACAAATTGAAGGCCGTCTTTGAGGCCCGGTATCCGGGCGCCCGAATCGTCGGGACCTATTGTCCTCCATTTCGCCCATTGAATGCGCAGGAACACGCCGAACTCACGGCGCAAGTCGCAGCCGTGAAACCGGATTTTTTCTGGGTGGGCATTTCGTGTCCCAAACAAGAGTGGTTCATGGCGGAAAATGTGGACCGCTTGGACGCCAAGATTTTTCTTGGGGTGGGAGCCGCCTTCGACTTTCACACCGGCACCATTCGACAGGCCCCGCGATGGATTCAGCGCAGCGGCTTCGAGTGGCTTTTCCGGGTCTGTGCTGAACCGCGCCGCCTGATACCGCGCTATGCCCACGACATTCCCCTCTTTTTGTGGAAGATCGCCGGTCAACTGACCGGGCTGCGTCGGGTTCCATCGATTGAGTCCGCTACCTGACTCATCGCCGGGCGGATCGACCCGCCCGATGTTACCTGGCGGGCGGAGAGCCGACGCCGGGGATCCGGTCCCGCAACCACTCGGCTAGGCTCTGTGCTCTTTCTTCACGGCACCATTCCGTCAACTGATCCGTCCCGCCGTCTTTTCGCAGGAGGATGACCCCGTGGCGATAAGTCCTTTCTCCCTTGTATTCGCCGACCACAATATTTTCCACATCGATCCCGGAGAACGTCGAGAATGGCTCCGTTCGTCGCCGTTTACGTCCGAAGGTAGCGGGCAATTCCAGCTTTCGCTCCATCGGACGGATGACCAGATCGAAGTCGCCGCGCATCGCCTTCAACCATTGCCATGCGGCGACGCCCATGCCTCCACCCAACACGATTGCCCAGGTCAAGAGGGCAACGGGAACGCTGGGGTGAGACCCAACGCCAAATGCGAGGGGAAAAAGACTGATGAATGATGCGAAGCCGATGACAACCAAGCCGCAGACCGCTGCGGGATAGCGTGGCAGGCGCACCCGGATCAATTGCCGTTCCTCGGTCCATCGGGCACCTCCGGCCACGGGATGGCGAACCTTATCCTTGAGCACAGAGAAAACGGGCGCCCAAAGGCCGACCATGATCAGGTTGAACGGCGTGAGAAATAGAAGGTTGAACAGGTCGCAACCATCAATCCCGGGGCTCAGCAAGGCTTCGCCTGGAATTTGCGGATCGTAAAAGACAGGGACGGAAGCACCGACGGGATGCTCATTCACGATGGCGATGGCCCATCTCGAATCCGATGAAGGATAGGTATTGTAACGATAACGATCCCCATTGAATGCCTTACCATTGACGCTATAGTTGTATTCCATCTCGACGTCATGCAAGGAGCTGCCCTTGCTCCCATGATGTTGCGCGACCTGACTGCGGCTGACGATTCCGGCAGTTTGCGGAAAGCCCGAGGCGCGAATTTGGCGAAATTGGTCCCAAAGGAGAGACCCATCGACGGCAGCAAAGAATACGGTCCAGACCAAGCTGACGACGAGCAGGACGAGCAGGCCTTTCCCTTTCATGATTCCAAACCCTAGAACGAGATTGGACTCAGGGGAAAATTCCGTTCTCGGGGCGAAAAATGATAGGGGGACAGGTCATTGGTTTGGGTTATCCCCAGCCTGTCGGCGGGACCTTGCGTTCAGGGGGGTGGCTGGACTAGGCTCTTCTGGCCATGACGTTGACAGAGAAAATTTTGGCACGCGCCGCCGGCAAGGCTCGCGTGGCTGCCGGGGACAATATCTGGGTGAATGCCGACGTGCTGATGACCCATGATGTGTGCGGTCCCGGGACGATTGGTGTGTTTCACCGCGAATTCGGTCGTCAGGCAAAGGTCTGGGACCCTTCCCGCGTCGTCATCATCCCTGACCATTACATTTTCACCGCCGATTCGAAATCCAACCGGAACGTCGACATCCTGCGGGAATTCGTCCGCGAGCAGCAGATTCCCTATTTTTACGACGTCATCGACGACCCCAATGGCTCCTGGAAATTTGATCCCAGCCAGGGCCTGTTGAACCGCCAATACGGGTCGCAATACGCCGGAGTCTGCCACACGGCATTGCCTCAAAAAGGGCACACGCGCCCCGGTGAAATCCTGTTTGGAACTGATTCGCACACCTGCATGGCGGGGGCCTTCAACCAGTTTGCCACCGGCATCGGCAATACCGACGCTGGATTTGTGATGGGGACCGGCAAATTGCTGATCAAGGTCCCAGAGACCATGCGCTTCCGCCTCGAAGGCAAACTTCAGCCCGGTGTGATGGCCAAGGACATCATCCTGCACATCATCGGCGAAATTGGCTTTGACGGAGCAACCTACCGGGCGATGCAGTTCGATGGCTCCGGTGTGTCCACCTTGTCGATGGACGACCGGATGACCATTGCCAATATGGCGATCGAAGCCGGCGGCAAGAACGGCATTTTCCCCTTCGACGCCCGAACCGCCGAGTACGTGGAGTCCCGAACCCGGCTGAACGGAACCAAGTCGACGTATGAACCGGTCGAAGTCGACGCCGATCAGACCACGATCGGTGAGTGGGTGATCGATCTCGACCGCCTGGAGCCGGTGGTCGCATGCCATCCCGACCCGGGTAACCGCAAGCAGGCCAAGGAATTGGGCCATGTGAAGCTTGATCGCGCCTATATCGGCTCGTGCACGGGCGGCAAAACCAGCGATTTCGTGGAGTTTGCACGGGTCATTCGGGGTCGGCGGGTGGTGATCGATACCTTTGGCGTCCCGGCCACCCCTGAGATTGTCCATGACCTGCGTCGCACCCGTTGGGGCGGGCGAACGGTGTGGGACATCCTGCTCGATGCCGGGGTGCAAATGACGGAAAACGCCGGCTGCGCCGCATGCCTGGGCGGACCGGTCGATACCTTCGGGCGGATGAATACGCCGATGAAATGCATCAGCGCCACCAACCGCAATTTCCCCGGACGTATGGGTCACAAGGAATCGCAGGTCTTCCTGGCGAGTCCCGCCACCGTGGCCGCCAGTGCTTTGGCCGGCAAAATTGCTGACCCAAGGGAATACCTGTCCAATTAAGTCCTCCTGACGGTCCTGCGGACGGCCCTGCGGGCGGCCTATTGGCTTCGCCCCTGCGGAAGGTAAGTGGTTCGCACCGCCAAACGCTCGGCAGGAGACCCCGACCATTGAAAATGGTGGAATGGTGATTTGAACCTACAGAGATTGTTGGCCTCGACGGTTTGGAAGCGGTGCGATGTAGGCCGGGTCCCCGGACCCGGCACCTTGGGGCGGTCCGGTCGGCTTCCGCCGCTTGAGGGCAAGCGGCCTTCAGGGTTTTACGACCTTTCGTTACTGACCGGTTCATTGGGAGCCTCGCCCTACTGATATGGTTGGGGATCAATTATTTACATTGATAGAGTCCAGAACCGTGGTAGGGCGAACCTCCCGGTGAGCCGTGGCGGTTCGGATCGCACACGATGTCATCCACGCAACCCGATGCGTTTCCAGAATCTGCGTCAATCTGCGCGAATCTGCGGACCAACTCCCCACCATCGAACCTTGGTCCCGCCGAGCTCTCTCGTAACGGGTTTCGGCCAAGGAAAGTTTGCGCCGACTGACGTTCGGCTACGAAATCCAGGTAGTACCGGAACTGGTTTGGACCGCCTCAGCTCTACTCTGGCTACCGTAGGAACGCCTCGTGCAATCCACCGTCGACGGTGATCACCTGGCCGGTGGTCTTGCTCAGGCGTTGACTGACCAGCAGGAAGAAGGCCTCGGCCTGGTCTGCCGGGGTGATGGGGGCCTTGGTCAGGGTGCGGTCGGCATAAAAGCGAGCCAACTTCCCTCGCAAGACATCGTCTTCCTCGGTTTCACTGTAGGGGATGTTGTACTTGGCGAGAGACCCGATGACGCGGTCGCGTGGGAACATGGCACTGCCCTGAACCACGGTCGCAGGAGCGACTCCATTGACCCGGACCAGCGGTGACAGCTCCATGGCCAGTTCCCGGACGAGGTGATTGGCGGCGGCCTTGGAGCAGTCGTAGGCGACGCTGCCCTTCTTGGCCACGACGGCATTGGCGCTTGTGGTGAGCACCAGCGACCCGGTCAGGCCCTGCTCCTTCCATGTCCGCAGGGCTTCGTCGCCCACCAGATAGGAACCCACCACATTGACCCGGAACGTAAACTCCCATTTATCGTCGGGAATATGACCGGTGGTGTCGCTGGGCCAGAACACGCCTGCCGTCACCACAATGCTGTCGAAGCCACCGTAAGCCAGGGCAACCTGGTCCAGCAAAGCGCGAATGCTGGTGCGATTGGTGATATCACAGGCGAGGCCGATGGCGACACCGCAGTTGGAAATACCGGTTCCGGCAACGCCGATGCCCGCCCCGTATTTGGCGGTCAATTCCCTGGCGGTGGCTTCGGCCGACTCGGCCTTCACGTCGACGCATACGATGTGGGCCCCCTCCTTGATGAGGCGATGGGCCACTTCCCGACCGATGCCGCTGCCGGCACCGATCACCACGATAACATGGCGCGCCAGCTCTTTCTCCGCCGGCATGCGCTTCAGTTTGGCCTCCTCCAACAGCCAGTACTCAATATCGAACGCCTCCTGCTGGGGCAGGGCGATGTAACGGTCAATGGCTTCCGCTCCGCGCATCACTTCGACGGCGCAGTTGTAAAACTCTGCGGTGACGCGCGATTCCGACTTGTCCTTGCCCCAGGCCACCATGCCGATTCCCGGCAAAAGAATGACCGTCGGACTTGGGTCGCGCATGGCCGGAGAGTTGGAGCGTTTGCACCGTTGATAATAATCCGCATAATCCACACGGTAGGCGGCGATACCGTCGGTAAGGAGTTTCTTGAGACGGTCAACCAGGGCCAGCAGTTCGGCCTCGGTCGCGTTCGCTCCGGGCAATTCGCCGGCGGCGAGCGGCAGATAGAGTGGCTTGATCTTGGTCCGAAGGAAATGGTCGGGACACGATGTCCCCAGCTCCGAGAGGCGCGCGGCATCGTGTGAATTGACAAAGCGCAGAATCTTCTCGTCGTCCTGAACCGTGGCAATCTGCCGCTTCTGGCCGCTCAATTGCCCCCGCAGCCAGGGTAGAAGCCGACTGAGAACAAACCGCCGGTGAGCCTCGGGAAGGGCGGCATGGAGGGGACCTCCGAAAGCAGCGGCATCTCCGCCTTTGGCAGCATAGCGTTGTTCGATATGGCTCGCCGCCTGTTCGATGTAACCCAGGGTCCGGTGATAGCAGGCTGCGTCGTCATCGTGCCAGGAGATGAAGCCGTGTTGCCCCATCATGATGGCGGTCACGTCCGGCTGTTTCCGGACGATGTCCTGCATCGCCAGACCCAGCTCGAAGCCGGGCCGCATCCAGGGGACGTAGGCCATCTGGCCGCCAAATAATTCCCGGGTCAGCTCGGCGCATCGTTCCGACGCAGCGATCGAGATGATCGCATTGGGATGCATGTGGTCGACATGCCGCGCCGGAATGAAGCTGTGCAGCGGGGTGTCGATGGAGGCGGCCCGGGGATTCAAGTTGAAGGTGCAGTGGGGCAGCATCGACACCATGTCGTCCTCCGCCACCGACTTGAGGCCCTTGTCCGGGCGGGACAGATAGACCTCCTGCAATTCCAGCAAACGGGATTGATACAGAGACGAAAAGTTTTCCCGCAGACTGGTCCGAAGGTCGCCGCCGGAGCCTTTGACCCACAAGACGGTGACATTCTTGCCGGTCAAGGGGTCCCGTTCCTCGATCTTCGACGAGGTATTTCCTCCACCGGTGTTGGTGATGCGCTGGTCGGTGCCGAGTTGGTTGGAGCGATAAACCAGTCGGGCGACAGGATCGAGAGCTGCGGCGGCTTCATCCTTCCACAGATTCTGGACATGCTGGTAGGTCGGGGTGGACATATTTGAAAAAAGTGATTCTAGGGCAGAAGAAAAACAGTGAGTTGGCGGGGACCATGTGCTCCGAGGACCAGAATGCGTTCGATATCGCCCGTGCGGCTTGGTCCGGTGATGAACGAGATCATGCTCGGCCAGTGGGGCGCATACCGGGCCTTGGCCAGCTCCAGGGCGGCCCCGAGGTCGGGTACCAGTTGAGCCCGTCGCGCCAGCACCAAATGATGCGGCGGCAGGACGCTCAAGGCACGTCCGCCCGTGCTGCGGCTGGTGACCAGGACGCTCCCGGTTTGGGCCACGAGGGCATCGCACTCGGTGATACCGACGGAGCACTTTTCCAGGTCGTTGACCGGATAGCCACCGTCGGTAAAGAGCGTCGGAAGACCGAGGGCGGAAATGGCGGCATCGGTCAGCGGCGCATGGTGAGAGGCGACGCCGGTCCAACCCTGCTCCGTTGCCAGCTCGCGCAATCGGGCATGAGCGGCTTCAACGGATTCAAATTCCTGGACGGCGGTCTTGAGCTCGGTCGAAGCCGCGCAAAATCGCTCCCATTGCTCTGCCGGTGTCACCCCGCCCGGCGGAAGCCATGGGCGGGCGGCGGCTGATGGGCGCAGCGGAATCACCGGAGTAGCAAAGGCGGAACGCCCGGCACCCGCAGGTGGAACTGGCGGGTGTGGCGGGTGATTTGCCGAAGGGTGGTCGGCATGGGTATGGCCGGGGATCGGTGCGGATTTGCGAAGGGCTTCCCGAATTCGCCCGAGGATTTGTTCGCGAGCGCTCATTGGCGGGTCCTCCACCATTCCTTGAAACTCATTTCCGCCATGGGTGGAAGGTCGCGGGTCGCGGTCCACGCCTTTGCCGGGTCAAGCTTGGTCCGCAAAACCCAGCGATGGAACGGCTGAAAGGTCCGGCCCATCTCCTTGGCGAATTGCCACAAGGTGGGATGATTCGCCACCACGGCAAACAACTGATAGGCCAGTCGCTCCAGCAAGGGTGCATCCTCCATCACGGCATTGCGGCGATTTTGGAGGAGATGGTGGTGCAGATCGATCTTCACGGGACAGGCCTCCGTGCAGGCCCCGCATAGCGATGAGGCCCCGGACAGGTGCTTCCAGTCCTTGAGTCCCCGCAGGTGCGGAGTGATCACACTGCCGATTGGCCCCGAATAGGCGGTGCCGTAGGTGTGGCCTCCGACATTGCGAAAGATGGGACAGACATTCAGGCAGGCCCCGCAACGGATGCAGTGCAGCGCATCCCGTTGCTCGGGATCGGCGAGCAATTCGGTCCGTCGGTTGTCCAAAAGGACGACGTGCCACTCTTCAGGACCATCCGCCTCGCCTGGTTGTCGCGGGCCACTATACATCGTGTTGTATCCGGTCAAGGTCTGACCGGCACCGGCCGTGGCCAGCATGGGGAGGAATAGAGCGAGGTCTTCGAGCGCCGGAATCACCTTTTCGATTCCCAAAAGGGTGATCATCGTTCGCGGCAGGGCGGAGGTCAGCCGGGCGTTGCCCTCGTTCTCGGTGATGGAGACCATGCCGGTCTCCGCAACCGCGAAGTTGGCTCCGGTGATACCGATATCCGCGGTGATATACTTCTGCCGCAGGACCCGCCGGGCAATCATGGTCAACTCTTCCGGTTCCCGAGTCTGGGCACTGCCCAGCTCCCGATGAAACAGGTCGCTGATCTCGTCCCTGGTCAGGTGCATGGCCGGGAAAACAATGTGGTACGGGGGTTCGTGCCGCAGCTGAACAATGTATTCGCCGAGATCGGATTCCACCACCTCGTAACCTTCCTTCTCCAAAGCATCGTTGAGGTGGATTTCCTCGGCAGTCATGGCCTTCGATTTGATGATCGACTTGGCCTTTCGGTCCCGCACCACTCCCAGAATTGCGTCCCGGGCTTCAGCAGCGGTGGAAGCCCAATGGACCCGGGTACCGCGCGCCTCCAGCCGGGTTACGAAATCCTCGAGATAGGTGTCGAGATGGTTGATGGCGTCCCATTTGACCTCGGCTGCCGCCTGTCGGGCCGATTCCCAGTCAGGAAAAGCGCGCTTCTTCTCGTCCCGCTTGACCTCGTACTTGCGCAACGCGGTCTGGATGAGACCCCGGTGGCGCAAATCCCGCGTGATTCGGCGGGCTTGTTCCAGGAATTGATGGGCGGCGGTCATCTGGAGGCAAGAATTTCGGCCAGGTGGATGGTTTTGACCGGCTGCTTCCGAACGGTCAATAGACCCTGCAGGTGCATCAGGCAGCTGGAATCGTTGGAAACAATATAGTCGGCACCGGTCGCCTGAGCCGCAGTGCATTTGACCTCACCCATGGCGGTCGAAATCATGGGGTATTTGGCTGAAAAGGTACCGCCGAAACCACAGCACGTTTCCGTGTCGGTCATTTCGACCAGTTCGAGTTCCTTCACCCGTTCCAGCAGGCGTCGGGGCGACGTCTTGATCCCGAGTTCGCGGAGTCCGTGACATCCGTCGTGGAAGGTCACCTTGGCCGGAAACCGGGCTCCCAGATCGGTGACTCCAAGGCCGCGGACCAGAAAATCCGAGAATTCCCAAACCTTGCCTGATAAGTTCGCGGCTTCTTCCTCCCGCCCGGTCCCCGCAAACAGGTCGGCGTAAAACTTTTTCAGCATCGCCCCACAGGAACCCGAGGCCACCACCACGACTTCGGATGTTTTCAGTCGGGTCAGGACAGGGTCCGCCACCGCCCGCGCTTCCGGCCAGCAACCCGAATTGAAGGCGGGCTGTCCGCAGCAGGCGATGTCGTCGGGGCACTCAACCCGATGGCCGAGTTGTTCGAGCAATTGCACCATGCTGATGCCGACCCGCGGGTAAAGGGCATCGATAAAGCAGGGAATGAACAACGTGACGGTCATCGGTTCGGAGAGAGGATGCCCCAAGTCGGGTCAGTCGCCAATCGCCAAAAATGCCAGGCTCGGCTCCCCTTTTTTCTTGGCTTTTTATCCGGGAAGCGTCCCATGGCCTTATCCCCTATGGAAATTCCCCACCCTGAATACCGGGTCTGGGCTCTGGACGACGTGATCTATGGTCCAGTCCCGATCGACTCCCTGCGTGCGTGGATCCGAGACGAGCGGATTCATTCTGGTTCCTGGATTTTCTGCGAACGAACCCGTCGCTGGCAGCAGGCAGGAGATATCCCGGGGCTGCGGGCATTGTTTTATGTCCCCGAATCCGACGTCACCGCCGCGGCAGCCGACGAGGTCCGTCCGGCATTGCTCAGGCGGGTCCGGGTCCTCTCAGAGTTATCGGAGGAACAAATTGCCATCTTCATTCAATACGGCTCCCTGGTCCATTTTCCCGCCTTTACGACCATCATGAAGCAAGGGTCGTCCGGAGATTCTCTGTTCCTGGTGATCGAGGGGCACGTTCGTCAGCGGATTTTTGCCAAAGACCGCGAAATCCTGATTGGCATCCAGGAGTCGGGCGGTCAATTCGGTCAAATCTCGCTCTTCGACCGCGGTCCGCGCATCACCGACGCCATTTCGGATACGCCGGTGACCCTGTTCAAGGTTGAAGGGGAAAGCTTCCGGGAACTTTGCCGACAACATCCGGATATTGCGACTTCAGTGCTGCTCGCACTGGGGCGGACTCTGGCCGTACGGATTCGTTCCGACGACAAGCATTTATGTGAGATGATAGCGATGAATCGCTAAACGGGTTCGCCCTTGGGGGGCGGAGCATTGGGCGGGGTAGCGGACGCAGGGCTTTCTCCCGGGGTATCGTTTTTGCCCCCTCCAACTGGAGCGGCCTGCCGCCGGGTCGCCCGGGGATGAAACTGATCATGGGTGTCGCGGAGGTGCTGCTGACTCACGTGGGTGTAGACTTCCGTGGTGCTGATGCTGGAATGCCCCAGCAATTCCTGAATGACCCGAAGGTCCGCCCCATGTTGGAGCAAATGGGTGGCGAAGCTATGGCGAAGCATGTGCGGGGTCATGGGACGTTCAATCCCGCAACGCCGCACCCGCTGCTTGATTCGCAGCCAGAGCGTGACGGAAGCAAAGGGCGTCCCGCGCCGGGTTAAAAAGACAGTCGCGGGCGATTTGGGTGTGACCAGCCGAGGTCTGGCTTCTTTCAGATATCGTTGAATCGCGGTGACGGCCAGTCGTCCCACGGGAACCACCCGCTCCTTGTTTCCTTTTCCAATGACCGTCACGAACCCGGCATCGAGATGGAGTTGTTCCAGCCGGATATCGCGGAGTTCGGCCAGGCGCAGACCACTCGCATAGGCCAGTTCCAGAATGGCATGGTCGCACAGGTCCGCAGCCTCGGCGGAATTCGCCGGTGGTTCCAGCAATCGGGCCATTTCCACTTCAGACAGGGCCTTGGGTACCCGTTGCCAACGTCGTGGCAGGCTGAGGTGGAGGGCAGGGTTTTCGGTCACCCAACCCTCATCTTCAGCGAAGCGGAAAAAACCGCGCAACGCGGCCACCTGCAAATAAAGGCTGGCAGTACCGCGCTTTCGCGGTGCGTTCGCCGGGGTGCCGCCCACTTCGCTAGCGTAAATGGTGGGTTGCTGCGGAGGACGTCCAAGCGCGGTCCATTCGTTGCGTTGAACCTCAAGAAAGTCCATCAAATCGGACGTGGTGATTTGGGGCCAGGCGGTGCGTCCCCGACGCTCCGCCCACGCTGCAAATCGTTCCAAAAGGTGGGCGTAAGTCTTTTGGGTATGAAGAGCCCGTCCCCGTTCATGGCGCAGATGAACAAGGTATTCCTCCAGAAGGGAACTGAGCATGGTCTGTGGAGGGCCGGGCGACAGGGCAGTCGGGCATCGGGAAATCTATCGCACACTCCCGACAATAAAAAACCCTCCCGGAACACCGGGAGGGTTGCTGGAAAATCCAGGAATTAGAACTTGTAGATCACGTTCGCAGCGACGGAGATGTCGTTACGATTGTTGTTGAACGGCGTGGTGTAGGAACCGCCGGCAACATGGTCCCAGCGAACTTCCAGTCGGGTGATGACGTTGGCCCAGAGGGAGTAGTCGGCCGTGACGGTACCACCGACGAGCTTCTCGTCATTGGCGAAGCCATTGGCCGTCGGGATGAACACGCCGCCGGAGGAGGTGGCATATTCGCCGCGGAAGTTAAGCTTCAACTTCTCTTGCGCCTGCCAGGAGACGTACACCGCGGTGGCGTCCGCATAGGAGCTCAGATTGCTGCGGAGAACGCTAGCCGGAAACCCGGTGCGGCTGAAGTCGGTGTTGTAGGGATTGAACAGGTAGTCGTAGCTAAGACCCCAGGTGATCGCCTTCCAAGGGGAGGAGAGGGAGGCACCGGCATACAGATTGACCGGACGCTTGGTCGTTTCAATCGGCTTCGTCGGAGTGCTGGTGGCAGCGGCGGTCGCCGCAGAGTCAGCTCCGTAAACCACACCGGCATACAGGGAGGAACCAGCCAGCCATCCGAGGCTCTCGGGAGCCTTCAAGGTCAGGCCGCCCATGTAGGTCTTGATGGTGCGGTTGACCGTCTTGGTGTTCAACCCACCGAAATGAGTATCGGCGATACCACCGGCAACGCCGACGGTGTCACTGAACTGATAGGTGGCCAGGATGCCGGTGTGGCTGAGGGGCTCCAGAGCGAACCCGAAGGAGCGGCTGAAGTTGGGGTTGGCGTAGCTGTCGAAAACTTCGTAACCAATGATCGGGTCGAACTGACCGATCTTGAAATCGAGTCCATTGCCGACCGGAGCGCGGAGAGCGACATAAGCCTGCTTGATGGCACCGGCGACGGTGGAGTCGGTGGAGCTGAAACGACCTGGGAGGGCCGCGGCGTCGGAACCGAACACCGATTCAACCTTGTAACCAGCAGCCCAAACTCCCTCTTCGAGAGGCTTCTCGAGAGCGATCTTGACCGCGTTGACGTTGAAACCGCCCTGGCGATCAGCGCCGGAGTTGGCGAAACGGGTGGCTTGGGTCTTGTTATTGCCGATGTCCCAGTTAGCCGAGGTATCGACGTATCCGCTCAGGGTTGTCGAGGGCAACAGGGTGTTGACCGGTGACGATTTTTCTTCCGCTTGGGCGGCATAGCCGACCACGCCGGTGGCCGCCAATGCGACTGTCCATTTGTTGACCTTCATTGCAGTTCCTCTTGAGTTGCTACCGTGTGTGTTGTTGTTCTCAGTAATCAGTCTACGGGACAATAAACCGTTTGCCCCGGCACCAAAATGGCGCGACGAAGCCGATAGTTAGGATGCCCGGGGCTGGTTGACAACAAGTTTTTACCGGTGCCGGGGCTTACGGCGCAGGTGGTTTCGGGGGTGCTGGACGGGTTCCAGTGGAAATCGTCCGAGTCCCCGCCGGTATTTCCACGCTCTCGCCCGGCCCGGGTGCGACCACGGTCATGCGGGGATGTCGCCTCTTCAATTCGGTGGTGAACCACTCCCTCGCTGCCGCATCTCCGTGGGCCAAAATGACGGTTCGGGGATTTACTTTACCGATCCAGGCAAGCGTGGACTGCCGTTGGGCATGAGCGGTGAGGTCGTAGGAGTCCACTTCACAGCGCACCGGATAGACCCGTCCATCCTCGCCCAGACGGCATTGACCACCCGTTCCGGCAGCCCGGAGACGTCCGCCCGGTGCGGCCGGATCACTGTAACCGACAAAAAAGATGCCATGCCGCGGGTCCTCCAACATCCGGAGGGCCACCTCGTACGCTGCGGTATTCTCGACCACCATGCCGGAGGTCAAAACAAACAGCCGTCCATTCAATGGCATGTTTCGAATCTCGTCGGCGGAGACCACCACCAGATTCAACTCCCGGATGAGCTTCAAGTCCGGATGGTGGCGGTGGGTTCTTTTGGACTGGAGATCGTAGATTTCCGTGAATACCCGGCCCAATCCTCCGATGTACACCGGTTGACGCCGCACCTGGCCCGCCCGCATCATCAGGGCGATCGCTGCCAGCATTTCCTGGGTTCGTCCCAGGGCAAAAGCGGGTATCAGGACGCCCCCTTTTCGGGCCTGAACCGCATGAATGGCGGAAGCCAGACGCTTGACCTCCGCTGCCCGGGAAAAGCCCCTGGGCGTTGGTTGGGCTCCACGTGTGGTCTCGACAATAAGCGCCTCTGCTTTGATGCCGTTGAATTGCGCCGCCCGCAACAGGGTCTGGTCGTGAAAGCAGACGTCTCCGGAAAAAAACAGCGAGCGCCTTCCCGCTTTCACCAATGTTCCAGCAGAACCCATGGTGTGACCCGCATCGTGAAACTCCAAGGTATAGGGACCTCCGCTCTTCCGCCCCCGATTCGGGCGAGCCCATTCGACCTCCCGCCGGTAACCGAGCCCGTCAAAGACTGCTGCAAAATCGTCCACTTCCTCATGGGTATAGAGGGGATAACCCTTGATTCCCCGCTCATCCCGCTGCCGGGTCATGACATTCACCGAATTGTGCAGCACCCGCTCGACCAGAAAATAGCTCAGGTCGGTCATGAAAACCCGGGAATGGGGAAATCGTTTGAGAGCCACCGGCAGTCCCCCCACGTGGTCCAGGTGGCAATGGGACACGGACACCGCTTCAATATCCAGATGGGCCGCAGCCTCGAACAGCGGCAGGCTTTCCGCAGCCTCGCGCCGGGGATGGGTGCCGGCATCCAGCAGAAGACTCCGTCCCTCCATTTCGACAAGCCAGGAACTGGCGCCGATATCCGCATCCGGATTCAGGTTTGTGATTCGCACAGCGCTATGGTTGGCATAGTTCTTTCCAGGTTGGAACTTCCATCGGTAATCAAACAAACAAACGTTTTGCCCATCCCCCGGCCTTGATCCCACTCCTTTCCATCGCCAAGATGCTTTCATTATCAAAATGAGGAGCCTTCTGGGGTGGGGCCTGGCTTGGATGCTGGGTCTGAGCGTGTGGGGTGCCACAGCACCACCCCCGGTCGCCCGTGAATTCCGCGGGATGTGGATCGCCACCGTGGGCAATGTCGATTGGCCGAGCAAGCCCGGGCTCCCCGTCGCCCAACAACAGGAGGAACTCCGCCAATTGCTCGACTGCGCCGCCCGGCTTCGATTCAACGTCGTTGTCTTCCAGGTCCGCACGGCCTGCGATGCCCTCTATAACTCTCCATTTGAACCTTGGAGTGAATACCTGACCGGTCGGATGGGCCAGGTCCCAAAGCCAGCTTGGGACCCCCTCCAATTCGCCGTGGCTGAGGCGCATGCCCGGGGTCTGGAGCTCCACGCCTGGTTCAATCCCTTCAGGGCTCGATATCATCAGTCGGTTTCCCCCCCGTGTTCCACACACGTTTCCATCGCCCACCCGGAATGGCTGCGCCGCTTCGGGCGCTACCTTTGGCTGGACCCGGGAAATCCCGAGGTCCGTGAGTATTCTCTCCGGGTCATCCTGGATGTCGCCCGTCGCTATGACGTCGACGGCATTCACATCGACGACTATTTTTATCCCTATCCTGAAGTGGTGCCTGGAACCTCGACCCCGGCCACCTTTAACGACGACGCCAGTTTCAAGGCTTACCGCGACCGCGGTGGCCGTCTTGAACGGGAGGACTGGCGGCGGGATTCCGTCAATCAGTTTGTTCAACAGCTCAATGACCGGCTTCACCTGCTCAAACCGTGGCTGAAATTTGGTATCAGTCCGTTCGGGATCTGGCGGCCCATGTACCCCATCGGCATCAAAGGGCTCGATTCCTATGCCACCTTGTTTGCCGACTCCCGCCGATGGTTGCGATTGGGTTGGGCCGATTACTTCGCCCCCCAACTCTACTGGCCCACGGGACGACGCGAGCAGGACTATTCCAAGCTGCTGGAATGGTGGGCCACCGAAAATGCCCAGCAACGCCTGATGATCAGTGGCCTCGCGTCGGCCAATATCGGCAAGGACCGCCCTGCCACGGATGTTTCCCGACAGGTTCGCCTCCGTCGCACTCAGCCCGCCACCCATGGAGCCCTTTTCTGGAATGCCTCCAGCCTCAAGAACAATCTGGGAGGTATTGCCAATGAATTGGCCAACGACCTGTTTCGTGAGGCCGCACTGGTCCCCGAAACCCCCTGGCTCGGACAGGAACGCCCTCCAGCTCCCTCCCTGGGCGTTTCCACCCTGCGCGGTGGCAAGGGCTTGGACCTGAAATGGCGTTCGTCCGGGGGAGAAGCCGTCTCCCGTTGGGTTCTTCAGTACCGGTACGGCGACCAATGGAACGTCGTTCTCTTGTCCCCAACCTCCCGCCGTTGGGAATTGGATTTTCCACCCTCCCGGGGAATTCCTGACGAGGTCTGGCTCCGGCCCGTGGGCCGAACGGGCATGCTGGGGGTACCCGCTGTCTGGAGCCGACCTTCCCCTCCACCTCCTCGTCGTGATGCCGTCCACCGACGAGGCTAAACGGCTAAGTGGTTGTCCCGCTGCAACGTCCGTGAGTCAGACCTCCTTCCGCCGATTTTCTCGGACGGATGGCGTCCAAATTTTTTGCAATAAATTCACCTGCATTCTGCAGGAATCCGCTTGATGACACTACCGGTAGGGGTACTATCGATTTGAAGCACAATTAGGTGTGTAGAGTCCGGAGGTCCCGGGTTCGTTCACTCCAAGCTGTTTTTCCCTCGTTTGGTGGTCTCGTTGCCAGGTAATCAACGTCCCCAAAGTGAACCGAAAAGTGATCTGAGTCAGCCAAATGAGTTTGCCGTTGTCCAAAATTTTTATCCGCCATGATTGACGCCCCCACCCCAATCGTGTCGCCTGTTCCGGTGAAGCCCGCACGTCGGTCTGCCCAACTCGCGACCGCCTCCCGCCGTTCCAAAGCCACGGCTCGTTCCAAGCCCGCCACTCTTTCCTTTGGTCGCATCTTCAGCGATGCCCGGGTCAAGCCGTTTGACCAGATTGAGTGGGAGAAACGGACCGCTGAAATCACCGACGACTCCGGAAAGGTGGTCTTTCAGCAGGTCGGCGTCGAAGTGCCCAAGCATTGGTCGCAACTGGCCACCAAGGTTGTTTGTTCCAAATACTTTTACGGTGATCCCCAGAAAAAAGAGCGGGAATTCTCGGTGCGCCAGCTCATTCATCGCGTCACCCGGACGATTGCTGATTGGGGCATCAAGGATGGCTATTTCTCAGCCGCCGAAGGCGAAGTGTTTTACGAAGAGCTGACCTGGCTTTGCGTCAACCAATTCGGTGCCTTCAATTCCCCCGTCTGGTTCAATGTCGGGCTGTATCATGAATACGGTGTCGGCAAGAACAGCGAGAAGGGAAACTGGTTTTACAACCGGAAGACCGGTGAAGCGGAACGGGCCTCCACCCAGTACGAATACCCGCAGTGCAGCGCGTGCTTCATTCAGTCGGTGGACGACAACATGGAAAGCATCATGCAGCTCGCGTACAGCGAGGCGATGCTGTTCAAATTCGGTTCCGGGACCGGCACGGACCTGACTCCCATTCGCAGCGCCAAGGAAAAGCTCTCCGGCGGTGGAAAGCCGAGCGGTCCCATGAGCTTCCTCCGGGTGTACGACCAAGTGGCAAATGTGGTCAAGTCCGGCGGCAAGACCCGCCGCGCGGCCAAGATGAACACCATCCGCGACTGGCATGGCGACATTGAGGACTTCATCTCCGCCAAAATGAGGGAGGAGAAGAAGGCATGGGCGCTGATCGAACAGGGGTATGACGGCTCGTTCAATGGCGAGGCCTATGGCTCGGTCATGTATCAGAACGAGAATTTGTCGGTGCGTGTCTCGGACCCCTTTATGACCGCTGCCCTGTCCGGTGCCGAATGGTGGACCCGGTCGGTCACCACCGGTGAACCGCTGGAAAAGAAAGAGGCGTCCAAACTGCTCGACCTGATTGCCGAAGGCACGTGGGTCTGTGGCGACCCCGGTCTTCAGTATGATGGGGCCATTCAAAAATGGCACACCTGCAAAGGGACCGAAGCCATCCATTCGACGAATCCGTGTTCCGAATACGTGTTCCTCAACAACACCGCCTGCAA
Source organism: uncultured Verrucomicrobiota bacterium (assembly GCA_903896505.1). Lineage (GTDB taxonomy): Bacteria > Verrucomicrobiota > Verrucomicrobiia > Limisphaerales > UBA9464 > CAILNN01. The sequence continues at coordinate 18,627 of CAITXU010000049.1, read as the reverse complement.
CTTGGCTTCGCTCAATCTGATGAAGTTCAAGCGGGCCGATGGTGTGTTTGACATCGAGCGGTTCAAGGCGGCAGTCCGAATCTACATAACCGCCCAGGAAATTCTGGTCGATAATGCCTGCTATCCAACCAAGGCGATTGCCGAAAACTCCCATATTTTCCGCACCCTCGGTCTGGGTTACGCCAATCTGGGTTCGTTGATCATGAGCTACGGTCTTCCGTATGACTCCAACGAGGGCAGGGCATTGGCCGGAGCCATCACGGCCGTGATGACCGGGCATGCCTACGAACAAAGCGCCGAGCTGGCCGCCATCATGGGTGCTTTTCCCGGCTATCATGACGCCCGCTGCAATGGCGTCCCCAATCCCCCACGCCCGGACAATGTCGAATCGACCCTTGGTGTCATCCAGTTGCACCGTGAGGCGGTCGAAACCATCACGGCGTCGCGTGATTTCGCCTTTCTCAAGGATGAAGCCCGGGCCTGTTGGGATCGAGCCCTGGCCAAGGGCCGGCAGATGGGCTATCGCAACGCCCAGGTCACCGTGCTGGCTCCGACCGGCACCATTGCCTTCCTGATGGATTGCGATACCACCGGCGTGGAGCCGGATATTGCTCTTGTGAAGTACAAGCTGTTGGCCGGCGGCGGGATGTTGAAGATTGTCAACCGGACGGTTCCTGAAGCCCTGCGGAGGCTGGGATATTCGGACGCTCAGGTCACCCAGATCGTCGCCCACATCGAGAAGTTCGACACCATTGAGGATGTCCAATTGGTGGCGGATGATCCGGCGGTGAAGGCTGGTACGGCCAAGGCGGGCGACCGCCTCGCCAGCGGCCTCAAGCCCGAGCACCTGGCCGTTTTTGATTGCGCCTTCAAGGCGCACCGCGGCCAGCGCAGCATTGGCTACATGGCTCACCTGGGAATGATGGCGGCCGCCCAACCGTTTATCTCCGGTGCCATCTCCAAGACGGTCAATCTCCCCCACGAAGCCACGACCGCCGATATCCGCGATGCCTACGCCCAGGCATGGCGCATGGGTCTCAAATGTGTCGCTATCTATCGCGACGGCTCCAAGCGCTCCCAACCGCTCAACACCAAGAAGACGAAGGAAGGGCAGAGCGGAGGGGAAACGGCGGCCGAACGTACGGTCACTCTGGAAGCCCGGTTGGCGGAATTGGAATCCGAAGTCGCACGTCTCACCCAGTTGACATCGCAACCGCAGCGACGTCGGTTGCCGGATACCCGCCCGGCCATCAACCATAAGTTCGAAATCGCCGGTCACGAAGGCTACATGACTGTGGGGATGTTCGAAAATGGGCAGCCCGGCGAACTGTTTGTCACCATGGCCAAGGAAGGCAGCACCATTGGCGGTCTTATGGACACAATTGGCGCATTGACCAGTCTCGCCCTTCAATATGGCGTGCCGCTCGAAGGCTTGGTGAACAAGTTTGCCTACCAGCGATTCGAGCCCAGCGGCTTCACTCGTAATCCGGACATCCGCAAGGCCTCGTCGGTCATTGACTATGTCTTCCGCTGGATGGCCTGCCAGTTTATCCATGGCTTCCGGGAAGCCAATTCACCCAAGGTTGCGCAAGCCGAGCTGCCCTTGCCAGAATTGGACGAGGAAGAGAAGCGAACCGTCAATCGTCCCGTCGTCGACCTTGCAGTTGCCGCGGTGACCGGTTCGGTGATTCGTTCGGAATCCCGATCGGTATCGGTCAACGGTCATCGGGACCTGCTGACCAGCACCTTTGTCAACCAAGGGGATGCTCCCAGCTGCCCGAAATGCGGTCATATCACGGTGCGTAATGGTGCATGCTATAAATGCATGAACTGCGGTGAAAGCCTCGGGTGCAGCTAGGTAAGGTTGAGACCGGTTTCCGCCCGTCCGTCTGCGGGGTTGTCCCCGGGGACCGGGTTGGGCGGGTGCGACGAGAGCAAGGTTGGATTATCTGAGGAGAGAGCTCGGGGCGCTGTCGCCCCGGGCTCAATCCGGGAAGTTGGGCCTCGGTAAAAACCACCTTCTCCCGACAGTCGGGACGGTGACGGCTGAAATCATCAAGGCCCATGGAGGTAAAAAGGGGAAGTTCGGGGCGGCAACGTCCCGAACTTCATTTTTTAAACCTATGTTTCTTTCTCTGTGTTCTCTGCGTCCTCTGTGGTTAATTCTCAGGACGGTGATCGGGAGTCCAACCGGAGAGGGCTCAGGGAGCGCAGAGAATCCATCGATTTCAAAGGCGCTTTTTGGAATCGCCTGGTCGGGTGAAAAGCTGATATTTTGAAATCTGGAATGCCTTATCTAGGAGAGATACTGCGTTTTCCCTCCCGACTCGAGACATGACCCTACTGCACTGGGAGTTTGCCACTCTTTGTGCCGGCCTCCGGGCTTGTCGGGTGCATTCCAGCCGCCTCCCGTCGAAGCAGCAGGCCCAACAGCCCTTCCGCAAGCCCGCTCGCACCTCCCGAACCGTTGACCGCGACATCGGGAACGATGCGAACATTTCTGTCGCCGACCACCTGCATGATCTGCAAGAGGGTATAGTTGTCACCACCGATGGATTCCACGCCGGCCCGATAGACCGCCGCCTTGGCATCGCCCGTGGCGCGAATAGCCTGGGCATCACCCAGCGACCGAAGGCGTGTTGCCTCGGCTTCGCCCGTGGCTTGTCGGATGAGGGAATCCGACTTGAGTTGCGCAATCCGGACGCCCTGCTCGGAGCTCACCATTTGGGATTGAATTTCCGCCAGGGACGTTTCCCGAACCAGTTGTTGGCGCTGCTTTTGGGCGGCTTCCTGCACTTCGTACGTCTTACGCTGTTCCTCCGCGATTTTCCGGTCGGTCTGCGTCTGCATCAAATCGTTGGGCGGGTTGATGTCACCGATCAGTGTGTCGATCGCCTGAACATCGTACGCCGCCAATGCGGCGCGGATATGGGTGGCCGCCTCCTGCTGTCGCTCGCTGCGTGCCCCCAAAAAATCGAGCACAGTGTGATATTGGGCAGAATTTCGGAAATAGTTACCAACAATCGGTTGCAGCACGTGGTCGACCAGGTTCTGCATCGAGCCGACGCGTGAAATGACCTTGGGCGCGTCGAGCGCTCCGACGTGGATAATCTGGGAGACGTCGAGGGTGAAACTAAAGCCATCGCGTGACCGGACCGTGATCGGTGAAAGTTTGGCATCAAATTTATGCGCCTCCGTTCGGACGGCCCAATTCAAAACGATATTGGTCGTGGGGACCAATTCCGTCTTCATGATATGAGGGTTGATCGGATGTTTGCCTGGCGAGAGCGGTGTGACCCATACCCCTTTGTGCCCCGGTTCCACCAAGTCTCCATGCTTGAACTCCGCTCCGCTGACATCCTTGGCGGCTGTGCCAACGTAGGAGACGACGACTCCCACATAACCAATGGGGATTTCCAACATCGGCACGGGATCGATTTGAACAAACCAGGGGTTCAGATTCCAACTGCCGCTCAACAAAATCTGTTCCTGCAATCCACGACTACCCCCGCCGGAAAGGAATGCCTGTGCGTCCTGAAAATTATCATGCCCGGGAATCACCGGTCCCGCGATCTCGCCGGGTGAGATGGGTTGTCCGTCGAGCGTGGTGACAATCCCCACCGCCTCCGAGGCGATTTGCTGCACCATGAGAGACGCCGGGTTCAGCCCAAAATCAGTGGCACGATCCACCGTGATGATGGTGAATAAAGCTGTGTTGATCCGGTACGACCCGGCGGTCAGGAACCCCAACTGGCGCCCGCGTTCGCCGTTGGCTTCGAGAAATTTTCGAGCGTCCTGAAAGCTATCACAAGCGACCACTCTGCCGAGAATCCGTTCGGCGGGAATCGCGGTTCCGTCTGCCGCCACCACCAGGGCGATCTGCCCTGCAGGAACCTGTGTCATCGGAACCTTCTGAATCTTATACTGCCACGGCCAATAACCGAAATAAATCCCAGGTGCCAGCGTATCTGCCTGATAACCGGCTTCCCCTTTCAGAGCGATGAGGCATCCGGGCGGTAACGTTCTTTTTGCAAACCGTTTAACGACAATGCCCACTTGTCGTTCGCGGATGAGGACCAATCCGGAAATCCAGGGTGATGTGGCAACCGCAAACAGAAGAGTTGCCAAAACCAGCCACGTCACTGTTGTCATAATCAGACCTAACCCCGGACACAACGTCACTGAACCTAAAGTCCTGACGCTCATCCAGATCACCCGTGTCATTCGGGTGATTTCGGAAACTGAGCTTACATGCCCCGAAAGGCCGGTGGGCTCAGTTCACCCTTAGGTTGATATCGTAGGGCGGGAGCCGTCGCTGTCAAGAAGCGCCCAGGTTGGCCGGGGTGTCTCGAAGTGGACCCGCTCACGCGTCAGCGGATGCCGGAATGCGATTTGCCAGGCGTGCAGACACAGCGGCGGTGCTTCCACCGGTAAGGTCATGGTCTCACCCAACCGCCCCTCAGGCAAGTACGCCGGATCCCCCACAATCGACAAGCCCAGATGCCAGAGATGCACCCGGATTTGATTGGTCCGCCCGGTTAGCGGTCGAACTTCCAACAAGCTTGTTCCGTCCGAATTTCGCCCGATGACCTGAAAACAGGTCCGGGATGCCAACCCATCCTCGGCATCAATCCGCCGCGAACCCAACTCCCCTGGTCCGGAACTGATGGGGGCGGTGCACTCGAAGACATCCTCCGTTGGACTTCCATGCACGAGGGCCAGGTAAACCTTCTCGACCGTTCCCTCTTCAAATTGAGGTTGTACCTGTCGGGCAAAGTGGCGGGTGCGCGTGCACACCACCAACCCTGTCGTATTGGCGTCGAGTCGATGGGCGGCATGCGGCTTTTGGGGCGCATACATCTCCTCCAGCAGGAATTGCAGGGTATTGCGATTGTACCGTCCCGCCGGGTGGATCGGCAACGGGGCTGGCTTGTCGATCACGACCAGTGCCTCGTCCTCATGCAGGATGCGAAGCCGGGCATTGACCGCCGGTTCCACCGTTCCCGGCAGCACATGCACATAGAATTCCCCTGCGCGAACCCGGTGCTCCAGCGTCATCGGTAATCCTTCGGGATTGAGCATGCGCCCTTCACCGCAGGCCAGGGCCCAATACTCCGTTCCAAGATGTGGCAGGGCGCGTTGCGTAAATTCGCCCAGCGTCCAGCCATCATATTTGCCCGGTATTTTCAGGCGTCTCCGATTTTCGTAAGGAAGCGACCCAGGGAGCGGATGGGTCAAAGTCCTCAATCGTTCCTCCCGGACCCGGATGCTCTCCGCCATCTGTTCGGCACTGCTCCGATGACAATAGGGACAATGGTGCGGCGGTTCATAACGCGGGTCGCTCTGCTCCTCGCTGGTCAGCGGTGACTGGCAGGCATGGCAGACCACGGACTCCGTCTCCCGCAATGCCGGATCGACTCCCACCCGTTGGTCAAAAACGAAACATTCCCCCCGATAATGTGCCGAACCGCATTCCTCAAAATATTTAAGAATACCGCCCTCCAATTGATACACTTCTTGGAATCCTTCACGTTCCATCATCGGAGCTGCCTTCTCGCAGCGGATGCCACCGGTACAAAAGGTCACGATGGGCTGTCCCCGCAGCTCCGGGGGCAGTCGACGGGCCGCCGCCGGAAAATCCCTGAAATGATCGATCCCTGCCGGGATCGCTCCCTCGAATGTCCCCAGCTTCACCTCGTAGTCATTGCGGGTGTCCAACAGGGTCACCGGACGTCCTTCGTCCAACCATTGTTTGAGAGTCCGGGCTGAAATTCTGGGGGAGGTGTAGACGGCCGGTTGAATGCCCTCGACACCAAAGGCAATGATTTCCTTCTTGATGCGGACCAGCATCCGTCGGAACGGTTGATGATCGCTCGAGCTATATTTCGGTTCGAGTCCCTCCAGACCGGGCAGACTTCGGAGGTGCAAGACCAACGATTCAACCGCCTCCTTTTCGCCCGCGACGAACAGGTTGATCCCCTCGGGGCTGATCAGGATGGTCCCCTTCAGCCCGGTCGCACGACACCGGGTCAGCAGTTGTTCGCGCAACGGTCGCAGACCGTTCAACACGGCAAAGCGATAGGCGGCGGCATTGAGAAACAAGCTCATCGGTCGACGCAGACTATCGCGACAGCCGCCCGGGGTCCATACCCACACTAGTCTTGGTGCCGGTCCTGCGGATGGCGTATGGGCTTGTCAACCACCGAATGGGTGCCGACGTGGCAGCGGCATCCTGCCCCTTGGGCCTCGTCTAAGCCGATTCCAGTACCACGTTGGTGTAAATCCGGTGCTCGCCGGTCCGGATAACCCCCAGGGCTTTGGGCACCCGGAGTTTCAGGGATAAGTGCGGTTCGAGGTGCAGGGGCGTACTGCCAAAGGCGGATCGAAATTCCGCGATGACCGATTCCGGGTTGTGTTGCAAAAACTCTTCCGCCATCCAGGCCGTTCCGGCGTTCCATTGGGCCAATATCGCCGCCAGGACTTGGGGCAATGTCGGGATGCCCATCACCAAGGACAAGTCGACCTCCACCAATCCCGGCCAGTGTGGGAACATGGAATCGGCTAGGACGACCGTGTTCGTATGGCGGACACGGCTCAGGAGAGACAGGAGATGCGGATTGCAAATGCCGGAGCGGATCATGCGGTAGAGATTGAACGGTCCCATGGACGGAAACAATCCTCTTGAAGAGCCCCATTGGCGGGATATCCACCGATGGTTTGCCGGGCGGTCTCGCCCCGCCTTCAGAGGTGTGAAATGCCCCCTTGACGACGACGTGGTACTCCCATATCTCCCCTAAGTCCCTGCCCGGCCCCGGTGGGACAAAATGATATGCGCGGCCTCCGCCCCGGACACCCGTTGAAAGCGTCACCGAATTCCTGCCCCAACGGGGCAAAATGAGACAGCCCGGGGCATCGTCCCGGGAAAACCGCCCCCCGAATTTTCCAAGCCCTGAAAGGGCGAAACCCACCCCCTCCGTTGTCCCAATGGGCGCAAACGGTCTTTCCTTCTACGGAGTCACCTCAATCCGGTAAAACTGCGTGGCCGCGTCGCTGGAATCCGAGAGGGTGATTGAACCACCGGTGCCTGGCACCGGACCCGCAACGATGGACCATAATTCAGTCGGAAAGGAAAACCCGCCGGCCGGTGCCCGCAACAATGAATACGAATAACGTTCGGAACCGGTGGCGAACGTGATGCGATTGGTGGTGCCCGTTCGTTGGATTGCTTGAATGATGGCTGCGGACTCCGATGGTGGCGCAGGCGCCGGTATAAACCAAAGCTCACCGCGGGGTGTCAATTCAAAGGTCCCCAACCATACCGATGGGCCAATTCCAGAAGCGAGTTCGAAGAAATCCACTTTCATCGATGGCGAATTCGTCCCGAAATCATCCGGCGTCTGTGCCTCGATATCCCCAGGGAATGTTTGCTTGAAATCTCCGCCCGCGCCCAAATCCGACGAATAACTAAAAACCGTGTCTGTTTTCCTCACTACTGCGGGTGAACCGGTTTTCGACCCAAAAAAAGGCGCATCGACTGGATTCCCATTCAATCCAATGACTTGAATGGCACTCCCAACCGACAACAAACTCAGATCCAAAATTCGATTCCAAGGGTCCGCTGGAATATCCCCGTTCACCCTTCCCCTGCTGAGCCAAATCTTTGGAAATGGTACCAAGGGTCTATGCCTGATCGAATCAGACGCGAACACAGCAATGTCCAGGCGACTCAGATTTGGACTAAAGACCCAACAGACGAGGTCCGAATCCACAGAAGCCACCCTGAATCGATTGGTGCTCACCGAGTGACGAAACGCTTGCACCGAACCGGCATCGATAAGAATCTCATAGGGATTTCCAACTTGCCTCAGCCCGATCAAGACATCTGCTGGGTTATTCGTGGGCTGATAATAGTAGCTCTGCCCGTTGGCGGAACCACCCGAAATCAGAAACAGGAGTAAAACGGTCCGGAATGCTGACATCGACGACTTCATGACTGGCAACGATATGAAACGTCTCACTCAGGTTCAATGTCGGGTCTGTGACTTTTATGCGTCGCGAGATGGTGGAGGCTGAAACAAGGCGTTCGCACCTGTTCCAGTGCTGGCCATTATCGCCCTTCCTGCTAAGGTTGTACTGGATTATGAGACTGTGTTGTTGTTGGCTGGTTCGTCGGACTCTCGGGGGAGGCGTTCGCGCCGCGTTGTTCGTCCACTGGGGTGGACTTTGGGCCGTGCTACTTAGTGTCCTTGGAACCGTGCAGGGCGCACCGCTCGCCCCCGGACCCCGGCCTGAGCATCTCACCCCCCTGTTGCGACCGGTGGAGAGTGCCGGCGAATCGGAATCCGTCGCCTTCAGCCAGGCATTGGACCGCTTTGCCCAACGTTCTCAGCGTGACGAGTTCAATTCACTCACCGATTTCCTGGATGCATTCCCCCACGGGGCCTGGTCTCCGGCGCTTCGATTGCAATTGGCCGAGGAGTATTACCAGACGGGTTGGTATTCCCTGGCCCTTCAAATGCTGCGCGACCTCTGGAGTGAACGGGGCCAGGGCACCACGGCCGAAGCGGCGGTCTTTTCAACGCGGGTGGGAGTTCGAGTCATGGAACTCTCTGCCCGACTGGGGCGAAAGGAGGAAGTCGAAGAACTGGTGTCTGCCCTTTCGCGAATCACTCTTCACCCGGACGATGTCGAAGTCCTAAGGGGTGTGCAGCAGGGCCTGGAATCGATGCGACACCGGCCAGAAAACGCTTTCCGCTGCGGTGCCCTGGCACTCGAACGAATCCGTGTGTTTCTGAATCCCACCGACGCTGGGCACCCCCGGATTCTTGAATCGGTTTCAACCACCAATGGAATGACGCTGGCTGCCGTCGCCTCTCTGGCGGACTCCCTCGGCATGCAGCTTCAGATGGCCCGGCGGACTCCCGGCGCAGCACTGCCGACGCCTGCGCTGATGCATCTTCAGGTGGGTCATTTTGTCGCGGTCCTTAAGGAGCGCGACGGGCGTTTTCAGTTGTCCGATCCCACCGGCTGGCAGACCACCTTTGCCAGTTCTCAAGCCATCGATCACGAATCCTCCGGTTACTTTCTAATTCCCGCCGGTCCGCTCCCGTCGGGATGGCAAAAGGTGGAACCCGCAGAAGCAGAACTGATCGTTGGTCGAAACGGGGTGCTGGATAATGATCCGGACGCCACCACCCCTCGCGACAAACAGTCTCCCTGCTCGTACAAACTTCCCTCGGCCTCGCACGGGATGGCCAGTTGGAACGTCCACCTGATGCTGCTGAGCCAGCAAATCATCGATACACCGATTGGCTACGAGCCTCCCTTTGGTCCCGCAGTTTCCGTGACCGTGCGGCATACCCAACGGTCCAATACCCGCTTCGGTTATCGCCCGGACTGGACGCACGATTGGAAAGGCCAATTCTACGAGTCTCCGCTGGAACCGCTCGGAGATCTCTGGCTTCAGGAAGGTGGTGGCTGGGAACGGTTTTCACCCCTCGACGAGGAAGGGAAACTCTATCAGGGCAAGATTTTCAATGTGGGACGCGTCCGTCGCATCGCCTCCACCAACCTGACGTGGGAATTCCCGGACGGCACCAAACGCAACTACACCGCCTTTACCGGTACGAATGTCGCCTGGGGTCGGACGTTTTACCTCACATCCATCGAAGACACCTCGGGCAATCGTGTCAGCATTCAGGGCCTCGAGACCGGACGAGTGAACTCACTGACGGATGCCCTGGGGCGGGTGACCCGCTTCTACTATGAATTGACCGACCCTGGCCTGCCGCCCGATCACAACACACCCGGCGGCCCCGCGACTTCGGGGGTGGTTCCCAACTATTTCTACACCAATCAGTTGACCCGAATCGTCGACCCGTTCGGACGGGTGGCCAAGTTCCAATACGCAAAGGTCGAGCGGTATGTGTCCGGTTACTGCAACGGTGATTTTGGTTGTCCATTCTATTACTACAACTACGACCTCACCAATATTGTGGATGTGGCAGGTTTCAGTTCCCAGATGGCGTATGATCCATCGGGATTGGTGATCACCAACCTGACCACTCCCTACGGCTCGACCCGCTTTAATTGGGGGAGTCAGTATGCAGGCCGGTACGCCCTCGAAGTCACCGATCCGGAGGGCGACACCGAACGATTTGAATACCTCGGCTATGGTTCGGTCTTGCCGTCAACGGCGGATCCCGTCGGTGTCCGTATCGATGGAGGTGGAGCCAACGTGGCGCATTGGAGCAAAAAGGCCTACGCCGAGAGTTTTCAGTCCAATTCCGTCGCCGGAGCGACCCTATACCAATTTCAGTTGAGTGACACTCTCAACAGCGCCGGACGCGTCCTCAAGGCGGTGCGTTTCCCCCTGGAGAATCCCGTTTGGTTCAATTATCCGGGTCAAGGCTCCGCCGCACTTCCCGGGATTGGCGATCGTCCTTCCGTCGCCGCCCGGGTGCTCGACGATGGCACCACCCAACTTTGGCAGTCGGAGCGCGACGAGTGGGGCAACGTGATTCGACGGACCGATCCCCTCGGTCGGACCACTCGATACCTCTACGACGCGAATCACGTCGACCTCCTGGAGGTGGACCAGGTGGTGGGTCAGACTGTGGAACCGTTGTTTCGTGCGACGTGGGACGACCGTCACCTGCCGTTGACCCAAACCGATGCGGGCGGAGTCGTCACCCGGTTTTCCTATAATTCCCGGGGACAATTGGTCTCTGTGACCAATGCCCTCCAGGAAGTGACCACGCTCACGTACGATGCCAACGGTTTCCTCACCGCCATCGACGGTCCGCTGCCCGGCAACCAGGACCGGCGGACCTTCGCCCAAGACTCGGCGGGCCGCGTGCGGACCGTCACCGACGGCGACGGCTATACCCTCACCTTCGACTATGATGCCCTCGACCGCGTCACCCAGGTCACCTTTCCGGACGGAACCAGCGAGGCCTTTGTCTATGACCGGATGGAGGTGGGCACTTACCGGGACCGTCTCGGGCGCCAAACCGCCCTTAACTATGATGGGATGCGGCGTTTGACTTCCATTCAGGATGCCTTGGGAAGGGTCACCCAGTTTCAATGGTGCGGTTGTGGATCGCTAACCGCCGTCCTCGATCCGCTGGGAAGAATGACCCGCTGGCAACGTGACGTTCAGGGCCGCGTCACCGCCAAAGAGTATGCCGATGGTTCCCGAGTCATCTATGATTATGAAACGACCACCTCCCGAGTCCGCAATCGTCGGGATGAGCGGGGACAGGTGACTGAATTCCAGTACGACCTCGCCGACGAATTGGTTTCCAAACGGTATTTCGGTGGCCTCGTTCCCACGCCCAACGTCTCCTTTGCCTACGATCCCGCCTACGCCCGGTTGGTGTCGCACACGGACGGCGACGGAGTGACGACCTACCAATACGTTCCCCACAACGGAACTCCCGGGGCCGGCCAGTTGTCCATGATCGATGGCCCATTGGACAACGACACCATCACCTTCAGCTACGACGCCCTGGGTCGCCGGGTTTCGACGGCAGTGAATAACGTCGCTTCGCGAAAGACCTTTGATGCCGCAGGCCGACTCATCCAATTGACAAATGGTCTGGGTTCCTTCGCGTTCACCTTTGATGCCGGAAGCGATCGGCTGGCCACAATGGCGTATCCGAATGGGCAACGATCCGAATCCGTTTACGCAGGAAATTCAGGCGACCATCGCCTGACCCGCCTCACTCACTCTTTGGGCGGTGGCGGCAAACTCTCGGAATTCACCTATGCCTACAATGCCTTGGGTGCCATCACCAACTGGACCCAATTGCAGGTCGGCCAGCTGAAAAACTGGTCGCTTGCCTACGACGGGTTGAACCGACTCACCAATGTGGTCGAAACGGTTGGCTCCGGTCCATCCACCCCGACCGCTTTTGGCTACGATGCCGCCGACAACCGGATCGTCGAACAATCCGGGGAATTCCGGTTGGACACTGGATTCAACGCCCTGAATCAGCCGGTTTCGTTCGCCGGAGGTGCCACACCCTCCCAGGCCGCTTTCCAATGGGATGCAGAAAATCGGCTGGTAGGCGTGAGCAATAGGGCCTACCGGATCTTCTTTGGATATGACGGCCTGGACCGCCGCACCCGCATCGTGGTCAGCAACTCGACCGCCCTGGTTTACTCGCGACGGTATGTCTGGCTCGACCAAAAGCTGCTGGAGGAACGGGACAAAACCGGGGCCCGGGTCCTGAAGCGGTATTATTTCGATGGCATCCAGAATTTGGTAGGGCAGGAGCTCCCGACGGGTAACTTTTATTTCACGCGGGACCATCTCGGCTCCGTCCGCGAAGTCACAGGTGCCGGTACTGTGACATTGGGCTACTCCCCATTCGGGATACAAACCGCCCTGTCCGGTTCCATCTCAATTCCGTTCGGCTTTACCGGACATTTCCAGAATGAGGAGGCTGGACTGGTCCTGGCCCCATTCCGCGCCTATTCACCACAACTCGCCCGCTGGCTGAATCGCGACCCAGTGGGTGAGGAAGGCGGCCTCAACCTCTATGCCTATTTGGACATGGACCCCATCAACGGACGCGATGCTCTCGGCTTGGAAGGTGTGATCGGTTGGGTAAAGAGTTTCGTAAAAAAACAGTTCCAAAAAACCAAGGTGGGCAAGGTTGAAAAACAATTGGAGGATTTCAACGACAAAGAAAACCAGATTCTCGACGCTGAACTCCAGGCCAAGGAAGTCGCAGATGATCTCGCCGACCCGGACTGCGGCCATTCCGCTGCCCGCCTCTTGAAGAAAATCCTGGGCTGGATTCCGAAATCCATCCAGTTGGGTCCCATCAACAGCGCCGACCTTTTCGGAAAGACACTGGATGAAGGCGTGAAAAATACGGATGCCTACATCGACCGGTTGAATCAGCGAGTCGCAGAGATTGACGCCAACGCCCGCAATTAAGCCACCGCCATGAAACACCTCCTTTTCTTTCTGGCCCTCGCCTCGGTATTTCGGGCTGTCGCCCAGCCCGTGGCCTTCGACCTTTCCGGAAATCTTCTGTCTCTGGGCGGGCCATTGACCAGTGCACCGTCTGTCACCGGACCCATCTCACGTGTCGCTCGTCCGGGAAATGCCGTGTCACTCTCCGTGGCGGCAACGGGTTCGGGTCTGAGCTACCACTGGTTCTTCAAGGCCGCACCCATCACCGCCTCAACCAGTGACACCCTCCTGATCCCTCACGCGTCCCAGGCCGACGTGGGTGACTATAAAGTTGTTGTTTCCAATACCGGTGGCTCTGTCACCAGTGCCGTTGCCCGGATCGAACTCGATTCCAATCGCAACGGGCTGGGAGATACCTGGGAAACGAAGTACTTCGGCTCACTGACAAATCAGGTCGGTAACGGCGATTTCGACGGAGACGGAGTGTCCAACCTCCAGGAATTCACGGATGGGACCAATCCCACCAACTCCACTTCACTGCGTCCCCGGCTGACCATTTATACCGCGGGCGGTGATGTCCTCGTATCGCCCAATCAGGAGTCCTACGCCACCAACACCCTTGTCACGCTCACGCCGGTCCCGGATTCCGGACTGAGCTTTATCGGTTGGACCGGCGACGTGACCGGGACCAATTCGCCCGCGACGCTTCAGTTGCTCCAAAACGCCACGGTGCAGGCCAACTTTGGCATCCCTCTGGCAACCGCTCTCAACACCACCAATCCCGTGGTGATGGGGGGACAGGGAGGATGGTTGGGGCAAACCAGCGTCTCGCACGATGGTCAGTCTGCTGCCTCCTCAGGTCCCCCGTGGGCCGGCGATGGCAGTCCGTTCATGGAGGCCACTGTGACGATGAAGCGCCCGGGGACCGCCACTTTCTGGTGGAAACTCGACGGCGAGTCGGGCGATTCCCTGTATTTGAACGTCAACAATTCCGATGATTTCGCAGCCTTGCGAAACCTGACGGGACAAGCCGACTGGGCCTCCAAAACGGTGTATCTTCCCACGGGAGTCAGTCACCTTCGGTGGACGCTGAGTCGGCAGGGAAGTGCATCCCCTGATCTCAATCGTCCCTCCCGAAATGCCTATGTGGATCAGCTGGTCACGACGGAGTACGCCAATCCGCTGCTGGACACAGACCACAACGGCCTCCCAGACCTTTGGGAATACCACTATTTCGACCAATTGGGGAACCAGGGCTCCGATGATCCGGATCGGGATGGAATCACGACCGCCATGGAGCTAGCGGATGGCACCGATCCGAGCTCTTCCTCCTCGGTGGTGCCCCGTCTCTCCTTTTCCGTGGAAGGCAAGGGAACCGCAACCGCTTCGCCAGCTTCATCCACTTACACCTACGGACAGTCGGTCACCTACCAGGCGACTCCTGCCACGGACTGGCATTTCGTCGGGTGGGTGGGACCGATTGGAGACCGCTATTTCGGCTACAAGGAAGTCAATACCAGCAACCCGGTCAAGGATACCCTGCGGTGGGCCAAGACTTTCCGGGCGATTTTTGGCCTGCCACCCGGATTGGCGGCCGATCTCCCCAATCAGACCTGGCGCACCAGTCCGGCCCTCCCGTGGTACGGTCAGTCCATCGTGACCCATGATGGAATCCATGCGGCTCAGAGCGCCGTGACCGTTGACGACATCGTCAATACCGATTCCTGGCTCGAGACCACCTTCACCGGCCCCGGAACCCTCTCCTTCTTCTGGAAGACCAGTTGCGCGACCAATGGTGATCAGTTGTCGCTGCTCGAGAACGGGGTCGACATCATCGATCCGCTGATGGGCATTACCGATTGGGTCCCTGTTGTGTTGGACCTGACCCCGGGCTCCCATACGCTTCGATGGCAATTCCACCGGTACTTCGGATACGACGCTCAAGCGCAGAACAGCGCCTGGTTGGATCAGGTTCAATTCACCAGCGGTGCGACTCGTCCTCAATTCATCTCCGTGCCGGCGTCACTCCGAAGTTACACCTCCTCCAATTTGACCTTCACGGTGGCGGCCCGAGGCACCCCCACCATCTCGTACCAAGTGTTCAAGGGAGGCGTGGCTCTGAATACGGCGAGCACCAACCCGGTGATCACTGTTCCCAATCTGACCACCGCACTCTCCGGCACCTGGACCGTGCGGGCCCAAAATGGGGTGGGCTCGACGGACAGTGCTGCAATTCAGGTCAACATCCTGCCCCGGCCGCCCAACGACAATTTTGCCCAGGCGGCGGTGCTATCGGCAAACCCCACCCCGTTCAGCGGTTACACCTTCTCCGCCACCAGTGAGCCCGGCGAACCGTCGGGTGCCTTCACACCTGGTGCCTCGGTCTGGCATCGATGGACGGCCACTTCGGCCACGCCTGTCCAGATCACCGCAACGATTTCCAACGCCCCTTCCTACGTCCGACTGGCCGTGTACCGAGGCACGTCCCTCACCGGGCTGACCCGTATCGGTTACGATGAAGCCTTCCCTGAAGAAACCAACGGGGTTCGAATCGCCAGCGCCGTAGTGACCTGGAAGCCGACGGTGGGAACCACCTATGACATCGTGGTGGATACCCGGGATTACGGTGCCGACTATCTGTTGACCTTCACGCAAGTCCCTGCGCCGCCCAACGATGCCTTTGCCAACCGAATCCCGTTGACCGGGACCTTCCTGCGTATCTCGGGCGACAACACCCTCGCGACAGCAGAGCCTGGCGAACCTCCCATCTTCTCGATCCCAGGCTTTCCCCAATTCTCATTCCTCGCCAGCAACACGTTGTGGTGGAGCTGGACGGCACCAGCCACCGGGCCGGTTCAGATTGTTCAACAGAGCGATCGAACCCAGGCTTTCATCTCGATTTTCACAGGTAACAGTCTCGCCTCACTTGTTTCGGTCCAAAACCCGTTTCTGGGAATCGCGTTGAGCAATGTGGTGCAGGGGGTGACCTATTCGATATCTGCGGACTCCTTCCAATCGGCACCAGGACACTTCACCTTCCTCGTCCTCATGGACGGGTTGGATCTAAGCGTCAGCAGCCCGACAGACACCGACCCAGGCTCGCTGACCCTTAGCGGACCGCCCGAGGAGCCGGTGGTCGTTCAATTCTCGCCGAACCTGAAGGACTGGTATTTCTGGAGCTCCAACACGATCCCTTATGAAGGCCAGCTGATCATCTCGCTCAAGCCCTCGGACATCTCCCCCCCCCCGGCAGCCAACCGCTTTTTCCGGGTCATCAGCCCGTGAGCAAAAATGCCCACGGACAACCGGGAACCCTCATCACCAACTGATTTCCCTTTTTCTAATCCGTCGACGGTATCTGAAACAGAAGACTTCCACCGGACTATTTCCAAATAGATCGTCAAGCCTGGTCGCAGGGATGGGACTTGAACCTGATTCGACCCGCATATGAACGTTTTTGGAGCAGGTCGTAAATAACCGTCGCTAAGCGGCGGAATTTGAGCCTTTGACATACGTACGCCAGAAGGCTTAGCAGTCTACTGTGCCTGCACCCATGCTCTAAATTCTGCGATGTCGTATCGTGCAAGCGCAAGTAATTCGGCTGTGGCTTCAACCATACAATCGTTTGTCGCGTGGTCATCGCGGAGAATGGCATCTACACACTTCAGATTCTTGACGCGCCTCACCATCGCGGTGGCAAGTTGACACTCGCTTGGCCGAGCATCTTCAACTCTGGCAATTTCCATTGGATCAGGAGCGGCAGCAAATGTCGGATCGAACCTGAACGCGATGGAAACTAGATCGTTGTGAGTTGCCTTGGGCGATACTCGATAGCCTAGTGTGCTTGTTACAGAGACTTTGAAGGGCGGTTGCTGCCCGACTCCTATCCCAATCATCCACTTACACAGTGCAACCAGAAACACTGATAAATGACCCTTAGAAGTTTGCACAGCTTGAGAGAGGTCGTAATCAGTGGCTATTCTGAAATCCATCTCTGACCTCTCTTTAAATGAAACGCATTCAGCCAAATTGCGCCTATATCTTTCGATCAACTTAGTTAGTACCTCATGATTTATATCGCTTATACCTGTTCTGGTCGTGAGGAACAAAAGCCAAGGCTGCTTTTTCCCAGCTTGAAGCGCCATCAACTTGCTCACCGCGTTGTAGTGGTTATTGTCAAGAGTACCCGGCTGATGGATCGCAAAACCATCGCACAGGTCAATATTTATTACATCGAACGGTCCAAGTTTCTTGGCGCGAGACCAAGCCACTGAACTACCGTCAGCGAGACGGCAGAAATCGTCTGGGATGACATCGGAACTCGAGTCAATTCCCCGGAGTTTGCACACCTCATCGAGTGAAATATTTAAATCCGTTTGTCCTGAATCACGAGGGTTTGCCGCAGTGTTGAATCCTAGAAAACACAATTTCAAATTATAGGGCTCGCACAAGGTTCTCTGGAAGTGACGAATATCTAAAAGATCGGTTCCTGGAAGGCCCAGATAACGAATAGTCCCGTGTTCTAGTTCACCCGATTTGGCCAGTTTCTCAATTTGTTCCTGCCATTGATTTTGACGAACGAAATGCTTTCGAGGTCGGTGCCACGGCAAGAACTCCTTAGCCTTCCGACTTGGAATTTCGTAGGCAGTGATAGGGAATATGCCATCGACCATCTGTTCCTCGTCCGGCTCATTTGATACAGTAGTCATTGTTCCTCGGCGGCTTCAAGAATTTGGTAGATTGCTCGCAGAAGTCCCTCTTGCTTTTTCTTTGGAACTGCATCGAGCAGACCAAAAGAAGCAAGCACCTGGGCAATTGATTTCAGTTTCTCCTCAAGTATTGTTTCCCGCGTGCGCTGCTTTGCGGTCTGAGCCTTGCTGGCTACGGAGAGGACTGCAGAGCGCTTAAAAACGTAGGCGTCGCTGCCCTTTCCAAACTTGGTCTCAGCTTCCGCTAGCTCAACTTGGGGCGGTTTAGAATCAGGATCGCCTGCCTCCTTTGACCAAACGTCTAATGCGACCTGCTGAATTTGTGAAACGGCTACTATTTTACTCTCCCCTCTAAATCGTTCGCGCACCTCACTAGCCAACTTCTTTTGGGCACTAGCAAGTTGTCTCAACGCTGCATGAAGCCATTTTGTAATATAAACAGAATGAGGATGCGCAGCGTTGAACGATTCTCGATCTATATTCAGGGCGCTGTCCAAACCCTCCTGAACGAAAACTTCGCAGGTAATTAGAGCTTGTCCCCAAAATTCGGACCAGTGGTTAAGTTAATTGAGTCGAGGTCTTGGCGGGGGTAAAAAGAGAGAAGTGTAAGGATGAAATCCAAGAGAAAGCGACATCAGGCCTCGTTCAAGGCGCAGGTGGGACTGGAGGCGCTGACCGGAGAAAAGACGGTCGCGGAGATTGCCCGGGAGTATCAAATCCATCCCGTCCAAGTCAGCCAATGGAAACGGGCAATAATCGACCGACTCCCCGAGCTATTTGAGACTGGGAGTCGTTTGCCAGTTGAAACGGCCGAGCGGGAAGTGGCCCGACTGGAACAGAAGGTCGGACAACTGACCATGGAGCTCGACTGGCTTAAAAAAAAGTCCACTCAACTGGGCTTGTAGCTGCCCGACACCACCTGGTCCAGGACGACCAGGCCTTGAGCGTGCGGCGGCAGTGCGAGTTGTTGGGAACCAGTCGCAGTGGATG
>CAITXU010000048.1 GCA_903896505.1 uncultured Verrucomicrobiota bacterium | reverse complement strand
TGGTGGGAAATTGGAGGGCTCAGGATGGGCAGTCAAGAGGTTTTGGGACGGCTGGATGGGGTCGAGCAGGCGGGTGGAGAACCACTGGGTCCGCAGGGCGCCGCGAGCTAGGGCTCAGCAGCCCGTCGCCCTGCTCGGTTAGCTGGCCGTTGACGCGTTGGGACAGGGAGTCGAGGCTTCGTGCAAACGAAGGCAAAACCGCATGCAAGACATCCAACTGTATAGCCACATTTTGGGATTAAGTGAACCGTGGCGGGTAAAGTCAGTCCGACTGATTCCTGAGGCCTCGGAAATCGAAGTAGAGGTGGAGTGCACGCAGAAGGTATGGGCGTGTGGAAAATGCCAGGAACGGACGCACATCCAGGGGTGGGAACGTAGACGCTGGCGGCACCTGGACAGCTGCCAGTTCAAAACCTGGATAGCAGCGGAAGTACCGCGTGTGATTTGTGAAAAGCATGGCTCCCAAACGGTTCCGGTCCCGTGGGCGGAGAAGTTCACTCGATTCACCCGGTTATTTGAGCGACTGGCGATAGATGTGCTGCGGGAATGCTCGGTGAAGGCCGCCAGTGAGATGTTGCGAATCAGTTGGGATGAAGCCGATGGGATCAAGCAGCGTGCGGTGGCCCGTGGCATGGAGCGCAAACAAGCCGAAGCACCCCGGCTCCTGGGAGTGGACGAGAAGAGCGCCGGTCGTGGGCAGAACTACGTGACGATTGTCGCCCGAATCGAGCCGGGTAAAGCGGCGACGGTGGAATACGTTGGGGATGGCCGTAAACAGGAGGCTTTGGACGCCTACTGGCAGGGCTTACCTGAAAACCATCGGGAAGCCGTCGAAGCCGTGGCGATGGACCTCTGGGAGGCGTACAGAAAGTCGACGCTGGAGTATGTTCCCGGGGCCGAACGGAAGATTGTTCATGACCCTTACCACCTGATGAAGTACCTGGGGGACGCCGTCGATACGGTCCGCCGACAGGAACACCGGGTGCTGCATGCGCAAGGTGATGACCGACTGTTGGGCAGCAAGTATCAATGGCTGCGCGGATGGGAAAACATCCCGGAGAGTCAGCGAGAAGCATTTGACCAACTCAAAGGCCAGACGCTCAAGACCAGTCGGGCTTGGGCTCTGAAGGAAATGTTCCGTGACTTCTGGCGCTCACCCACCGAGGTCGAAGCACGCGAATACTTCCAATCTTGGTACGCCTGGGCAATCCGCTCCCGATTACACCCCGTCAAGAAGGTTGCCCAAATGCTCAAGCGGCATTTGCCTAACATTCTCACCTACTTTACCCACCGAATTACCAACGCCGCCTTGGAAGGTCTAAACAATCGAATCGCCGGACTGGTCAAGAAAGCCTATGGCTACCGCAATCGAGAACGCTTCAAGACCGATATCCTCTTCCATCTCGGTGGTCTTAACCTCTATCCCACCCCCTGACAAATCCCACAGAAATGTCCGAAGAGGCCAAAATTCCGACAACCAAGCGTTTCGTGAGCGCCCGACCGACAGATACCTGTTGATGTAAGGCTGCCGCTTTGAATGTGCTACGATTTTTTTCCCACGTCGAGCATCTGTTCGCGCAGGAAACTGCTTACTCACGAGAGCACACTGGAATTCAGAGGAAGACAAGCCGTTTTTGGCCCCAAAATCGAATCTAACCCGCCATTTGCTTCCGGGAGCTTCGGCCCCTCCGTTCGACAACCGTTCGCAATTGGGGTGCGGATGGCTAATGGATCCTCACCGAAGGCTCCCGGGTTTTTCGCACATCAGAAATTCGACTACCTGAATCTGTCTGGTGCCCCCTTGCGATCACGGGGCCTTTTCCAAGCCTCCTGGACGACTCCCATTGATGAAATATTGATACGCTTCCCCCGGCTATTGATTACCGGACGTCGGCCCTCAACGGCTTAATTCACAACCGGAACCCATCAAGGGCTCCGCGCTCGAACATGAATGACATCCTTTTACTCGCGGTGCTGATCGCCTTCTTCGCCCTCTGCGCACTCTACATCCGCGCCTGCGACCAACTCTAAACCGCCATGGAAACACTCATTATCTGTCTGCTGACGGTTCTCCTCTTCGGCTACCTGCTCGTGGCGATGCTGTATCCGGAAAAATTCTAACAAAAATCATGAAAACGTTCGATGCGGTCCAACTCGCTCTCTTTGTCGGAGTCCTAGCGCTGTTAACCAAACCGATTGGCCTCTTCCTCCTGCGAGTCCTCGACGCTCGGGGCAAGACATGGCTTGACCCCATCATAGGCCCCTCAGAGCGGCTGACCTATCGCATTCTGGGAGTCGATCCAGATTCCCAACAAACCTGGAAGGAATACTGCGTGTCGATGCTGGCGTTTAGTCTCGTCAGTTGCGCCTTTACCTATGCCATTCTTCGTCTGCAACAGTTCCTTCCCCTGAATCCACAGGCGTTCCCGCCCATGTCCGAACACCTGGCGTTCAACACTGCGGTTAGCTTCACCACCAATACCAACTGGCAAAGCTATGTTGGGGAGGCAACCCTATCCTATTTTTCGCAGATGGTCGGCTTGACCCTGCATAATTTCGCCTCGGCTGCCGTTGGCATTGCCATAGCCGCAGCCTTGGTTCGAGGGTTGACCGCCCGCTCCATTCAGACGCTCGGAAATTTCTGGGTCGACTTGATTCGGATCAATTATTACCTGCTGATCCCAGTCTCCATCGTCTTCGCGCTTTTCCTGGTCTCGCAAGGCGTGGTGCAAAATATCAGTCCCTATACGCACGCCAAGCTGACCGAACCCTTCACCATCCAGGTGCCGCTCCTCGACACAAACGGCGTCGCAGTTACGACCAACGCCGTTGTCATGACCCAAACCGCCCACCTGGCCGCCGACGGCAAGCCCGAAATCAAGGAAGGAAAACCGGTGCTGGATGATGTTCCTCTTCGAAATGCCAAAGGCGATATCGTCCATACCAATCTCCCCGTCATGGTCGATCAAAAGGTCGACGAGCAAGTCATCGCTCAAGGCCCCGTCGCATCACAAGCCGCCATCAAGATGCTGGGCACCAATGGAGGCGGCTTCATGAATGCCAACGCCGCCCATCCATTTGAGAATCCTTCTCCTTTGAGCAATTTCGTCCAAGTGCTTTCCATCTTCGCCATTGCCAGTGGCCTGACCTATTACCTCGGCCGCTTGGGTGGCAATCAGGCTCACGGTTGGGCCGTCTGGTCCGCCATGCTCACTCTGTTCCTCGCCGGAATCTTCGTTTGCTGGTGGGCCGAAGCCCGCGGAAATCCCATCCACCAATCTCTCGGGGTCGCCTTGGATGGTGGTAACATGGAAGGCAAGGAAGTTCGATTTGGTATCTTTAATTCAGCCTTGTTTGCGACTGTCACAACAGACGCTTCGTGCGGCGCCGTTAACTCCATGCACGATTCGTTTACCGCCTTGGGTGGTTTGGTTCCTCTCTTCAATATGCAGCTGGGGGAGGTGGTATTCGGCGGTGTTGGGGCCGGACTCTACGGCATGCTGGTATTCGTCGTTCTTGGTGTTTTCATCGCCGGCCTCATGGTCGGTCGCACTCCCGAGTACCTGGGCAAGAAAATACAAGCCTATGAGGTTAAGATGGCCATGCTCGCACTGCTCATCCTCACTCTTTCCACGCTCGGATTCACCGCGTGGGCGGCGGTCAGCCCTTGGGGATTGGCAGGATTAAATAACTCAGGACCCCACGGATTCTCGGAAATCTTCTATGCCTACAGCTCCGCCAATGCCAATAACGGAAGCGCTTTCGCAGGCCTCACGGCCAATACGCCCTGGTACAACATCACCCTTGGGCTGGCCATGCTAACGGGTCGATTCCTGATGATCGTCCCCATCCTCGCCATGGCTGGATCTCTCGCCCGTAAACGGGTTTCTCCCCCGGGAAATGGAACTTTTCCCGTCACCGGTTTCACCTTTGTAGCCCTTCTGATTGGCACGGTACTTCTGGTGGGTGCGCTCAATTACCTGCCGGGTCTCGCGCTCGGCCCAATTGTGGAACACTTCCTCACTGGACAAACTCAACTGTTTTAATTCTTACCGATTCCGCTTATGTCCCAGTCTGCACCCTCTCTCTTCGATCGTAAGATCGTCATATCCGCCCTTGGAAGCAGCTTTGTCAAGCTCGACCCCCGGCTGATGATCAAGAATCCAGTGATGTTTGTCACTCTGGTCGGAGCCATTCTGACAACCATTGGAATAGTTTCCGCCAAGTCCCCTGCTTTTGTCGCTCAGTTGGCCGTGTGGCTATGGTTCACCGTCCTCTTCGCCAACTTTGCCGAGGCGGTCGCTGAAGGTCGGGGTAAAGCCCAGGCCGAAAGCCTGCGGCGCGCCCGCAAGGATACCGTCGCCCGGCGTCTCAAGTCGTCCGGCGAGGAAAAGGTTCCGGCGTCTGAATTATCCAAAGGCGACTGTGTCGTCTGCGAATCAGGAGATGTCATCCCGGCGGATGGCGAGGTCATTGAAGGCATTGCCACGGTGGATGAAGCTGCCATCACCGGTGAATCGGCTCCCGTGATTCGCGAAAGCGGTGGGGATCGAAGCGCTGTCACCGGCGGTACGCGGGTCGTCAGTGATCGGATCGTCATCCGTATCACCTCAGAAAAAGGTCACACCTTCCTCGATCGAATGATTGCCATGGTCGAAGGAGCTCGCCGGCAAAAAACTCCCAATGAGATCGCCCTGACCATCCTTTTGTCGGCGATGACGCTGATTTTCCTCCTGGTTTGCGCGGCTCTTAAACCATTCGGCATTTATGCCAGCACCGATTTCTCGGTTCCCGTATTGGTCGCTCTGCTGGTGTGCCTGATACCAACCACCATTGGCGGACTCCTGAGTGCCATAGGCATCAGCGGTATTGATCGCCTGATTCGCCGCAACGTGATGGCGACCAGCGGACGTGCTGTCGAAGCCGCCGGTGATATCGACGTCCTGCTGTTGGATAAAACCGGCACCATTACCCTCGGCAATCGCATGGCGACCGCCTTTATTCCTGCTCCCGGTATTCCGGTGGAACGCCTGGCCGACGCTTCCCAGTTGGCATCCCTCGCGGACGAAACCCCCGAGGGACGTTCGGTGGTCGTCCTGGCCAAGGAAAAATTTCAGTTACGCGGACGCGAGGTGGCTGAACCCCACGCCACCTTTGTTCCGTTCACCGCTCAAACCCGGATGAGTGGCGTTGATTTTCCCGCCCGCGATGGGCGTCCTGCCCGGATGATCCGGAAAGGTGCGGCCGAAGCCATGCGGATGCATGTTGAACGGCTGGGCGGCCAATTTCCCACTGCCGTCGCCAGCACCGTCGACGAAATCTCCCGCCAGGGAGGAACGCCACTGGTTGTTGCTGAGGGATCAGATGCTTTGGGCGTGATCCACCTCAAGGACATGGTCAAGGGTGGCATCCGGGAACGGTTTTCCCAATTGCGGGCCATGGGCATTCGTACCGTCATGATTACAGGCGATAACCCACTCACCGCCGCTGCCGCCGCCCTTGCCACGGCTGCTGCCACCTTTTCCTGACCCAGAACCCTTAGCCATAATGTGATGACTTTCTCGTTACCGTTGTTTGCTAGTGATTGAATTCCACTCGGAATCAATCGAGGGGGGCACGGTACCAGAAGCGATTCTCAACAAAAGAGGCAGCCCCGGAAACGAGCGTAACAACGATACTCCATTTCCGTCGGAAGCCTACGAGGATGTTCGTCGCGGCTGCGCACGCTCCTCACTACCGCCGCCGTCTCCGCTACGCTCTTTTCCCCTCTTCTTGCCTCCGGTCCCCTACTGAGCTCGAACTAGGACGACACGGAAGCCCAGATAGATGATCCGAGAGCCCGGGGGGCGCCCGAGGCGGATCGCCGAGCGGCAGTACAGCCCGTAGCGGTACCAACTGCCGCCGCGGTACACGCGGTAGTCGCCCGATGGCGGACCCGTGGGGTCTGTGACAGGACCGCTCGGATAGTCACCATGGTAATCCGCACACCATTCCCAGACGTTTCCGTGCATGTCATACAGCCCAAACGCATTGGCACTATATTGCCCAACCGGTGTCGTCTTTTTGAGGTCCGGCCCTTTGGACCCGTTTTGATAGGGATAATTCCCGTTGAAATTGGCCTGACTGGAACTCAGGGAATTGCCAAACGATGTCGCTGTGGTCGTCCCGGCCCGACAGGCATACTCCCACTGAGCCTCGGTCGGAAGACGGTATTCATGGCCCTGGGGCAATCGTC
>CAITXU010000047.1 GCA_903896505.1 uncultured Verrucomicrobiota bacterium | reverse complement strand
CACCGGGCGAGACGCCCGGGCTCCCAGGGCAAACAGAACGCCCATCGCCCGACCTCTGGTCTTTGTGAGGTCCAAAAGGATAGCAACGCCCCCTTGGGCCGTGCGCAGCACCTCAATCCGGGGAAACGAAACGGTAACCCACACCGGGCTCGGTCAACAGCAACTGGGCTCGGTCGGGGTCCGGTTCAATTTTTTCCAGTAAACGCGCCACATACACCCGCAAATAATGGGTCTGTTCCTCGGCTTTTGGCCCCCAAACTTCGCGCAGAAGCTGCCGATGCGTCAGGACCTTTCCCGAATGTCGGACCAGCAGGCGGAGAAGTGAATATTCGGTGCTGGTTAATGTAACATCGATACCCCGCAGGGTCAGGCGTCGGCTGGCAAGGTCGACCACCAAGTCACCGAATTGGTGCACGGGCAACTCCTCACGTCGCTCGGCATGGCGCAGGGCCACCCTCACCCGGGCGAGGAGCTCCGGCGTATTAAAGGGTTTGGTTACGTAGTCGTCTGCGCCGCCATCCAGGGCGGTCACCTTTTCGTTTTCGGCGTCCGCAGCGGTGAGGATGATCACCGGGATCTGGGTCCATTCGCGGAGTCGACGCAGGACCTCCATCCCCGAAAGGTCCGGGAGTCCGATATCGAGCAGCACCAGGGCGGGAGGATGCATGGCGACCGCTGTCAGGGCTCCCTGCCCCGTTTCGACGCAATCAACCCGGTATCCCGTCCGCTCCAAAGCGAGAGTCAGCAACCGCCGTATCTGAGGTTCGTCATCAACGACCAAAACGGAAGCCTTCACGGGCGGAGTCGATTCGTTCATTCTGCTTCTGACGGGAGGGTGGGCACGATTCCGAGCGGGAGTCGAATCAGGAATCGAACACCTCCGCCCTCCCGAGGGAGCGCTTCCACCCGTCCCCGTTGGGCTTCGACAAATCCTTTGACGATGGACAATCCAAGTCCGGTTCCTCCTGGAGCAGCTCCCGGGGCTCGAATGAATTTGTCAAAGATTCGGGACAGTTCCAGCTCGGGGATGCCGGGACCGCGATCCGCCACCTCAAAAACCACTCCGTCTTTTTTGGCCGAGACGAAGAGTTCGACCGGAGTTCCCGGAGGCGTGTGCGTTGCCGCATTGGCCAGGAGATTGATCAACGCCTGTTCCATCAAAACAAAATCCATCTGGATCAAGGGAAGCCCGGGTGCCAACGAGAGGGTCAGTGGATGTTGCTTCATCAAGACGGCGACATCCTGAACAGCCGCCTGGCAGATGTCCCTCGGCTCACACCAATCCAGGACAGGTTTCAGGTGTCCTGTCTCCAGCCGCGTGACATCCAATAGATTGCGAACCAATCGATGAAGGCGGGCATTGGCCTCATCGATTTCCTCGGCCAATTGATGATGGGCTGAACCCAGGGCCGGGTCTGAACGGAGGGCGTTTACCGCCGCGGCAATGGCACTGATCGGTGTCCGGAGTTCATGGGAGATGGAGTTCAGCAACGATTTTCCAAGACGCTCGGATTCGAGTCCCAGTCGGGCTTCGGTTTCAATCTCACGAAGTCGATGGCGGTCCAACACCAGGGCGGCCTGCCGGGCGAAGGCATCCAATTGCTCCCGTTGCTGAAAACCCAATCCCTCCTGAGAGTCCCAACCCAACGACAACACACCAATGGATCGGTCTCCCGCGCGAATCGGGGCATGGAGAAATTGGGCGGAGGGAAGATTCTCAGTGAACAGTCCCGCCATCTTGCCATGTTGCGCGGCCCAGGCGGCTACCGATGCCTCCTTGTCGTCCAGTTTCAGTTCGCCCGATGCATGAGGAGGCCCGATTGTCGTCGAATTCGGGAGGGTCAGACAAAGGGTGGCTGGACATCGAAAGGTCAGCGTGACATGCCGGATGAGGGCTGTTACAGCGGCGTCCAAACTGGGCGCGTCGGCCAGGTCCCGGGTGAGCAGGTAGAGGGCCGTCGCCTGCTCTTCCCGGCGGGCATTGGCCTGTTCCTGGGAACGGATACGCGCGACCAACTGGCCAAGAACCACCGCCACCACAAAGTACATGGAGAACATCAACCCGTCCTCCAACGTTTGGACGTAAAAGGTAAAAACAGGCGGCAGGAAAAAGAAATTCCACAACAACGCACTGCTGGCTGCAGCGAGCAGAATGGGACCCCGCTGAAGGAACAGCGCCAACCCCATTACGGTGACCAGGTAGGTCAGGGCGACGGAACGATGGCCAATCCACGGGGTCAGCAGGGCATTGATTCCCGTGGTCACCAACACCGCAGTTAGCGCCGTGCCATAGCCTTGAAAAGAGGTCGGCTCCCGTTCAACGGGAAGGTTCGGAGTCTTGGGTGCCGAAGGCCCAACCGCGGGTGTATCCGCCCTCACGAAGTGCACATCCACTCCCCCGCTCTCCTGCACCAATCGATGCGCCCGCCAAAAGCCGGCGAGACGGTGTTGCCATCCACCCATCGGCTTGCCCACGACGATCTGTGATGCATTGCGCTGCCGGGCAACACGAATGACTCCCCGGACAAAATCTTCGTCCGAAGCGGTGACCACCTCCGCCCCGAGTTCGCGGGCCAGATCGAGGTTCTTGGTGAGCTGACCGGCTGCGGTCGTGTTGGGACGCGACGACTGAATGTGCACCGCCAGCCATTCCGCGCTCAGGACATCGGCCAGGTGTCGAGTCCACCGCACCATGGAAGCGGAAGTCGGGCTGGCGCTGACCGCCACCAGGAGCCGCTCCCCGGTTTTCCAGGGACCGTCAATCTGCATCGTTTGCAGATAATCCTGAACATCCCGACTGACCCTTCCCGCAGCGTACCGGAGGGCAATCTCCCGCAGTGCCGAAAGGTTTCCCTCACGAAAAAAATTGAAGAGAGCTGTTTCTGCCCGCTCGCTCGAATAGATTTTACCGGTCTGCATCCGTTCGAGCAACTCCTCCGGCGGCAGGTCGATGAGCTCGATTTCCGCCAAATCGAGAACCCGATCCGGTACGGTCTCATAAATCGTTGATCCGGTGATTTGGCGGACAGTTTCGGTCCGGCTTTCGACATGCTGGACGTTGAGGGTGGTGAAGACCTGAATTCCCGCGTCGAGCAATTCGACAACGTCCTGCCATCGTTTGGGATGACGGGAACCCGGGGCGTTGGTGTGGGCCAGTTCGTCGACCAGCGCCAGTTCGGGATGACGGGCCAGAAGCGCTTCCAAATCCATTTCGGGTTGAACCACTCCGCGATGGGCCACCTGACGACGAGGAATTTGGGGAAGTCCGAGGGTCAGTGCATCGGTTTCGGCCCGCCCATGCGACTCCACATAACCGATCACCACATCCCGCCCTTCCCGAAGCGCCTTTCGGCCTGCTTCCAACATGGCGTAGGTCTTGCCCACGCCCGCCGACATACCCAGGAAGACCTTCAACCGACCGCGATGGCCAGCCCCGTCCTGACGCTGGATGGCCTGCAAGAGGGCATCCGGGTCGGGACGGGGAGCATCTTCAGCATGCATAAACAACGA
The DNA here is from genome assembly GCA_903896505.1 of uncultured Verrucomicrobiota bacterium. GTDB lineage: Bacteria > Verrucomicrobiota > Verrucomicrobiia > Limisphaerales > UBA9464 > CAILNN01. Next base: position 14,195 of record CAITXU010000047.1, on the reverse strand, counting down.
GAGCCCGGGTCTGCGGTAATGTCACGCGGGAACCAGCAGGACAGCAGCCATGAGCACGGCCTGGTCTGCCGCCGGGGAAAAATCGGTTGGCACCAAGAGTCGCTTCCAGGTCGCGTTAGGTGCTCCCACCGGCACCGTAGCAGCCCCCATCAGACCCAGCGGATCGGTTACAGAAGGCATGGTTAAAACCCTTACACTGTGGAACTAAGGATTCGATTTCGATGTCGGTGAGGAAGCGCCCAGGCGATCCAACGCCAGATTCAACTCCAGGACGTTCACACGAGGGTCGCCGAACACTCCCCAATCGGGTCCCTCGGTATTGCGACCAATGAGTTCATCGACCTGTTGCCGCGAAAGATGGCGGGCCTTGGCCACCCTGTCGGCCTGCAAATTGGCATTGGCCGGGCTGATGTGGGGGTCCAGGCCGCTGGCCGATGCGGTCACGGCATCCGCTGGAACCACCGCATTGGTTGCCAGTCCATTCTGTTGACGATAGTCCGCCACGTTTTGGGCAATGGCATCGGCCAGCTTGCGAGAAGTCGGCCCGAGATTGCTGCCGCTGGAATTCGCAGCATCATAACCAGAACCAGCTGAGGACGGGCGGGAATGGAAATATTGATCGGAGGTGAAGTTTTGCCCGAGCAAATGGGAGCCCCGCACGGTACCGCTGGCATCGGTCAGGAGACTCCCGTTGGCTTGCTTCGGAAACAGGGCCTGGGCGACTCCATAGACAGCCAGTGGATAAAGACCGCAACAGACGGCGGCCAGGATCAATGTCGCCACCAGGGCCACACGGAGTTCAGTGAATAGCGTTTTCATGTTTAGACGAGTTTTACAGACGAAATCAGCACATCAATGGCCTTGATCCCGAGGAAGGGAATGACGACACCGCCCAGTCCATAAATCAGGAGGTTCCGTTGGAGCACAGCCAGGGCACCGACCGGTCGATAGGCAACACCGCGAAGGGCCAGCGGAATCAGGGCGATGATGATCAGGGCATTGAAAATCACCGCGCTGAGAATCGCACTTTCCGGACTATGGAGGTGCATGACGTTCAAAGGTGAAATGGCTGGAAAGGTGCTCATCAACATTGCCGGGATGATGGCAAAATATTTGGCCACATCGTTGGCAATGCTGAAGGTGGTCAGGGAACCCCGGGTCATCAGCAGTTGCTTTCCGATCTCAACGATTTCAATGAGTTTGGTCGGATTGCTATCGAGGTCGACCATGTTGCCCGCTTCGCGTGCCGCCTGGGTGCCCGTATTCATCGCCACACCCACATCGGCCTGGGCCAGCGCCGGGGCGTCATTGGTTCCGTCGCCGGTCATGGCCACCAGATGTCCAGCCGCCTGTTCGTCCCGAATCCGCTTGAGCTTGTCCTCGGGTGTGGCTTGGGCCATGAAATCGTCCACACCGGCTTCAGCGGCGATGGCGGCGGCAGTCAACGGATTGTCCCCGGTAATCATGACCGTCCGAATGCCCATCTTTCGGAGCTGCGAAAAGCGCTCGCGAATGCCGCCCTTGACCATGTCTTTCAGGTGGATGACGCCGAGGGCCTCAGAGCCCTCCGCGACAACCAGCGGGGTGCCACCGTTCCGGGCTATTTCCTCCACGGCACGAGTGACCGCTGCGGGAAATTGACCGCCGAGTCCTTCCACAAACTTGCGCATTGCCTCCGCCGCCCCCTTGCGAATGACCCGGGCGGGTTGTCCGTCTCTCGGAGCAAAGTCGACGCCGCTCATCCGGGTCTGTGCGGTGAAGGGAACGAAAGTGGCCTGCGGTTCCGCCACCTCGCGAGCCCGAAGGTGGTACTTTTCCTTGGCCAGGATAACCACCGATCGACCCTCCGGGGTTTCATCAGCCAGGGAGGCGAGTTGGGCTCCGTCCGCCAAGCGTTCCTCACTCACACCCGGTGCCGGAATAAAGGCCGTGGCCATCCGGTTGCCAAGGGTGATGGTGCCCGTCTTGTCCAGCAACAGTACGTCAATGTCCCCGGCGGCTTCAACCGCCCGTCCGCTGGTCGCCATGACATTCCTGCGAATGAGTCGGTCAATTCCACTAATCCCAATCGCACTCAGCAATCCGCCAATGGTGGTGGGAATCAGACAAACCAGCAGGGCCACCAAGACGGGCACGGAGAATTCCATCTGGGCGTAGGCGCCAAACGGCTTGAGAGCAACGCAGACCATCAGGAAAATGAGGGTCATTGCCGAAAGAAGGATGGTGAGGGCGATTTCATTGGGCGTCTTTTGGCGGCGAGCCCCTTCCACCATGGCAATCATGCGGTCCAAAAACGCGTTTCCCTTTTCCGAAGTGACCCGAACGACAATCCGGTCGCTCACCACCCGGGTGCCTCCGGTCACCGCACTGCGGTCCCCACCGCTTTCCCGGATGACCGGAGCTGATTCCCCGGTGATCGCCGCCTCATCGACGGTGGCAATGCCTTCAATCACCTCGCCATCCGCTGGAATCACATCGCCCGTCTCGCAAATGACTAGGTCGGCTTTTTGCAATTCAGAAGCAGGGACCTTGTCTTCCTTCCCCTGGCGCCACCGTCGCGCCATCGTATCCTTGCGGGCACGTCGAAGGCTGTCAGCTTGCGCTTTACCCCTTCCCTCAGCAACAGCCTCGGCAAAGTTGGCAAAGAGAACCGTAAACCAGAGCCACAGAGCCAGCTGGGCAACAAAGCCCGGGCTCTTGGCGGTGAAGACTCCCACAGTGGTCAGTATTGCCCCCACCAGGGTAACAAACATCACCGGATTCTTGATCATCGTCCGGGGGTCCAGCTTGACGAAGGAGCTTCCCAGGGCGGAGGTGATAATCCTACGGTCGAAAAGAGACGGTGCAGACTGATTCATAACGAATGGATTTCGGAATTAAAACAACTGGGATTGACCGGTGAGGAAGTGCTCGACGATGGGCCCCAGAGCCAATCCCGGCAGATAGTTCAATGCCCCGACCAGAAGCACGGTGCCGATGAGCAGGATGACGAACGTGGTTCCGGAGACAGGAAACGTTCCGAGGCTGGGAGGGGAAGTCCGCTTCCGGGCCATTGACCCCGCCATCGCCAGAATGGGGACAATCATCAAGAATCTCCCCACCAGCATCGCCAGACCCAGAGTGATATTGTACCACGGAGTGTTGGCGGTCAGTCCGGCGAAGGCACTGCCGTTGTTGGCATTGGCGGAACTGTACGCATAAAACATTTCGGTAAAACCGTGCGGCCCGGAATTATTGAGGCCCGCCAGACCCCACGGACTGATGGCGGCCCAGGCGGTGAATCCGAGCGTGGAGAGGGTCAGAACCAGGAGGGCCAGCATGGCCATTTTTACTTCATAGGCCTGAATCTTCTTGCCGAGGTATTCCGGGGTCCGTCCCACCATCAGCCCGGCGATGAACACACCCAGGACGACGAAGACCAGCATCCCGTAAAGGCCCGCACCCACTCCACCGATAACCACTTCACCCAATTGCATGTTAAAGATTGGGATAAGTCCCCCGAGGGCGGTAAACGAGTCATGCATGGAATTGACCGCACCGCAGGAGGCATCGGTGGTGATGGTGGCAAACAAGGCGGAGTTGAAGATGCCAAACCGGACCTCCTTCCCTTCCATGTTGCCGCTGTCTCCGGCAATTCCGAGGGCCTGATGGATGGGGTTGCCTCGAGCCTCAGCCCACCAGCAGACCGCAGTGCCCACCAGGAAAAGAACCATCATCGCCGTCCAGACCGACCAACCGTGGGCCTGATTGTTGCTGACCCTCCCTAAATAGTACGTGAGAGCACTTCCAATCGCGAAGATCGAGAGCATCTGCACGAAATTGCTGAGGGGTGTCGGGTTTTCAAACGGGTGGGCCGCGTTTGCATTCATGAACCCGCCACCGTTGGTCCCCAGCATCTTGATGGCGGCCTGGGAAGCGACTGGCCCTTGGGCCATCACCTGTTCGTCCACCTTTTGGTCCACCATCACCGGCAGGTTGGTATGCACGACTCCCCCGTTCCCATCACGGACCGGAACGTCCTCCCAGACAGCGGCTCCGTCTTTGAGCACGGGAGTTCCATCCGCTTGAAGCTTGGCGGTATGAACGGTGACCACGACATTCGTCATCACTGGCATCCCATTGGAATCCGACAGGGGCACTTGGACCGTAAACGGATCGGAAAGTTTCGCGTGGGTGTACGAACTGAAATTCTGGACCACTCCTTGCGAAACGAAAAACAGGGCAAAAACGAAGGTGACCGGAAGCAGGAGGTAATAGGTGATCCGAATCAGATCGACCCAGAAGTTCCCCAAAGTCCGAACGGAACTCCCCACCAACCCGCGGACCAGGGCTGCGGCGATGGCGATACCGACGGCGGCAGAGGTGAAGTTATGAAGGGTCAGGGCCACCATCTGCGAAAAATAAGACAACGTGGCTTCGCCCACATAACTCTGCCAATTGGTGTTGGTCGTGAAGCTGACAGCCGTATTGAAGGCCAGGTGGTCCGACATGGGCGCAAAGGCCTGCGGATTCAACGGCAATCGGTCCTGCAACCGAAGGATGGCGTAAGTGAACACGCAACTGACCAGGCTGAAGGCCAGCATCGAGGCGGTGTACTGCCTCCAATCCTGTTGTCCCGTGGAACGGATTCCCAGGAACCGGTAGGTCAGTCGCTCCAAGGGACCCACCATCGGGTCCAGCCAGGTTCGTCCGTTGGCATCCAGAACCCGAACCAGAAACAGACCCAGCGGTTTGGTGATGATGGCAAGAATTCCAACAAACAACGCCAGTTGGGCGGCATCGAGGGGTTTCATGGCAGCTTAGAATTTTTCGGGGCGCAACATCGCCACCAGGAGGTAAACGAAGAGGAGAGCGGTGAGCAGTCCGACAAAAATGGTTTCCATGGCAGTTCAGAGTTGATCGCAGGACCGGGCGTAAAGGGCGCAGAGGGCAAAAAAGGCGATGAGGGTCATCACGAGGAGGGCGTCATTCATAGTCGTTGGCGAGCGAGTCGTTCCGTATCACGTCCCCAAATAGGCGGTATACCGACCTTTCCCGGTAATCAATTGGGGGGACGGCCTCATCAATAATTCGTCAACGGGGCAAAATTTGGCCCTTTCTGGTCCAATATCGGGCATTCCACGCACAAAGCTGACGTAAAGTCAAAAGAGGTGCTCGACGCCCCTAGGAAGTTGCTCTACGGTGAAGTAACAAACAAACTGTCAATCGCGTTGGTCGTTTTTGATTGGCACATTAGTTTATCGGTGTAAGTTCTTATTGCTTGCATGAAAGAAACCGGGGGACAATTGACTAACCCAGCTGAACGGAAGCGGTTGCGGGTGCTGTTGATCGATGATCATCCGCTGATGAGGAGTGGTATCAAGGAGCTGTTGAAAACCACTCCCGATTTGGACGTCTGTGGCGAGGTGGGAAAGGCGTCCGAGGCTTTGGGCCTGCTCGAAAAGCTCAAGCCCGACCTGGTCCTGCTGGACTTGGGATTGCCCGACCGCAGCGGACTAGAGGTACTCAAAGACTTTCAAGCCATTTCACCAACTCTGCCCGTCTTGGTGGTCTCCATGTACGACGAAATGTTGTACGCCGAGCGGACCCTACGGGCTGGAGCTCGTGGCTACGTGATGAAAGAGGCCGGCGGTGAAAAGCTGCTGGCTGCCATTCGCGCCGCGCTCGAAGGACGGGTTTGGGTCAGCGACCAGGTCTCATCCGAACTCCTCGGAAATTTGGGACGACGGAATAATCCGGGACGAGAACTTCAATTGGACCGTCTCAGCGATCGGGAGTTTGAAATCTTCCGCATGTTGGGCGAAGGCCTGAGCACCCGGGACATTGCCGAGCGATTGAACCTCAGCCCGAAAACGGTCGATGCCCACCGCGCCAACATCAAAACAAAGCTGGGCATGAAAGATGGGGCTGCGCTGGTCCGGCAAGCGGTCCGATGGACCGAGGCCCAAAGTTCTCGGAACGTTGCCGTTCAGCCGGAACTTTAATCCTCCACCATCATTGATTAATTTCGGATGCCCTCTTCACGCCGCGGAGGCCGAAGGGAGTTCCGAAAGCGCCGACGAACGCTCGGCGACGAACCAATCTGGGTAGTACCGAGTGTTGCTGCGAACCGCCGCGGCTCACCGGGAGGCTCGCCCCACCAGAGCTTCGCGACGTATCGATGCAACCAATTGGATACCAATTACATTGGTAGGGCGGGGCTCCTGCCGAGCCTGAGGCGGTTCGGACCAAGCTAATTCCGCGTCGGTGCATCCTTTGGCAGGGGAAAAGCGGTGGGATGCCGCTTCCACTCCCTGATTTCGCAGGAGCGGACCTCATGGGTAGGGAACAAATCCAAAATCCGGATGTGAATCGAGACCATGAAGCGGGTGGGCAGACCGGCGTCCTCACGATGTAGCGCGGGTTTCCAAACCTGCCGAGCCGTTGGTCAGTCGGGCAGCCACGGGACGGGGTCGAGCACAGCCCACAGGAATGTCGGCGAAACGGCAGAAAAGAATGTCTGCGCTACGACGAGGTGGTTGGTCTATGGAAATTCCGCACGGCTGCCGTATTTGACTTATATCGACCGTCCGCTGCCCGAACTTTTTTTAATCTGCCGGACAATTTCGAAGGCGATCTCCAGGGCTGCCTTGGCTTGAACGCCGGTCACCCGGGGGGCCAACTGTTGTCGGATACAATCGACAAAATGGGCCAGTTCCAGCCGGAGGGGCTCTTCCTTGGCCAGTGGGACCGGCTCGCGGACGATGCGGCGTCCGGCAAATTCACTGATAATGGCCCCGTCCCGGGCCGCCAAAAGTTTGCGCCAAAGGGGACTCTCCGGTTCGTCCTCTCGCGCCAATCGGTAGAGAAATCCCTCCTGCGCTCGATAGTCCAACGAGACGTACGCAGGGCTTGATCCACCGCTGAACACCCGGATTTTCCGGAGTCGTTCCGGACTAATTCGGCTGGCGGTTAGATTGGCGACGCATCCGTTGGCGAAGCGGATTCGGGCGTTGGCGATGTCTTCATGAGGACTCAACACCGGCACGCCTACGGCATCCACGCTCTCGATGGGGGCCTTCACGAAGGCGAGGATGATGTCCAAGTCGTGAATCATCAGGTCCAGGACCACCCCGATGTCGGTGCTGCGGGCCGGATAGGGCGACAGCCGGTGGCATTCGATAAATCGTGGATCACCCACCACCTCCTCCAGATAGCGAAATACGGGATTGAACCGTTCCACGTGGCCCACCTGAAGTATCAACCCTCGGTCCCTGGCCATGGCCACCAATTCTCCCGCTTCGTCCGAAGTCGACGTCATCGGCTTCTCCACGAGGACATGTTTTCCCGCCTGGAGGGCGCGACGGGCGATTTCAAAATGAGTGGAGGTGGGAGTCACCACACTGACGGCATCGACGGCATTGAGGGCGGTCTCCAAGTCGGTAAAGGCCACCACTCCGAAACGCGCGGCCTGCTGACGAGCGGCCTCGGCATGGACGTCATAGACCCCGACCAACTCGGTTTGGCCAGAACGGGTCAGGTCGGAATAAATCCGGGCATGCTCCTTGCCCAAAGAACCGACCCCCAGGACAGCGACCCGCGACACATTCGACATCCCGGGCAGCATGCTTTGACGAGGTGTTCCGGGAAACTCCAAATCACGCGATTGCCTCAGATGGTCCCGCCCGCCAAACTTGCGCCTCAATGATTGATGTGGTCATTCAAGGAACCGCCCTGCATGGCGGCGCGAAGGAATGGGAAGAACTCACGAGTCCAAAGGGTGTCAGCCGCCCATTACCTGGGGTTATCCGCCTTCATGACGTGAGACAATCCGACGGGGTCCTCGAAAGGGCACACCAATTGTCCCTCGACTCGGCAGTCCTGAATCCACCCCGTTCCTGGAAGGAGTTTCGTGTCCTGGCGATGGACATGGATTCGACCCTCATCACCATCGAATGCATCGACCAACTAGCCGATATCGCTGGAGTCGGAACTCAAGTTGCGAACATCACCACAGCAGCCATGCGGGGTGAATTGGATTTCCAGCAAGCCTTGCGCGCCCGGGTCCGGCTGTTGGCGGGCCTGGACGTTTCGGCTTTGGCCACCGTGTATGATGAGCGCCTTCGCCTGTCACCTGGCGCTACCACTTTGCTGGCTGCCGCCCGCCGGGCCGGACTGAAAACCGTACTGGTTTCGGGAGGCTTCACCTATTTCACCCGACGCCTCCAGGAACGCCTTCAATTGGATTCCGAACTGGCCAATTCACTCGAAGTCATCGACGGGAAACTGACGGGAGAGGTTGAGGGTGCCATCGTCGACGCGCATGCGAAGGCTCGACGCGTGGCCGAGGTCTGTCGCGATTTGGGTTGCCCGACGGATGCAGCCATTGTCGTGGGCGATGGAGCCAACGATTTGGAGATGATGGCGATTGCCGGGTTGAGCATCGCCTACCGGGCGAAGCCCAGGGTTCAATCCCGTGCCCATGTGGCCATCAACCACTCCGGCCTGGATTCCATTGTTCATCTCCTGGATTAGCAAATCGGAGTATGAGGGGCGCCGTGGAGTCTGGACCGCGGGTTCCACGTCCGCCGAGACGCTACTTGCAGTCGGTGCGTAGGAAATTCCACCCGCCATCGGGCGAGACGCCCGAGTTCCCGGGCAGGCCGGACGGCGGTCGCTCCCCCAGGAACCGATGGCGTCAGCGAACCAATTTCAGCCGCTGTGGCACTTGAAACGAAAGAACCCCCTCAGCCTCCAGCCACGATGCGAACAATTTCGAGACGGTCACCGAATTGGATCCATCTCTGGCCAAATTCCGAGGGTGCAACGGGCTCGCCGTTGTGTTCCACCACCACGCTGCGGGGAAGAAACCCGAATTTCCGAAGGAATTCGTCGAGGCAACACGGTTGGTTCAGTCGCACATTCTCGCCATTGGCGGTCACACTCCCCATAGGCGCAATGGTTCATGACCGGACCCGCACCAGCAAGTTCCCGTTGTCCTTCGGGGAACACTTGGCACCAGGATGTTCAGCTCCAACCCGCCGTGGTTTCTCATCACGACACGGGAGATTCTCGCGCGCTTTCGTTTGACCAGGGCCCGGCAGACCTGGAGGTCTGCGGAACGGCAGGCTCAAAAGCCTGCGCCAAGACGCAGCGCGGATACTTCTGTCTGCCAAACAACAGCGTTTGACCTCAACGGTTGATTCGCCTGCAACCTAATGAATCACAGTTACATCGGTAGGTCGAGGCTCCTGTCGAGCCGCGGCGGTCCGTACTACCTCCGCATCGCAAGTTATACCCGGCCTGACCCCGGAGCGCCACGGGTGGGGTGCTGCCGTTTCGACTACTTTCCTAATGTCGTATTATCCGGAGGGTGCTAGAAAGTTACGGGCTCGGGGCCAGCAGGGGCTTCACGGCCTTGTCGAGCTCCTCCCGGGTGATGGCACCCAGGTAACGCGCGACGTAATTTCCATTCCGGTCAATCACAACGGTGGTCGGTAGCGTCAATTGGCTTCCCGAGGGGGCGGTCGAAGCTCCTCCAAAACGAGACTGGGTCTGTAAATCCGCGATGAGCACCGGATACGAAATCTTCATACGTCGGACAAAATCCCGGACCACGGTGGTCTCACCTTCGTCGACCGAGGCACCGATGACAACGACACCATCACCGCTGTGGGCATTCTGAAACGCATTCATTTCGGGAATTTCCTGGCGACACGGCGGACACCATGTTGCCCAGAAATTCAAAACCACAACATTCCCGAGATAATTGGAGGAACTCACCGGGTGACCATCGAGATCGCTCATCCTCCAGACAGGGGAGGGCCCTCGTCCGATGGGAACGCGCATAAAATGCTCCGCCTCCCCGTTCCGTTCGAGCAACCACCCAAGGAACACGGCGAGCGAGAGCGGAACCAGCCATCGGGGCCACGGGGTCTTCACCATCGAAACTTAGGGGACGGTCGGAGATTCGCCAAGGTGGCGATGTTGTTCCAGAAAACCGGCAACGACGGTTTGCCAGACGGCATAGGCCTGAGGGTTCAAGTGGAGGCGGTCTGCCTGAAAAAACTCGGGACGAGGCGACCCTGCCGCGTCGAGCAATGGAGTAGCAGTGTCCAGGAAGAAGACACCTGGGTGCGTGTTCGAAAACTGTTGGAGCCGCCGGTTGAGGTCCTGCTGCGCCGCCAAAAGCGAAACGCGCAAGGGACTCGGTTTGACAGCCAACAAGACAATGGGAATCCCTGGAAGTTGTTCCCGGCACTTTGCCAGGAATTCCTCGAACTGTCGGGCCACCCGGTTCGGCGGCAAACCGACGGCCAGATCGTTGTCCCCTTCATAAACAAAAATCAGGCTGGGTCGATAGGCTGTGACCAGGCGCGGGAAAAAATGGAGCAAATCGCCCATCCTGGAACCGCCGAAACCGCGATTGAGGACGTTCCATCCAGGGAAAGCCGCTGGCAGGTTGGGCCAGAGACGGATGCTGGAACTGCCGACAAAAAGGACGGGATTTGACGGAAGCGAACGGGTTCGGTCGAGGAATTCAAACGCGCGAACTTCAGGTTCAAACGAATCGGTCATGGGTGAGGAGCCACTCCAGCCAATCGACATCGCGAGAGTGCTCGCGAGAAGAAAGAGAATGCCGGACGAAGTGGTCACCCCGACACTCTAGCGACAAGGCATTCTGCTGCCCAAGGGTCAAATAGCAGTTGCCCTGCCCCGTCACCACTCTATGCTCAGCGGGTTGTCATGCGTTTTCCATTAGCGCTTACCCTTAAGATTGCCGGCCATATCACGAAGCAGCGCCTCAAGCGCAATCCTCGTTTTGCCATGGTCCTGCAGCTCGAACCGCTGCACACCTGCAATTTGACCTGCACCGGATGCGGACGCATCCGCGAGTACTCAACCAGTCTCAAGGACATGGTGCCGATCGAGAAATGTCTCGAAGCGGCCTCCGATTGCGATGCGCCGATGGTCTCGATTTGTGGCGGGGAGCCCCTCATTTATCCCAAAATCGAGGAACTGGTCGCGGGTCTCACCGATCAGGGTCGGATTATCTACATCTGCACCAACGGGATGTTCATGCGCAAAAAAATGCGCGACTACCTGACGGTCCACTATTCACCGGAGATGGAGTCAAGGCTCCAGCAATTGGTGACCGAGCAACTGGTGACCGAAAAAGAAGCTGAGGCCATCCGCTCGGCTGATGCCGCAGCCCGGCAGAAGGTGGTCATTGTTCCATCCCAGTGGATGTACTGGAATGTGCATTTGGACGGTTTGGAATACACCCACGACCTCATTGTCGAACGAGAGGGTGTTTTCAAGGAGTGCATCGCCGCCATCCGGATGGCCAAAATCCTAGGGTATCAGGTCGCCACCAACACGACCATCTACAAGGAAACCGACATGGCTGAGATCGAACAGATGTTCCGCTATCTATCGTTTCTCGATGTCGATGGGCATACCATTTCCCCTGGCTACGACTACGACGCCGCCAAGAAGGACATGGTCAAACGGTTGGGCAAGGACCCCAAGGACTTCTTCCTCACCCGGGACCTGACTCGCGAGAAATTCAAGAACATTGAGGAGTGGGGCAAACTCTTCACGCTGTTTGGAACCCCCGTCTACCACCGTTTCCTTGCTGGAAAACAGGACTTGACCTGCTCTGCGTGGGCCATCCCGACCTTTAATGTGAAGGGCTGGAAGGCACCTTGCTACGTCATGACCGATGAGAAGCTGGGACACTTCGACCGGTATCAAACGATGCTGGATTCGGTCAAATGGGACAATTACGGGGTGGTTCAGGGTGTTGCGCGGGACCCGCGTTGTGAGAACTGCATGATGCACTGCGGCTACGAGCCGTCGGGCGCCCTCAGCAGCCGACCACTGGATACCTGGCTCAACTTGAAATTCAATTTCAGCGCCAGACCCAAGCGGGTGGTTGAAGGCGGTACCGTTCAGGCGTTCAACGGGTTTAGCATGGGCAAGGGTCATTTGGCGGAGGCCAAGTCGACGGTCAACAAGGCTTTGGCCGGTGCCCGGTCGGTCTACCAACGAAATGGGGACCACGATCATGCCCCCAGCACCGCGGCGACAGGCTCCAACCAACGGGAAGAGCTCCTTGCAAAATTGCGTGACAACTCTCGCATTGAGGTCAAGCCGGAGTAGTTTTAGTCGATAAATCGGCGGCTCGGCCGCAGGGTTCCTAATTGCAGTTCAGGTCGGAGAGTTGATTGCCGGCCGTCCCATTGCTTGTTTTTATGAGTCAGTCCCTATTCTTGTCTCCCCCCTCCTTCGATGGATTCGATGGAGGTGCCGGTTCCCGTTACCAAGCTCGCCGTGAGGTCACCTCCTACTGGTACCCCACCTGGCTGGCTCAACCGGCGGCTTTGTCTCCGAACTCACGCCTGCTGGACTGTCCGCCGCACAACATCGGCATCCAGCAATGCCTGGATGAGGCGGTGAAATATGAACACGTCATCATTCACACCTCGACTCCTTCGCTGAAAAACGATTCCAAAGTCGCCGAGGCCATCAAACAGCGTCGTCCGGAGACCAAGATCGGTTTTGTCGGGGCTCACGCCGCCGTGTTGCCGACAGAGACCTTGAAGGCGTCGACGGCGATTGATTGGGTGGGCCGAAAGGAATTTGATTTCACCTGTAAAGAAGTCTGCGAAAACCGCCCCATCGAGACCATTGCCGGCTTGAGCTTTCGCAAGGACGGCAAGATCATCCACAACCCCGAACGCGAATTGATCCACAACATGGACGCGCTCCCGTGGGTGGCGGATGTGTACAAGCGCGACCTCAAGATCGAGAATTATTTCATCGGCTACCTGCTTCACCCGTACGTCAGTCTTTACACGGGCCGTGGATGCCCCGCCCAGTGTACCTTCTGCCTCTGGCCCCAAACCATCGGGGGTCACAAGTACCGGGTGCGGTCGGCGGAAAATGTCGCTGCCGAGATGTCCTACATGAAGCAGGCATTCCCGCAGGTGAAGGAGTTCTTTTTCGATGACGACACCTTCACGGCTAATTTACCCCGGGCGCGTGAAATCGCCCGTAAACTGGCACCCCTTGGCCTGACCTGGTCCTGCAATAGCCGTGCCAACTTGGATTACGACACCATCAGCTTCTTCAAGGATGCCGGACTGCGTCTGTTCCTGGTGGGGTATGAATCGGGTAATGCGGATATTCTGACCCGCATCAAAAAGGGAGTGACCATGGACGAAATGCGCCGATTCACCAAGGCCTGTCATCAGGCGGATGTGGTTATCCACGGCACATTCATTCTCGGACTCCCGGTGGAAACCAAGGAGAGCATCCAACGGACCATCGATTTCGCCAAGGAATTGGATGTGTTCAGCCTTCAGGTGTCTCTCGCCGCCCCGTATCCGGGTACGGAACTCTACGAAATGGCCCGTCAAAATGGATGGTTTGCCAAAAAAGATAAAACCGACATCGTCCATACCGACGGATTTCAGCAATCGACCTTGGAGTACCCCGATCTCTCGCGAGACGAAATTTTCGAGGCTGTTGATCGCTTCTATCGGGAGTACTACCTACGTCCGGGTCCGATCCTGCGCATTGTCAAGACGATGCTCGAAGACAAGAGCATTCTGGTCCGGCGTGTCCGCGAAGGTTTTGAGTTTTTCCGGAGTCTGAATCAGAGAAAAACGGACCTCGCACGCTCCCAAGCTGCGTCCGTCTGATCTCAACCGGGTTCGCTGGGGCTCAGGCGGCTTGCCAAGCAGGCTGCCAACCAGCAGGTTTCCCCCATGAAATCCACCGTTGTCCTTCTTGGGGTGCTGCTGGCTCTGTCAGTACAGGCTCAGGTGGAGGTCGAGCTTCGGTGCCCGCAAAAACGCTTTTTGCCGTCCGAAAGCATTCCACTTTCCGTCCGTATCGGCAATTTGACCGGGTCGCCACTGAAGCTGGGACAGTGGGCGGGATGGTTGAATTTCTCGGTGGAGAAGGTGCCATCCGGGGTTGTTAAACGGATTGGGGATGTCAGCGACAGCGGTGTCTTCACCCTCGAGCAAAGCACGGTGGGCACCATCAAGTACGATCTAGCGCCCATCTTTGAAATTGACCAGATGGGGACTTACCGGGTCACCGCGATAGTAACGCCGGTGGAAGGAGGCGAGAGCTTCAATAGCGCCCAGTGGTCCTTTGAAGTCATCAACGGCACTCGAATCGAGGACCGCACCTTCGGATAT
>CAITXU010000046.1 GCA_903896505.1 uncultured Verrucomicrobiota bacterium | reverse complement strand
TGTCCCTCCTTTGGAGGGACTTGCGTCCGGAGGGACGCGCTCATGCAAGTCCCCAAATCGATTTCGACCACCGTTGCAGGCGAAGGGCCTCGCCCGTTCGTCCGGCAGCTCCGACTTCGAAACCGGTTTTGGGAAGGGCCAACGGCCCGGCTCCATCCCAGCCTACGCCGAAGGCCTAGGCGGTCCAGAAGTGCTCCATCGAGGGCTGAAGGCCCGGACCATCGTGACGAAGCCCACGCATCCTACGGGGAAGTCCAAAGAGGACCCAGACGAAGGAGAACCGACCGCGAAAAGGTTTGACCGTTTGGACAACAAACCCCAAACGATTCAAACCAAAACGACCAAATCCAAGGAGAACCATGACTCCCATTCCTGACCCCGAACCGTTGGTCCTCGAACGGACTTTCAACGCAACCGTCACCCGGGTCTGGACCGCACTCACCCAACTGGATGCCATTCGCCAATGGTTCTTTCACCTGCCTGCCTTTGAATCCCGTGTGGGATTCGATTTTGGCTTTACGGTGGAGTGCGAAGGCCAGAAAGTGGTCAATCAATGCCGCATCACGGAGGTGGTTCCTGAGAGTCGCCTGGCGTTCACGTGGCGGTATGAAGGAGTCGAGGGTGAATCCACGATCACATACGAGTTGTTCGCCGAAGGGGACAAGACCCGGCTGAAGTTCACTCAGACCGGCTTGGAGACCTTTCCGAAAGAACCCCAGTTTTCGCGGGCAAGTTTCCTTGAGGGCTGGAACTGGCTGGTCAACGAGTCTCTCAAGAACCACCTCGAAGGGCCTATCCCAACCCCGTAGCCGCCGCACGTCAGTCGGCGCTAACTCTACCCGACCGTGACACGTTCCAGGAGAGCAAGGGCCGCCAAAATCGGACGTGAATCGAGTCCATGAACCGGACAGGCAGACCGGCGGCCATCTGGCGGAGCGCAGGTTTTCAAACCTGCACGGCCGTCGGCGAGTCGTGGTGCCTTGGAACGGGGTCCAGCCCAGCCGACTGGAAAGTCGGCGATACAGCAGACAGGATTGTCTGCGCTACGGTGTGAAAGAACGTGGCTTTGGATTAAAAGTATGATCATGAAGATTCGATTTGCTCTCAGGAAACTCTGGTGGATAGGTGTCTGCGCTCGGTTGGTTCAAGCGGGCGATATCCCCATCGTTTCCCCCGATGTTCATCCCGATCGCCAGGTAACCTTTCGCGTGCTGGCCCCCAAGGCTTCGGACGTGCGACTTTGGGGAGATTGGATGGCTCCCAATACACCCGAACCGATGTCGAAGGATGATCGCGGTGTTTGGAGTCTGACCATTCCGTCGATCGAGCCGGGACTTTCAATCTATACCGTCACCATCGATGGCGTCACCACCCCCGATCCGGTCAACCCCCGGGTCAAATTACGCGCGCGCACCTCGGCCAGCCTGGTGTCGGTTCCTGGGAATCCACCGGAACTTTGGGAGGCACGAGATGTCCCTCACGGTCAGCTCACAGTCCACTGGTCGAAGTCCACGTGCCTGGGTGACACCCGGTTTTTCGTCGTCTACACCCCGCCCGGATACAAACCCGGCGCGTCCACCCGATATCCCGTCCTTTATCTCCTTCACGGAAGCAACGATACCCCACTCGGTTGGAGCGATGTGGGTAAAGCCAACTTCATCTTGGATAATCTGATCGCCGAATCGCGAGCCAAACCGATGCTGATCGTCATGCCGTGGGGACATGCCGTCCCCTTCGACGCGCCCCAAACCAACAATAACGCCCTGTTCGAGCAGTACCTATTGCAGGAAGTCATGCCATCGGTCGAACGGGACTATCACGTCAAGACCGACCGCACCCATCGCGCCTTGGTCGGCCTCTCGATGGGCGGCGGGCAGGCCCTGCAAATCGGGCTGGGTCACTTGGAGCGATTTGGCTCCATCGGTGCCTTTAGCGCCGCCGTTCCGTCCCAATTCGACGAGCGCTTTAAAGCCGTGCTGGAAGCACCCGACTCCACGAATCGAAAGCTAAAGCTCCTATGGATCGGTTGCGGTCGACAGGATGGAGCCTTCGATTCCAATCAATCCCTGTCCGCCCTGCTCGATCGTCACTCTATCCACCATGTTTTCGCGGCTGAAAATGGACGTCACAATTTTGCCTTTTGGCGTCGGCAACTGGTGGAGGTAGCTCCACTTCTCTTCAAAAGCGAGTAAGCTTTCCCCGGTTCGCGTGCGTCCCGTTCCTGGCTGGGACCAATTAGAAAGAACTAGCGGGGAATTGTGACGCCGACCTCGATGGATCGGCGTCACGACTCATATCAGGTCGATGCCACTTTTCCTTAAACAGCGGCGCGGGCTACTTTCATCGAAGCAACCCGGTCAGGGGCCAACAGATCTTTGAGGGCATCGATGGATGGGGAGAAAAAGTAGGCTCCTCCCCGGGTTTTGACGAAGCGCTTGATATCCACAGGACAGGTACCCGCCTTTTGGGTGACGTGAAACGGGCAACCGGAAATGGGAGAGGGTGTCGGATCCTGAGCGATGATCGGATCCTTGCCATCCCCCGGCTGAGGAAAATCCGCGTCGTTGACCCATGAATGCTGGACGAACTCAAATTGACGCGCGATATCGCTTTGGTAGGCAAAGAAGAGAAGTCCGCGGGGATCATCGAGTCCGCCCCCGTCAGGCGCCCAAAGAGACTTCCCAAAGGGAATTCCGCGACGAAGCAGCCGGTGAGTTTGGGTTCGACTTTCCGCCTCCGAATCATCGTCACCTGCCGGATTCATGATACCCGCTTCCTGCTGGGGAACTTGATTTCGAGGATACGCTTTGCGGATATGGGCGGCGCGGGGAACGGTAATGATATCCTGGTCATCATCATACTCGAAATCGTTATTCAGGGAATCCGAATCGGCCAGATCGGGATTGAAGGTCGCCGGGTCGGTCAAGGGCGGCCAGGAAGTGGAGCCGGCAAAATACTTCGGCTTTTGCAACGGGGCACCGCTGGCGTAGCGACCGACCAACTTGGCACCAAAGAGTTCCGGGCTGATACCCAATTGGGTGGCAGTTTCGGTGACATAGGAGCGGAACGCATGAACGTCCTGGGCGAGTCGTCGAAAAACCAGGAAGGAGCCATGATCGGCCCATGCGGGGAGTGCAACACGTGATTCGGCAGGGTCGGAATCGTAGAAGTTTTGGCCCGCGATGACTCCCGGATCAGGGTTGGGGCCATCGACGCCTTCTCGAGCGGACGGAATCTGGCGGGGATAACCAATGACAAATTCGCCGGGATGCAAAAGGTCCTGGCCCGGGTTGCCCTGATTCGGATTGGCCACAGGCTCATCGGAGGGTGTGACACCGCGAATGCCCGGTTGGGAGACGCCATCCTTGAACCCAAAGTGTTCGTGACCCGCCTGGTCTTCCCGGGTTTCCCCATGAATCACACCAAGGACAGTCAGCCCTGAGCTGCTGTCGAAAAGCTTTGTCAAATAGGTGGACAGCCTACCCGAAGTCCCGGCCGTCTCGGAGACTTGCGATTCATCGTCGGACGCCACAAGAATCATCAGGTCAATTTTGGACCAATTGGGTTTGGACCGATCAGGTTTGGGTTGATCGGGCAGGTTATTCCAGCAATCGGGGGCGCTATCGCCGGTATCACCCAAGTAATCGGCGCGAGCGGCCATACCTTCGAGGAACGCTTTGGGGAAGCTGTTACTTCCAGGGACATTGAGCTTCTTCAATCCCGATGCGGTGAAAACCACATTGGTCCAGGTGGCACTGATGGAGCCCTCTGGAACTCCCTGCCGTCTTAAAGCCTTGAATTGTGCATTGAATCGAAGGACTTCCTTGCTACTACTCTCTTCAGTGTCCTTCACGATATTGGGCTTCGCACTAGGGCCTGGGTTCAGCGCCGCACGAGCCGCAGCGGGGTCGTTGATTTCCAGTAAAATGAAGGCGGCATGGTCTTTGCTGAAGCCGCCGAAGATGTTTCCCTGGATTTGGTCGAAGTGAATTGCAGACATGGTGCACTTAGTTTTATAGGTCGTTGGATGCTAACCCGTCCGACAGCCGATGGATCACCGTCGAACGGAAATGGAGGATTCAAGTGGGATCAAGCGACGGACGTCAGCAGATCTACCACCATAACAAAAGCGCGCAATTCTATTTCCTGGAAGCGGCTGATGGGCAGAAGATGGGCCTGATCCTGCAATAATCATGACCCCTTGGATGAGCGAAGACGTATTTTGTTCAAAGAAATGTTCAACTGATCCTGTTGACCACCAACATAGGCGCCAACCGGGTCGGTCCCGCACAGGCTCGAATACGTCATCGGAAATCGGTGTGCACGCTGGCAATACTGCGAAGTCGTGAAAGGTCTTCGGGTACGGTCAGTGACCTGAGCGGAATCACGTGGGCCTTTGTGGGCGTGATAAATACCAACAGGAATCGCTTTGAGAGGCGAATTCGAGGAATCGCAGCCCATCGAATCGTCGATTGAAAGTTCAAACCGCCCACGTGCATCCCCTCGGAATCAAAACGATAGATGTAAGGTCCCCGGTCTATTTTGTTGCGACTGCGGGAGGACCAAATAAGAAACAATTGGAGAAAAGGCGTGAAGAAGAACGCAGGAAGGGCGAGGGCGATACCTTTAACAGTGAAGCGATCAACCAGGAGCTGTATCCACAACAAGGATATTCCCATCAGCGGGAAGATCGCGTGTAAGAGCATTAGCCACCCCTGATAGGCAATGATGGTCATCGAAGCCACGAACATCTCCCCGAATGTCGGTTGAGCGCTGATCGTCACACTGTTTGGAACTTCGGGATTCATGTTCTTTAAACGGTAGGAATCCAATCAATCGATGTCAATCAACCGGGCAAACCAAACTGAAGCCAGTATGCAAGGTCAAACGGTGACGTGCTGGTGTCTTCACGGACCCGCCACGCCATGGCATGGACGTTCCTGCCCCAAAATCGCAGTTGTGAGGATTAATGAAACGATATAAATGTGGCCTCGTGATTCAGGAAATTATGGGTAGGGCGAGGCTCCTGCCGAGCCGTGGCGGTTCGAATGAAACCAGTTTCGCAAAGGCGAAGCCCATAGGCCGTCCGCAGGACCGAGGCTCCTGCCGAGCCGCGGCGGTTCAAACCACGCTGATTCTGCAGGACCGCTCCTGCAAGCTTTCGATTCCCGTTCTCTTTACATGTCCATGCTTCTTCGCGCCTTCGCGTCTTCGTATGCGTCGAACGAGATTTTTTCACACGAAGCCGCGAAGACACGAAGAACAGAGGAATCCACACGATGCACTGGATTCCTTACCCCCGGGTTCGGGTCACTCGGCAGACTAAAATCGGTGCGGTCCCGAGGTTTGTTCGAACCGCCGCGGCTCAGCAGGAGCTTCGCCCTACCGATGGGGCTCTTATTCAATGAGTTGGATTTGGATGGCATCGGTGGAAAGAAAAACGGCTATTTGGAGAGATCTTGACGTATATGCATTCGTAGGTATATTCCAAAAATGGGAATGCAAACTCCGCAACTGATCGAGGTCTATAACTGCCTGTGTGACGAGACGCGGCTGCGCATCGTCCATCTGCTCGCGCAGGGGCCGTTGTGCGTTTGTCATCTTCAGGACCTCCTTGCCTTGCCGCAGGTCGCAGTCTCGAAGCATCTGTCCTACCTGCGCAAGCGGGGAATGGTCGAAGCCCGGCGGCACGAACAGTGGATGATTTATTCGCTTCCGGCAGTTCCTTCGCCCGAACTCGACTGGCAATTGCGCTGTTTGCAGGACTGCCTGCCCACGCATCCGATCTTTCGCGACGACTTGCGTAAGTTGAAGAGCTTGCAACCGGAATGCTGCTGGGTTGCCGACGCCGTTTGCGGCGGCCAATCAACGACCAAAACCACCAAGAAGAAAACACCGTGAATTCAATGCACAACAAACCGACCGTCCTGATTCTCTGCACCGGAAATTCCTGCCGCAGCCATCTTGCTGAGGGAATTCTCCGTGCAGCCGCTGGGGAACTCCTGACGGTCGAGAGCGCCGGTTCCAAACCGGCCGGCTATGTTCACCCACTGGCCATCCAGGTCATGAAGGAGATTGGCATCGATATCGCTGGTCATCGGTCCAAGCACATGAACGATTTTCTGAACCAGCCGGTGGAAACCGTCATCACCGTTTGTGGCAACGCCGATCAAGCGTGCCCGCTATTTCCAGGACAAGTGAACCGTCATCACTGGGGCTTCGATGATCCCGCGCATGCGACGGGAACCGAGGAGGAAAAATTGGTGGTGTTTCGCCGGGTTCGCGACGAAATCTCCCGCGTGTTTACGGCTTATGCCGAAGGTCGTCGCGATCAATTCAAATCCCGCCCAAACTCATGAGCGCGACGAGTATTCCATTCAACCCTTCCGCCATCCGATTCGAGCCAAGGTCGAAGCGTCTGGACGTTTTCGATCCGGCCATGTGTTGTTCCAGCGGGGTTTGCGGTCCAGAGGTGGACCCGATGCTGGTCCAATTCGCCTCGGATATTGCGTGGCTGAAATCGCAAGGGATTCCAGTGCAACGCCACAACCTTTCCCAAGATGCGGCAGCATTTGTAGCGAATCCATTGGTGCGTGACCTGCTGACGGAACGGGGGGAGGCGGCGCTTCCGCTCGTATTGAGCGGCGGAAAGGTCGTGGTCGCGGGTCGCTACCCGGATCGACCCGAGCTCGCGGCCCTGTTTGGGTTTTCGCCGACCGCCGATCCGACACCGGAAGAATCCAGTTGTTGTAGTGGTAGTTCGTGTTGCTGAAATCGTGATCATTCCCACCCGAGCCTCGTTGCAGGATTTGTTGAAGGCTCCAACACGGTTTTTGTTTTTCACCGGTAAGGGGGGGTGTTGGTAAAACCTCCATGGCCTGCGCATCTGCCATCACGCTGGCGGACCGGGGTAAGAGGGTCCTTTTGGTCAGTACGGATCCTGCGTCCAACCTGGACGAAGTGCTGGGGGTTCGACTCTCCAGCCGCGCGACCGAGGTTCCCGGCGCTCCGGGGTTGGCCGCACTGAATATCGATCCAGCGGCTGCTGCGCATGCCTATCGTGAAAAATTGGTTGGCCCGTATCGAGGAATACTGCCGGAGGCCCTTCTCCGCAGCATGGAGGAGCAGCTTTCCGGGGCCTGCACCATGGAGATCGCAGCCTTTGACGAATTCTCAAAGTTGCTTGGGGACCCAAGGGCGACCGCAGGCTTCGATCATGTCTTGTTCGACACCGCCCCGACCGGACACACCTTGCGATTGCTATCGCTCCCCGGGGCTTGGACTGGATTCATCGCTTCCAACTCGTCTGGAGCCTCGTGTCTTGGCCCGCTCGCGGGACTCGAGGCGCAGCGGGAGGTGTACGCTGACGCAGTGGCGAGCCTCGCAGACGGGGTGCAGACGGAACTGATCCTGGTCAGTCGACCTCAACGCGCTTCTCTTTCAGAGGCAGAACGAACCAGCCATGAGTTGGCGGCATTGGGAATTCACAACCAGAAACTCATCCTGAACGGCGTGTTTCACGCGGTTGGGATCGATCCAATCGCCCAGGCACTGGAGCAACGCGGGGCTGCTGCTCTCGCCGGTGCCGAATCATTTCTTGCCCGCATACCGGTTTTTGAAGTGTTGCTGCGGTCCAATAATCTCGTGGGCCTGGCCGCCTTGAGAGCACTGACCGACAGCTCGGTCCCGCCTCCGGCAACAGCCGTGGAAGGGCCGCTCGCGTCGCTATCGACCGGCCTTTCGCTGGTGGATCTGGTCAACGATTTGGCTGTCGAAGGACGGGGTGTCGTGATGACGATGGGTAAAGGCGGGGTAGGCAAGACGACGATCGCCGCCGCCATCGCCGCAGAGCTCGCACGCCGTGGACTCAAGGTCTGCCTCAGTACGACCGACCCGGCAGCCCATGTGGCAGCTGCGGCGGGACAGATACCTGGTCTCGTCGTCGACCGCATTGACCCGTTGGCGGAGACGCAGCGGTACGTGGCCAACGTCCTGGCGACGGCAGGTCGGAATCTGGACGCCAGCGGTCGTGCACTCCTGGAAGAAGACCTCCGATCTCCCTGCACCGAGGAAATTGCCGTCTTTCGCGCCTTTGCCCGAACGGTTGCCCAGGGACAGGACGGCTACGTGGTGCTCGATACCGCGCCCACCGGACACACGCTTCTGCTTCTGGATGCCACTGAATCGTACCACCGCGAAATCGCCAAACGGGCCAGCGATCTTCCGGAGGAGGTCCGGGAACTCCTACCGCGTTTGCGCGACCCTCATTTTACCCGGGTCCTGGTGGTCACCTTGCCTGAACCGACGCCAGTTCACGAAGCGGCCATGTTGCAAACCGATCTCCGGCGCGCCGGAATCGAGCCGTTTGCCTGGGTCATCAACCAAAGTTTCGCAAAGACCTCCCTGAGTGATCCTCTGTTGATGATCAGGGCCAAGGGCGAGCTTACGTTCATCCGAGAGGTGACGGAGTTCCATTCCCGCAAGACGGTCATCGTCCCTTGGATGATGAAGGAACCGGTGGGACCGGACGGTCTGAGGCAGCTTTTCTCAGACCCGGAAACTCTAATTCGATCGTCTTAAGTCCAAGCACGACCTCCTCACGTGCATGGATGAGAGCACCTACGGCCAGATTCGGATGATTCACGTGGTCGGTGTGGTCTGGACCGCCTTCGGATCGGCAGCCTCGCTACCGAGGTGCCTTTCGAACGGGAAGGGTAGTGATCCTGCATGGATTTGGGACTTGTCCCGCAATGGCGGGACAAGTCCCAAATTCGATTTTGACCACCGTCGTCTGGGCATTGCCTGACCCGTTCGCCAGTCGACCAGGACCAAAAGAATCCTTCTTCCTCTGTGCTCTCTGAGCTCTCTGTGGTTCAATTTCGGGGCGCTGAGGCAGAGCTGTATCGCGTGACGGATGTGGAACGGACCGCCGCGGCTCACCGGGAGGATCGTCCTACCGAGGTGGCTTTGATTCAATAGGTTGCAAACGAATCGATCGGTGAGGAGAAGAGCTGTTGATTGGGAGCACCTCTCCCGAAGTTTTTGGGGGCGACAAAAACTCCTCGGCTGCGACGTACTATTGGGGGAGTTGAATCCCGGTCTTGGCCACCACCTGGGCCACATCCTTGTCGCCGCGACCGGACAGGTTCACGATGATGATGGAGTCCTTGCTCATCGTCGGGGCGATGTCGATGGCGGCGGCAACCGCATGGGCGCTTTCCAGGGCTGGAATGATTCCCTCGATGCGGGCGAGTCGGAGAAAGGCAGCGAGCGCCTGATCATCCGTGGCGTAGCCGTACTCGACCCGACCATTGTCCCGCAGGAACGCATGCTCAGGTCCCACAGCGGCATAGTCCAGGCCGGCACTCACGCTGTGGGTCGACTGAATCTGGCCAAACGCATCTTGAAGGATGTAGCTGCGGGTTCCTTGAAGGACGCCCAACGAGCCCCCTTGAAAGCGGGCCGCATGGCGCTCGGGAATGATTCCTTCACCACCGGCCTCGACCCCCAGCATCTTCACGCTGGCATCCCCCAGGAAGGGGTAAAAGAGTCCGATGGCGTTTGAACCACCACCCACACAGGCGATGAGCAGGTCCGGCAAACGCTCCTCGCACTCCAGGATTTGTCGACGGGCTTCGTCGCCAATCACCCGGTGAAAATTGCGGACCATGACCGGGTACGGGTGCGCACCGTAGGCCGTTCCCAGGATATAATGGGTGTGACGGACGTTGGTCACCCAATCGCGCATGGCCTCGTTGACCGCCTCCTTGAGGGTCTTTTGTCCGGCGTGCACGGGAACGACTTCGGCCCCCAGCATTTTCATCCGGTAGACATTCAACGCCTGCCGTTCGCAATCGACCGCGCCCATGTAAATGACACACTGAAAGCCAAACATCGCCGCCACCGTGGCCGTGGCCACGCCGTGTTGTCCGGCCCCGGTCTCGGCAATCACGCGCGTTTTGCCCATCCGCTTGGCCAGCAGGGCCTGGCCGATGGCATTGTTGATCTTGTGAGCGCCGGTATGAAGAAGGTCCTCGCGCTTGAGGTAAACCCGGGCCCCGCCTAATTCCTTGGTCAACCGCTCCGCCAGATACAAGGGGGTGGGACGACCACAGAACTCGCGGAGGTAATAGCTGAGTTCCCGCTGGAATTCGGGGTCTTTTTGGGCACGGAAATACTCCTCCTCCAATTGCTGGAGCGGAAACATCAAGGTTTCCGGCACGTACCGTCCGCCATAGGGGCCGAAACGCCCGTGGGCATCGGGTACCGTGGCGGGTTCCGGCGCGGTCGCCAGTGCGGGTCCTGTCATCCGTCAAAGTTACGACATCGCCGGGGAATCGAAAGTCGGAAAATTCGCCGACCGAACCGCCGAAACAAAGGCCGCAACGCGGGCCGAATCCTTCTGCCCCGGAGATGATTCGACCCCGCTGGAGACATCCACGGCATAGGGCCGGAAGCGTTGGATGGCATCTCCCACATTGTCCGGCTTCAATCCGCCTGCCACGAGGATCGGGTGCGAAAGCTTCCGGACCGCTTCCGCCAGGCTCCAATCGAATTGCTGTCCCGTACCCCCATGGGAATCGGGCGAATAGGCATCCAGCAGCCATCCATCCGTGGTGTCGGCGTAGGCGTGCAGTCCCTCCAGGCTGTTGCGGTCGCGGATGCGAAAGGCTTTGATCACCGTCACCTTTCCTCGAAATCGGGCGCAGTAGTCGGGCGACTCTTCCCCATGGAACTGCACAGTTCGAAGTCCTGTGACCCGAAGGGTTTCATCGACCTCTGCTGCCGGGGCATTGACGAACAATCCAACGCCGGTGACCAACGGGGGAATGCTTCGGACGAGCGGGGCGGCATCCGATGCCGTCAGCCGACGGGGACTGCCCGGGGCAAAAACAAATCCCAGGGCATCAGCGCCCGCAGACACCGCCATGGCCACGTCGCCCTTGCGCGTCAGACCGCAGATTTTGACCCGTACCCTCATCATCCGGCCCAAATTCCGTTCCCGGGTGTTCCAACGCAACTAATTACCGGTCACTCAGGACGAACGACCGGGGCGGCAGCCATCCAATGCCATGGTTCATAAATGAAACCGTGGGGATGACCCCGGGGATAGCTGAGGCGAAAACCAAACCCGGCCGCATGCCGACTCAGCCACTGAAAGGCCTGCGTCTGTTCAAAGGCTTCCGTGAGGGGTGGACATCCAGGCGTGCCAATGTCCACGGCGCGCCCCGTATGGTGTTCGCTGTATCCTGGAGCGGCATTCACCCGCAGGATTTCGTCGAGCGGAATTCCCCGAGCCCGTTTTCCCTCGATGATGGCGCGCTGATGGTCCACATCCCGAAACCCCGAGATGAGCAGGAGCGAAATGCCATCGCTGGCAGCCGCTGCCGCCAGCCCCTGCCACGCCGGAAGGACCGTGCGGCTCAGCCGTAGGTGACGTCCATCCGTCAGGACCCTGGCGGTTTCAAGGTCGGTCTCCTCGGGTTGCAGCTCCAGCTGTCGGCGGGCACCATAATCCTCGGGGATGCCCAATTCGCCCAGAATCCGGCGAATTCGCGCTGGATAGGCCGTATCAAGCTCCATCATTCCATGCTGCATGTCCGATCGTTGCCCATCTACTATTTCCAGATCGAATTGAGATTGTAGACCTTGAGGGAAACGATTTTGGCGGATCCGCCTGCGACCTTGAGCTCCAGTCGGTGATCGTCGGCCTTGGAAATATAGGGCATCGGAATATAGGTCAGGCCGTCACCGGCAAACACTTCCAAGCCCGCCCGATCGCTCAGGACCGTCAGACGAAGCTTTCCGGCTCGCAGGGGTGCGGGGGCCGATTGTCCGTTGACCGTCAGCTCCTGTTTCGAGGCATTATAAACAATCGCTGCCCCCCGAATGTTGAAGGTGACTTCACTCCCAGCCCCCGGTTCTATTTCGGCCCGGATTTCCCGGGTATCGGACTCCGACGCAGCGATGGGATTCGCATCACCCGGTTGCAGGGTTCGTGCCGAGATCTTTTGCGACTTGCCCCGGAGCTTTTCCAGCTCCCGCACCGGTGTCCAGGTCAGGCGGGGACCGTCGGTGGTGGCTGTCAGTTTGAGCTCCAGGGGAACGGTCATGCCCTGATTGAAGGCCATTCCCTTGGTCTCGGTCTGGAACCAGCCGATTTGAATGCGCCGACCATCCTTGGCGGGAATATCGCTGAAGGTTTGGGCGGCGTAGAATCCGCGTCCGAGATGCCCCTTGAGCTTCGCTGTCTCGGGTGTGAAACGCGTGCCGTCAAAGGTGCCCACCATGTACTCGCTGCTGGCCGCCGTGAGCACCCATTTCTTGTTCGCGGAATTTCCATCGATGGGCAGCTCAAAAAAGTCGGGGCATTCAAAGAACCCGTCGACCGTGCTCATCAGGGTCCAGTCCTTCAAATTGGGCGACGAGAGGAAATGAATCGTGTTCAAGTGGTTCGTTTCCACGAACAAGGTCATCACCCATTTCTTGCTGGGCTCATGCCAAAGGACCTTGGGGTCACGATTGCCCCCGGTGAACTGCGGCACGACCGGATTTTTGTCGTACTTGAAATAGTGCCGTCCGTCCGTGCTATAGGCCAGGCACTGGACGGTGGGATCACCGGCCGCCGTGTAGAGCAGGACCTGGGCGGGATTTCCCGGCTTTCCAAACCCGCTGGTGTTGGCCCAATCCACCACCGCACTGCCACTAAACATCGGTCCAAACTTGTCGGGGTAGAGCACATCGCCAAGTTCGGTCCAGCGTACCAGGTCCCGGCTCACGGCATGTCCCCAGTGCATGTTGCCCCAGTTCCATCCGTAGGGATTGTGTTGGAAGAAGAGGTGATATTCCCCGCGGTAGAACACCATTCCATTGGGATCATTGTTCCATCCGCGCTGGGGTGAAAAATGGAACTGGTTTCGCAACGACTCCTGATAGAGGTTTTCCTGACCCTTGGGCTTGTCTCCAGACTCCATGGAGGAAAGTGCGGTCGAACCTTCCGGCAACTTGTCGACCTCCACCGACAACAACTGCCCCTGATACCGACTGACATCGATCGGTGCCCACCAATCCGGGGTGCCGTCCGCCAACTCCACATCGTTGATCACCGGTAGAAAATCCGGAGTTCCCTTGAGAGCCGACGCCTGCTGGAGGTCCAGGTGGTCTTTTCCAGACTCCGGTACCAGGGAAATGGTAACCTTTCGATGGGCTCCACCATCCTTGATCGGCAGGTTGAGGAATCGCTGGGTGACTCGGATGGTTCGTTTCCCCGGTGATAGCAGTCCCTTGGGACGCTGGTCGCTCTGGACTATGTCGTCGACGTTGATATGTCCCCAGCCGCCGGTGGCCTGGTCCACAATCTGGAGGACCGCCGTCTTTCCCACCAAGTCACTCACCAGCCATCCATCCGGTCCCAATTGTTCACTACCGCCAGCCTGATTGTTGGGGCCGGTGGCTGTACGAACCACCTTGCCGTCCACCAGCAAATGGAGGGCTGTGGTCTCCGGGTTCTTGCCGCCGCCGATCAGGAACCGGATGTAATTCCGTTCGATTTTGAAAGCGGGCGAGGTCAGGGTCCCGACTCCGGTATCCCCGTGGTGGAACGAATTCACCAAACCGTGCCCCGCAAATCCCGTGACCGCCATCTGGCCGGGAAGTGTGCCCTGGGCCGGTCCAGTCCCGAAGGCGTCGCCGGTCGCCTTCCATTGGCCGTAATCGCCGCCCTCGAAATCAGCGATCACGATGTCATCGGAGGCACGGGCGGCAAACCCAACCAGGGTCAGCAGGCACAGTACAGCGGCAGTTTTCAGCGGGAGCATGGGTGTCGTTTTGAGGGAAAATCGGAGGGGTGGCGACAATTAAATGAGGGGTGGGAGACCTTGTCCCCGTCGAATAGATCCCGTTCCCGGGCGGAGCCCTCATTACCGGGAGCCCGGACGTCTCGTCCGGTGTGGGTAGCTTTGCGATGGGCGCGAGAGAAAAACCGACTGCCGTCGCGCAGACAGTCCTGTCGACAGGGCTGGACTCCGTCCCGCGGTACCTTTCGAACGGGAGAGGTGATGATCCCCGCAATGATTGGGGACTTGCAGGAGCGCGTCCCTCCGGACGCAAGTCCCTCCGAAGGAGGGACATCCAACGGAGG
>CAITXU010000045.1 GCA_903896505.1 uncultured Verrucomicrobiota bacterium | reverse complement strand
GGTCAATTCCTCGGCAAGTATTCGAAGCGCCGTCGCCGTTGGCGCGCCTTCTTCCTGCGGCCAACTGAACCGGCCCTTCGCCAGGCGTTTGGTCAGTAGCCAGGTTCCTGATCCGTCCCAATAGAGCAATTTGATTCGAGTCCGATTGCGATTCGTGAAAACGAACAGATGACCGCTCATCGGATCCTCCTTCAATCGATGTCGAACCAAGTCGCCAAGGCCTTCGAAGCCCTTGCGAAGATCAGTCGTCCCCAGTGATAGATAGACTCTTGTGGCTGGGCCGGTTGGAATCATAACTCACGCAGGACCTGGCAGAGTTCTTTCAACTCTGCGATGTCGACTCCGCCAGATACTTCCAGACTTGAACCCCCAGGGAATCCAATCTTATAGGTTGGGCGATGCCTTGAACCCATCGCCAGATGGACCGGCAACTCAACGAGCCGATGAGGATCCAAGCTCCGCCCCGTCTCCCTCGACTTCCGAAGCCAGGTGCCCAAACAGGAAAGGCTCAATCCATTCCGTGCTGCGAAATCGCTCTGGGTCAGTCCGCTCTGGTGGTAGGCCGTCAACAGGCCGGCGCGTTCCTCTTGAGTGTAATGCCTTCGACGTACAGTGGGGGAGTCCATCCGCACAGCCTACCGCCCCTTCGAGATCGCGATAGACGTCCTTGCCGTGACGGATACGATCGATCTGTGGACCCCGGTCGAAATCCTTGTCATCACCGACCTTGGGGATGGCGAGCAAGGCATCCTTGAACGAGGGACGTCTGGCCGGTATTCCGAGAAGGGCTTCGCGAAGGATCCGCCGATGTTCCTCTTCCATGGAGACGCCGCGGGCACCCGCTTGCGCTTTGAGCTTCAGGACGACTTGTTCCTCCGGTTATCGGACGATGAGTTGTGGCATCTGGCATCCAGTCTGAATTGTGCTATCAATGATAGCATTCCCAGTGCGGGCGGCAAGGGTTCCTTCAGGCTCCCGAGGTTTCAGCTCAAAAGGAGCCCAATCCGATAGGTCCGTAGATACTGTCCCGAACCTTTTCCCGCTGGCGGTGTCTGTCACGCAGGATCCAAGATAGAGGCCTACACTTGGTTGACTGAAATCGTAGAGGATTTGGTAACGACGGCTGAACTACCCCGAAAAAGACCGGATTAAACCGAAGATCAGGGACTTGCGGGGATTCCCTTTCCTGACTGGGCAGTATTTCTAAAATAGATGGTCCCGCTAATCAACTCTATTTTAAGGTTGTTTGTTGGTGGCACCGACCCAGTGCCAAAGATGTAAATAAACTGGTAATCGAAGTGAGAACCCCGGCGTATAAGAACGTGAGCCGGAACGCCAACTCCATCGCCGCCATTAGGCACTACATCAACAATCGTCCCTCCAACTAAAGAGGCCATCCTACTTATTGTTGGAAAGTTCGTAACGTCGGGGCTACCCGCGCCTGCGATAGCTTTTGCGGCTTCCTGCTGAAGAACTTTGTCCCCGCCGGCTTTTTGAACCGCTGCCTGTATCTGCTGTATCGAGAGAGATGCCGCTGACTTGTGGGACAGCAGAA
This sequence comes from uncultured Verrucomicrobiota bacterium, assembly GCA_903896505.1. Classification (GTDB taxonomy): domain Bacteria; phylum Verrucomicrobiota; class Verrucomicrobiia; order Limisphaerales; family UBA9464; genus CAILNN01. The sequence goes on along the minus strand of CAITXU010000045.1, from coordinate 11,133 downwards.
ACTGATGGCGCAATAACAAGGTCGCGAAACAGGAGAGGATGACGATCGCGAACGCTATGACAGTGACTTTGAGCTTCATGGCTATGAGGAGTACCTGGCATACCCGTTGGTTGCGGCAATCCGGTTGTCGACCTTGGCCTGATAACTGTACCCGAAGGCTTGGACCGAGATGATGCACTTTCCGCCCGGAAAGTTATTGGTCAGAGCATCATTCAACAGAATGGCTGGGAAGATGCCCACGGCATCAAACCCGTAATCCAACACCCCATTGCTGCTCGACACCAAATCCACCGCCTCTTCCGTCATGCGATACTGCAAATCATACTTCCACCCGTAACTCCGTCCCGCGCCATTCACCGTTTCCAGCAAACTCAGCCGCTGTCCCGTGGGCGAGGTTCCATAGGCAAAGTTCGCCCGCTGCACTGTGCCCGCGTTCCACGCCAGATTGCTCAACCGGTTCACTGCATCATATTGATACACATTGGTCACACCATTGGGATATTTCAGCCACGCCATATTCCCCACCGCATCATACTCGTAACTGCTCCGCCGCGTCCCGCCCAAGCTCTTGTCCACCACACCAGCCAACCGCCCCAGCACATAATACTCATAATCCACATTCACACCACCCACCGTGCTTGAACTCATGCCACTCATTCTGCTTGATCCGTCGCAGGTGTAATTCAATGTGCCCGCTGGCGCAATTTCATTGTAAGCGGCACAAAAAGACTAAGGAACTGATGACCGTCAGCGCGACCCCACCCAACTCTGGCGGCAACGGATCAGGTCACGGAGCTTGCCAAGGGAAAACGGGGACACGGCTGCGCTGGGAGGGGTTTGCGGCCAGACTGATCTTGGAGCGGAGTCGAGTCTGTAAACTTTGAGGCTGCTTGTCCCACCGCAGCTCCGAGCGAAGGCGGATAGTCTCACAGGGAAATCAGTGGTTACAGTCTCAACGAAAGGGAGCTTTGGCTGACACTCGGTCACAGGCTGTAAAGGCCCGTTAGGTTAGCTTGTCGGTGCCGGTTATCAACCAATCCACCACGCGCTTCTTTGCTGATTCCTCATTACAGGTAGGAGCCGAACGAACTACCGCAAAGTCTCTGGCACGGTTCGCGGTGACCAGCTTCGCTTCCTTTCCCAAGGCATCGCTAATTCCAGTGCAAAGCCGCCTCGAACCGAACATCAAAGGGTGCAGAGACTCGAACCGTTCACCAAGTTCTGGGTATGCGGGTGGTTTCACCTTCCTCATCACTTGAAAAATCTGAGGCATCACCACGCTCTTTTTCAGTTGAGGAATGAAGATTGGCTCCACAACATCGCAGCAACCGAAGATGCGAAGCCTATCGAGGCTTTCGGGTAATGTCTTTGCCAGCCGGTTAGCGCACTCGTCGAGCAGCGCGTCTTTCGTCAAATTGGTCGCTAGCACCAAAAGCAAGCAGAAAACTGATGGTTCTCTGCTTATGCGGTGAAAAACGAGAGCGTCCTCATGGCTCTTGGCCGTCCTATATCGATTATCGCTCGCGCGGTCGCCATCGGTTTTCCATTCGCCAGCCGGGAACCACAGCGCACAAGTAGGAGAAACGGAAAGAGTGCACTCAACGAACTTGATATGAGATTGGCCGCCGCCTAAACGGAGCCAAGACACGTCTGGCGTCAATTCCAATTCATTAAAACGCCTCTTCGCCATTCGACTGACCAAAGCGCCGATTTCCGTAAATGAGGAGTGAGATATTGCCCCTTGAGCATACAGTTTGACTCGTCCTTTAAGCGGTTGGCCGTCCGTGAAGGTTGTGACAGACTCCATCAACAGTGCCGTCTCAGTTGTCTGGTTTTGGGTCAGGAATTGGAAATAAAGGTTCAAAACGCCCCCTTTGGTTGCATTTTCAGGTTCCCCGGTATGTTAGGGGGAAACTGGAGGGCTTAGGATGAGCGGTCAAGAGGTTTTGGGGCGGATGGATGTGGACGAGCGGGTTGGTGGAGAACCACTCGATCCTCAGGGCGCCGCGAGCTGGAGCTCAGCAGCCCGTCGCCCTGCTCGGTTAGCTGGCCGTTGACGCGTTGGAATAAGGAGCCGAGGGTTCGTGCAAACGAAGGCACAACCGGCATGCAAGACGTCAAATCGTATAGTCACATTTTGGGATTAAGTGAACCGTGGCGGGTAAAATCGGTCCGACTGATTCCGGAGGCCTCGGAAATCGAGGTCGAGGTGGAGTGCATTCGGAAAGTGTGGGCGTGTGGAAAATGCCAGGAACGAACCCACGTTCAGGGGTGGGAGCGTAGACGCTGGCGACAACTGGACATCTGCCAGTTCAAGACCTGGTTAGCAGCGGAAGTACCGCGTGTGATTTGCGAGAAGCATGGCTCCCAAACGGTTCCGGTTCCTTGGGCGGAAAAGTTCACTCGGTTCACCCGGCTATTTGAGCGACTGGCGATAGACGTGCTGCGGGAATGCTCGGTGAACGCCGCCAGCGAAATGTTGCGAATCACTTGGGATGAAGCCGACGGGGTCAAGCAGCGTGCGGTGGTCCGGGGCATGGAGCGCAAACAAGCCGAAGCACCCGCTCGCTGCATTGCTCGACGGACTCTTTGCGGTCCAACCAGTATGCCCCAAGAAAGTATGTCTCCATTGCCTCATTCCCTAACTGACCAAAGTCATCTTCACGAGTCACCTGGCTTCAACCCACCAGAAAACTGCACGTTCGGTGGTTCGGAAGACCGTCGGGGCGAAATCCCCGGCGCCCAACCCAATCCATCGGATGTGAGCACACCGTTGTCGTACGCAAGGTTCAAGGCGGGAAAGGAGCGAAAAGCCATCCTACGGGGTTTGGACACCAGGTTCCAGTTCGAGGATCGGCAGCGGACACCGCCCACGCCACAACAGTGCCACCTGCCGCGTGGCAGGATCCAGCAAACAAATCTGGTCATCGCCAAGTTGGAAAAGGATTTGGTCCGACGGTAGCCGAACGGCATTCCGAACCTTCCATGAGCCAAAGGGTGAATTGTAGGCAAAATGGATTCTGCGATAATTCCTGGAAACCGATCCATACATCCCACCGCCGGCTGAAGGTTCAACATAGAGCCGCCCCGGACTATTGGTTGCAGTTCCTAATTGTCCGGCATAGCCCCAGGGGTGCGGTAGTCCTGAATTATATGGATGTCTTTCGTCGTCAAACCAATGAGGAATCGTCTCCGCAAGAAGATTGGAACCAACCACGACAGAACGCCAATTAGTGGGGTGCCCCCAATAGTCCAAGCCTATTGGGGCAAATAAATTGACGGCCACATTCCAGCGATTGGTGTCCAAATCACCTGGCTCAAAAAACAGGTCACCGCCTCGGCGCGATCCGGTCAGTTGAAACACCATTTGCCGCCGACTTCCATTCAAACGTGCCTGGTAAACATCACCGTCCTCGGAATCAAAATAGTAGACGATCACATCTTTGGGCATCGACATCCGATCGGGAGAAACAGTGCCAAATTCGGTGAATGTCGTTGTCCGACTATTCATCCAGTACCAAGCGAAGATCACGATATACGATGCACTCTGGGTGATCAGTGAAGCCTCGACGCTCGATCGGACTCGCTTTTTCCTTCCCTTAAGGCGCCAGTAGATGAATGGATATTCCAATACCAAGGTCATGGCGTAGGCCACCACCACCATCACCCAAAACCAAAACCAGCCATTATTGAGGTCAACCTTCGGTATCGTCAGAAAGACCGGCAGAATTACCAGGCCTCCGATCCAGCTTGAGAAGTAATTGGCGAGAATCATCGTCGCAATGCACTTCAAACGACTCAGACGATAAATCTGTGCCAGAAGGAGGCCTTCGCCCACCCCAATCAGCAAATTCCCAAGGACGAGGTGAAGACCGGCCGCTATTCCCAAGACGGCCCCGGAATTGGCCACCGCAGGGAGTTGGAAGGCGAGCATCCCAAAGACTGCCAGACAGAGAACGTGGAGACGATTCATGGGTTGCCGCACTCGGGATCGGCAAAAGATTGGGGACGGAATCTATTTCTTTCAAGTGACACAAGCCGCAACTAACTGGCAAGGTATAATTCGATTTCAGCGGTCGAGATCGACCGGGCAGCTTATCGAAAAAGAGCCTCTGAAAGCGACCCAGAAAGACACACCTACAAGGCGGAATTGTGATGAATTCGACGAGGTCAACCAAGACAACATCGGATGCCGTGGCCATTTTGGCTCGTATCACGGGCAACGAGCCATCCATCAAAGCCCTGATCGAAGCCGAACGGGGAAATCTTCAGGTTGCGACTGAGATATTTACCCTCCGAACGGCAGCCAAACTTTCGCAGGCTCAACTAGCAGAAAAAATTGGAACCACCCAATCAGTCATTTCTCGACTCGAAGATGCCGACTACAATGGTCACTCGTTGGCCATGCTCCAACGGATTGCATCCGTGCTCAATAAGAGGGTCGAAATTCGCTTTGTTTCCGAGAAGGCACCAAGAGCCAAAAAGCCGGTGGCAGCGTAAATATTCCTCGGGACCGCAAGGGATGCGAGGTCTTGATGGACACTGCCCTTACCGCCACCGGAGCTGGAATGAAAGCCTGGGAAATCTTCAGTTGGCAGGCGCCTAAATGGCCGGTCCCAAAACAGCCGTAGGGTCCTCGATAAACTCGCTTCGCATCGCTCGTTGCCCCTCGGCCGGTAGGGGCAGAAATTTTCCATTCGCCTCGGCGAACAGTTCATCGGAGGCATTCAGGAGACGGGCGGAGACCAGGAAAAGGCGTCCCCGCTTGTTTTCGAGCAGTTCTCCCCGGCCGATGATTTCCACCCCGGGAGCGATCGGTCGGACAAACCGCACGGAAAGCTCGGCGCAATAAGCAAATTGCCTCGTGCTGACCCCCACCGCCCACGCCATCAATTCGTCGAGGATGGTGGTGATCTGGCCGCCGTGAACGACGCCGGGGAAACCGCAATGCTCGGGCTTGAAGCGAAACCGGGTCTCCACCCGTTGCTGGTCCTCCGTCAGGTCCAGCTGAAACCCCAGCGGATTTTGCAACCCGCACACATAGCAACTGCGGGTATGGGGCAGGGTTTGCATGGTGGGAGACGTGGGATGGAAACGGTCTTACGGAGCCGCGGGCTTCGCATTCAGCGGGTAGAACCGCCAGCTGGGCGCATAATCCCGCGTCAGGGTTTGGTGAGTCAGGTCGGCCCGAATGAAATCAATGGGAATGGCGTTTTCGCGCAGGACCGCATCGTGAAACTCCCGGTCGCTCATTTTACCCTTCAATTCCGCGTGCAGTGCCCGGAGTTGCAGTCCGCCCAGCATGTAGGCCGCCTGATAGAGCGGGCTGTAGTCGCCCGCGATGGAACGCCTCACCTCGGCGTTGGCGTTGCGACGCTCGTGGCCGACCCGGTCCACCAGGAAATCCACAGCCTCCGGTGCCGTCATCTTTCCCAGATGAAAGTTCAGTGAAAAAATGATGCGGGCGCACCGGTGGGACCGCCAGAACAGCATGCCCACCTTGTCCTCGGGCGACCGAGCAAAATGAAGGTCCCACAGCAGCATCTCCCAGTAGAGCGCCCAGCCTTCCACCAGGAACGGTGTTCCGAAGACGGCCCGGTGAGTCTGGTACCGGGCCGACATGAAGGCCTGGAGCCAATGTCCAGGGATCAACTCATGATGGACCGTTGCATGGCTGAAGTGGAGATTGTTTCCCCGCATCCCCATCAACTTGTCCTCATAGCTCATGCCATCGGTTGGGTACGAGACGGAGATGACCTCTCCGCCGGTGAAGTAGGGATTCACCTTTTGGCGGGCCGGCGTCATCATTTCCATCCGCCAGGTTTCCTTGCAGAGCGGCGGTACGGTGACCAGTCCCCGGGACTCCACAAACTCGGTGGCCTCGTCCGCCAGTTCTTTGATGGCCGCCGGTTGGCCTCCCGGGGGAGCACGATGCTCGCTGACTTTGGCCAGCGCTTCCTTCCACGAGGACACCCCGAGCTCCGCCTCCACCAGCTTCATCTGGCCTTCGCACCAGGCAAATTCCCGGTTGGCGATCTCAATCAACTCCTCCGGGGTATAGACGATGCCCTCGGCTTCCAGGGATTCCAGCAAGGCGTCGCGACCGATCGGGTCCCCGATGAGGGGTTCATCTTCGTCGTCCTTGACCCCCATCAGTTTCTTCCGAAGCACCTGGCTGTTTTCTTCCAACTCCTTGTTGGCCTTCTGCCAGGCCTCCTCCACCCACCAGGCAAAGTCGGGTTCGTAGCCCGAATGGAAGTCGTGCCAGTCGCGAAAGCTCTGTCGGACATTTTCCAACTCCTTCCAGGCGCGTCGAGCGACCACTTTACCGGGAAGTACGGCAGCTTTGGTCTTGTCGTCAATTTGAGCCTCGAGGTTGGTTCGGAATTGGTGGGCATCGGTGGCGACCTTGGTGACCCATCGGGCGGCATCAGCCGAGATGAGTGGCTTCATTGAGCGTCGGTCGTCATCCAACATGAGCAACGGTTCGACGTAGGGTAACAAAGGGGCCGCTTCAGCGATGCGCTTGCTTTGATGTCCGAGCTCCCGAAGTTCCCATTTCAATTGATTCCGGAGCAACAGGTAATCGATCTGTCCGCCACCATCGAGTTGGCCGAAGTCGATCTTTTCCAATTGGGCCTGGGTCTCGCGAAGAAGTCGTGCCTGCCGTTCGAGACGTATTGGAGAAATATCCACCGGGTTGAAGTGGCCCAGGGTCTCAAGGTCGGCTCGATAGGTGTCGATTAATTGCCGCATCGGGCTCAACGAAAGGTCCCTCGCGGGAACGCCGGTATCCGCGCCCACCAGCACCATCGGCACGGCGACATATCCGCAAAGGATCGTCGCCAGGAATCGGTCACGCCAACGTTTGAACAACATAGGGGAGATGGGGAAAATTGGGAACGAATGGCGCGAACTCAACGGACAGGGACTCAGTGATATTCTTGAATCGTCCGGACCTGAAAACCGGATTTCTGCAAGGCCTCAATACCCATCGCCACGGCCCGGGCACCGCTCAAAGTGGTCATGATGGGAGTGCCGGTCATCACGGCGGTCGTACGAATCTTGACCTCATCCTCGCGGGGGGCGGCCCCGCTGGGCGTGTTGATCACCATCTGGATTTCCTTGTTCTTCAGGTGGTCGACAATGTTGGGTCGCCCTTCGAGCACCTTCAGAACCCGTTGGACCTTGATCCCGGCCTTTTCCAGAACCGAGGCGGTTCCGCTGGTCGCCACCAGTTCAAATCCCAGGTTGACGAACAATTGTGCCACCTCGGCCACCTCGGCCTTGTGGGGAGCAGCGACCGACAGGAAAATCTTCCCTTTGAGAGGCAGGGGTGAGCCGGCGGCCATTTGTGCCTTGGCGTAGGCAATGCCCAAATCGGCGTCAAGACCCATGACCTCGCCAGTGGACCGCATTTCCGGCGACAACAAGATGTCCTGACCCGGGAACCGGTTGAAGGGAAACACCGACTCCTTCACCGCCCAGTACTTGGGCCATCGTTCCTCGGTGAATCCGAGTTCCTGGAGTGTCTTCCCCGCCATGACCTTCGCTGCCAGCTTCGCCAGGGGAACACCGATGGCCTTGCTCACGAAGGGGACCGTTCGCGAGGCTCGGGGATTGACCTCCAGCACGTAGACCTTCTCCCCCTTGACCGCGTATTGCACGTTCATCAGGCCCGTCACCCGAAGTTCCCGCGCCATGGCATGGGTGTACTGCCGGATGGTCTCGATCACCGATAGGGAAAGGGTGTGCGGCGGAAGCACCATGGCGGCATCGCCGGAGTGCACTCCCGCAAACTCGATGTGCTCCAAAATGCCGCCAATGACGGCGGTGCCATCCTTTGCGTCAGGGAAATGACCCATGTCCGCCACGCAGTCGACGTCGACCTCGGTGGCGTCCTCGAGGAATTTATCGACCAGCACGGGACGTTCCGGCGAGGCCTCCACGGCATACCGCATGTAGTGCTGGAGCTCGCCGTCACTGTAGACGATTTGCATCGCCCGCCCGCCCAACACAAATGAGGGCCGAACCAGGACCGGATAACCGAGACGTCGGGCAATGACCAGCGCCTCGGCTTCAGTGGTCGCCAGGCCGTTTTGGGGCTGGGGAATCCCCAGACGGTCCAACATCGCCGCGAACAACTTGCGGTCCTCGGCGATTTCGATGCTCTCCGGCGAGGTTCCGATGATGTTGACCCCGTTTTTCTTGAGACCGAGGGCAAGATTGAGTGGCGTCTGGCCGCCAAACTGGGCAATCGCACCCCAGCACTTTTCGCGCTCGTAGATGTGCAGCACATCCTCGAGGGTCAGCGGCTCGAAGAACAATTTGTCCGAGGTGTCGTAGTCTGTGGACACGGTCTCCGGATTCGAGTTGACCATGAGGGTCTCAAAACCGTCCTCCTTGAGCGCGAAGGCGGCGTGAACGCAGCAATAGTCGAATTCGATCCCCTGACCGATTCGGTTGGGTCCACCGCCCAGAATCATCACCTTTCGGCGGTCGGAAGCCACGACTTCGTCGTCCCCACGGTCCCAGCTCGAGTAATAGTAGGGGGTGTAGGCCTCGAACTCCGCAGCGCAGGTGTCGACCAGCCGGTAGCTGGGAACCAGCTTCAATTCCCGTCGGCGGGCACGGACGGCGTCTTCGGTTTGACCCGTCAAATGGGCAATCTGGCGGTCGGAAAAGCCGAGGACTTTGGCGCGTTCGAGAAGTTCTGGATTCATGACGGGGCAATGCTCACAAAAAGCCCCTGAGTAAGCCCGCTGGCGGTGAATTAGGCAAGCACCTGCTGTCGGACCAAACCATGGGTACTCCATGAACCGGCCATTGGGCCCTGGCGCAGACATTCGTGGCTCGCAAACGACCGCTTTTCTCCCCACCATCCTATTTCTATTTAAACTATTGAATGCGAGTCACATCGGTAGCGAGACTCCCGTCGAGCCGCGGCGGTCCGATTCCGACCTTCGGCTCCAACTACAAACTGCTGTAGATGAATGAGTTAAGTGAGCCGGAAGGGCCACTGCCAGTGAAACTGCCAGTAAACCGGTGCCGGGGACCGCTACCCGCCCAGTCGAAGAGTGGGCACGGACGTTGCGACACCCAAATCCGAGGGAGTGTGAGCGCATTCGCATGTTCGTCGGCGTTCAGCAAGAGCTAGCCCGCCAATTCGAACGGGGCGAATTCCCTTCATTCATGCCATCGCCCGATTTCAAGGAGTCATCGAAACCGTATGGTGAATTGGACCGGGGGCCGCGCATCGGCCTGTTACCAGGCCTGGGATCGCGAGGCGTTGCTCGGGGAATGTATTCAGTCCTTGCTGATGGGGCGTTTATGGCAATCGAGTTTGAGTAAAGTGCCGCCGCATTCGGGAAAGGCTTCTCCAGCAACCTGCGCGATGCCTTGCGTACCTTGCGTCGGAATAGCGCGCATGGGACAGCAAATGTCCGTGCCTTGTGGGCACTTTGAGGGCAAAAGCCGACGCATGCTCACGCCTACGCAACTTTTCGCGGCCTCCGCAGCACAGCCCGAGTCCAGTTTCGAGGGCATCCGAGCCGCTTTAGACTGGTCTGCCGGGACAAAGATCGTAGGCTTTCAGGACGCTCGTCGGGAACAGCCGATTTCGGCCTTTCCGTTTGTTCGATAGCGAAACGGGGCTCAGTTTCTTGGCATGACCAAATGAAAATCAGGGCCGAAGAAATGCCCAGAAAGCGTCAGGAGGAACTAGGACAGTTCCTCACAGCGCCGCCGCTTGCCGACTTCATGGCATCGATGTTCGGACCGCTCCCGAGAACGGTGCGATTGCTCGATGCTGGCGCTGGGGCTGGATCGCTTACCACCGCCTTCGCCGCCCGGTGTTGCAGAAAACGCGGCGAGGTGCGAGCCATCGAAGCATCCCTCTACGAAATCGACGGTGGAATCTTGGACTCGCTTACCGCGGCCATGAGCGAATGCGAGCGTCGCTGCTCCGATGCAGGCATTCGCTTCAAGTTCACCATCCATTCTACCGACTTTATCCGCGACATGTCAGCCCGCCTTGCGGGCGATTTGTTTGGCTCGATACCGCCCGTCTTTGATGCTGCCATCGCAAATCCGCCCTATCGCAAAATCAGCACTGACTCCGCCGAGCGACGCGCACTACGTTCCGTCGGCGTCGAAACGAGCAACCTTTACACCGGCTTCATCGCCCTCCTTCAGCGCCTGCTAGTTCCTGGCGGCCAACTCGTCGGCATCACGCCACGGAGCTTTTGCAACGGGCCTTACTTCCGCCCATTCCGCGAAGACTTTTTGAACCATTTGGAACTGCGTCGACTCCACGTCTTTGAATCGCGCCAAGCCGCCTTCCGAGACGACAGCGTGCTCCAGGAGAACATCATCTTCCACGCCGTGAAGGGTCGGAACCAACCCGACGAAATGCTCATCTCCAGCAGCAGCGGCGAGCATGGCGACGACATCACCAAGACGGTCTTCCCCTTTGCCGAAATCGTCCATCCGCACGATGCCGAAAAGTTCATCCACATCCCATCCACGGCTGGCCACGCCAAGGCCAAGGAAACCATGGACGGGCTCCGCTCTAGCCTCGCCTCGCTGGGCGTCACGGTGTCGACCGGGCGCGTCGTGGACTTCCGCCTCAAAGAAGCCCTGCGCAAGGAGCCCGATCGCGGCACCGTGCCGCTGCTCTATCCATGCCACTTCAATGGCGGCACCGTCCACTGGCCCAAGCTCGAAGCCCGGAAGCCCAACGCGATCCTCGACAACGACGAAACGCGCCCTTGGCTCGTGCCCTCCGGCGTGTATCTGCTCACGAAACGTTTCACCTCGAAAGAAGAGCGCCGCCGCCTCGTCGCCTGCCTGTATGACCCCGACTTGGTGAGTGCCGAGTGGGTCGGTTTCGAGAATCACCTAAATTACTTCCACGCCAGCGGTCATGGCTTGGAACGTACCCTGGCCGTCGGCCTTTACGCCTTCCTGAACTCCACCGTCGTTGACCAGTATTTCCGACGCTTCAGCGGCCACACCCAGGTGAACGCCACCGACCTGCGCACCTTAACCTATCCCGACCGCAACACGCTGCAAGCGATGGGACGCGACCTGAAAACCCTCGAACTTTCGCAGGACGAAATCGACCAACTCGTC
>CAITXU010000044.1 GCA_903896505.1 uncultured Verrucomicrobiota bacterium | reverse complement strand
CCCGTAGCCGCCGAGCGTAAGTCGGCGCAAACTTTCCTTGGCCGGGACCCGTTACGAGAGAGCTCGGCGCCGCGATGACTCCAAAGACCGGCGACAGCCACCAGCGAAACAGTGGTCCTTTTACGTCGGAATGGAGTTTCCCAATCGATCAGCGCCGCCTGACGGACGGCGACTACCGGGGAAGGATGCCGCCGTCGATCCCGTAGCCGCCGAGCGTAAGTCGCCGCAAACTTTCGTTGGCCGGGACCCGTTACGAGAGAGTTCGGCGCCGCGATGACTCCAAAGACCGGCGACAGCCACGAGCCATACAAACTCGTGAACCAAACCGCTTGTCACTAATTCCCACCGGCCCGCAAAACATCCACTTCCGAAATTCCCACCTTTGACGGCAGCCATGCATCATTATAGAGTGACTCTGGCTTGAGAGTCGGAGGGACAATCGACAGTTCAGCCAATTGCTGCACCAGGGACTTCCACCGTTCGGGGTTGTTGGCTCCAAAGGATTCTCCCCGCTCCTTGAAGCCCTCGATGAAGTGGAGTTCCTTCATCTTGGTCACGGCAAAGTCAGCCACGCTTCGATCGTTCATTGGGCTGACCTTGCAAATCTTGTCGAGGGCAGGACCCGGGTGCTGCACGAACTCCAACCATCCGCGGTATGCGCCCCGGGCAAAGGCCCGCACCCACTGGGGATGCTCCCGGACCATGTCCGAATGGGCCGCCACGATGCGATAAGGGGCAAACCCACTCTCATGCACCATCAGGACCCGGGTCCGTACGCCCGCCCGGGCGGCAAAAAACGGTTCACTCGTCGGAAACGCCTGTTGCACCAATTGTGGGTCCTTTAGAAAAGGGGCAATGGCTCCGTTGTACGGGACTACCCGGGCGTGGGTCAGGTGATACTTTTTCGCCAGAAACTGGAAGTAAACCGCCCCTGTGACTGCGGCAATGGTTTGTCCGTCCAAATCAGCAAAGGACCGCACCGACGACTCCTCATGAACCATCAGGCATTGAGGGTCGTATTGGAAAAAATTGACCACTGAAACCAGTGGCAGCCCGTGAGCGACTCCCTGGACGACCTGTTCGGCGGGGGTGATCCCGAATGATCGGGGGTCGAGACTGACCTTCTTCTCGACGTTGGCATTGGCTCCGCCTTGGACAATCTCCACGTCGATGCCCTCCTCGCGCCAAAAGCCCTTGAGAAGGGCAGTGTAAAACCCGCCGTCCTCCGGTTGGGCGAACCAGTGGGTGTAGAGGGTGAGTTTCGGGATGGGAGCCGCCGTGGCCACGAGGCCGACGGCAAGGCTTCCCATCAGCCAAATGACAATTTGTGGGATTTTCATCCAGCGCATGCCGAACCCTTCGGCTCGATACGCTCGGGGTCAATCTTGTTTCACCTCTGCCCGGGAGCCCGGGCGTCTCGCCCGGTGGCGGTTGTGATGGGGATGAGGCCACCAAAGTCGGACGAGACGTCCGAGCTCCCGGGGACTGCGGGCTTCGCGCGGCGGCGGTTGTGTCTGCGGTCACCCCCCCCTCAAAGCTTTCGCAGCCAGATGTTCCTGTAGTGGACGGGATTGCCGTGGTTTTGCAGCATCAACGGTCCGGTCGGGGTCACTCCGGTAAATTTGGCGGCGGTGGTGGAATCGCCCTGAATGGGAATGTGGTCCTGCACCAGAACGCCATTATGAAAAACCGTAAACGAACCCGGGATGACCTTTCCTCCGGCTTCAGCTTTGGGCGGATGGAAGACAATGTCATAGGCCTGCCATTCGCCCGGTTTGCGACTCGCATTCACCAATGGAGCACTGTGTCCATAGAAGGCCGAAGCCTGGCCGTTGAAATAGGTCGGATTTTGGTAGGAATCGAGCACTTGAATCTCATAGCGACCCTGGAAATAGACGCCACTGTTGCCTCGACCCTGTCCTTCTCCTTTAACCTCAGCCGGTGTGGCCCATTCCACATGCAATTGAATATCGCCGAAACTTTCCTTGGTCAGGATGCCTCCACTGCCCGCCACCTCGGCGTACCCATTCTCCACCTTCCATTGGGGTGCCCCGCCGTTTTCGGCAGTCCATGCCGACAAATCCTTTCCGGAAAACAGAGTCACGGCATCCGACGGAGGGGCAGTCCCCGCGCCCGGAGTGACAACGCGAGGTTCCGCGTCAGTGTCCGCAGCCGACACGGCGAAACCCAGGAGCACGCTGAGCACGCACGCCGGTTGAAGGAACAATCGAAGGGGCAGTTTCATGGTGGATGAGATGGTGCCTGGCGGGATGGTGTCGTCACGTAAAATGTCTGTCCTTCGCGTCTTCGTGTCTTCTCGCGGGACGACAATAGTTCCCTCTCCATAAACCAACCACCGCGTCGTAGCGCAGACATTCCTGTCTGCCGTTTCGCCGACATTCTTATCGGCTGCGCCGAGCCACGTCCCCAAGCACCCCGGTTCACCCCAAGGCCCGGCAGGCCTGGAGGCCCGCGATATAGCAGCACCCCACCCGTGGCGCTCGGGGTCAGGCCGGAAATAACTGGGTCTGAACCGCCTGGCGGGCGTGGTGCGGATGGCCTGCGGCTTGGACCGGTGCACGTCTACCCCATCTCCCAATCCTTCCTTCTCTGTGTCCTTTGTGTCCTCTGTGGTTCAACCTTCTGACCGTGGGCAAGGGTCCAACCACAGAGGACACAAAGGGCTCAGAGGACCGGTTGATTTCAAGGGCGCTTGCTGGAATCGGCTGGGCGGCCGAAAACCGGTTGTTTGGAAGGATTGGAAACCTGCGCTACGTCGCATCACCGCCGGAATCCCCGTCTGGTTCATGGCCTCGATTCAAGTAGGGATTTTGGAGGCGTTCCTTGCCTATGATTAGACTTCGCAGGGAGTTTTACTTCAGTCCCTTGACACCCTCCGATGCATGAATCCAGCCTTTCACCCATGCTCAATCGGCTCATTTCCCTGATCCTTCTCGTCGGCGCAGTCTCGCAATGCCGGGCGGATGGAGAGGGGGATCAGTCCCTTCGAGACCTGGTGGAGACGCGGAATTTTACCCGGGGTCAGCCGGTCCGCATCGAATTCACCCCCGACGGGCTCCATCTCCTGTTCCTTCGCTCGGGTCCTCGTGATGACCGACGGAGTCTGTTTGAATTCTCCGTCGCCGATGGTTCAACCCGGGAAATCATGACTGCCAAACAGGTGCTCGGTGAAGCCGGTGAGGTCTTGTCCGACGCCGAGCGCGCCCGTCGCGAACGCATGCGGCTGACTGCATCCGGCCTGGCGGACTACCAATTGTCCAAGGACGGACGGTCCATCCTCCTACCCCTGGCCAGCCGACTGTATGTGTTGAACCGTATCAACGGGCAGGTGCGAGAGATTCCTCAAGGGGAGGGAGCCATCGATCCCCGATGGTCGAGCGATGCGCATCAAGTGGCCTATGTGTTGGGGCACGATGTTTACGTTTCCGACCTTCGCAGCGGAAAACGATCGGCAATCACTCAAGGTGGCAACGATTCGGTCTCGTATGGACTGGCGGAATTTGTGGCCCAAGAGGAGCTCCTGCGCATGCACGGGTTTTGGTGGTCGCCCGAAGGCCGACAACTGCTCGTCGAACGCGCCGATGCCCGGTCCGTCGAAGTCTGGCGGGTACCGGACCCAATGAATCCCGATCACACGGGTGAACCACAATTTTATCCGCGACCCGGTCGGTCCAATGTCGTTGTCGACCTTGGTGTTTTTTCCGTCTCAGGCGGGAAACCCCAATGGTTGGCCTGGGACCACCAGCGCTATCCCTATGTGGTGGATGTCAACTGGGATGCAAAAGGTGGCTTGACCATCCAGGTCATGAGCCGCGACCAAAAGGACCTCGCGCTGCTGAAGGCGGACCCGAAATCCGGCGTTACGCAAATCCTGATTTCCGTTCGGGACGAGGCATGGGTCAATTTTGTTCCCGGCCTGGTTCATTGGATGGAGGACGGCAGCGGATTCATTTGGGCGACCGAACAGGAAACTTCCTGGCGACTGGAGCTTCGAAATCCTTCGGGCGGTCTAATGCGGGAGTTAGCGTCCGGGCCGTCGGGTCCACAATTGAGCGGTTGGCGAACCCTCCAGTTCGATGCGCCCTCGGGCAACATCGTATTTCCGGGGGGCACCGATCCCAGTCGTACCGAGGTTTGGAGGGCGGACCTCCGGGCAAGTTCCGCGACCCGAATCTCAGGCCGTTTGGGCAGTGCCGGCGGCATCATCGGTCCTCAGGGACTCTACGCACTCGTCAGTTCAGACCCCAAAACGGCCCCGGTATGGACGGTGTATCGGGGAGATGGCTCGGTCGTTGGTGTGCTTCCCTCGGTGGCTGAGATGCCGTCCGAATTCCCGCGCGTGGAATATGGCCATTTGGGGGAAGGCGCGGGCTACAATGTAAAGATCGTTCGCCCCCGAAACTTTGACCCGACCAAGCGCTATCCCGTGATCGATGCCGTTTATGGCGGTCCGGGTTCGAGAGTTGTCCATCAAGGCTTTGGCGGATTCATGGACCAGTGGATGGCTGACCACGGATTTATCGTTGTCGCAGCCGATGGGCGGGGAACGCCCGGATTCGGTCGAGGCTGGGAACGTGCCATCACCAACCGGTTTGGCGATCTGCCGTTGGAGGAGCAAATCAACGCGGTGAAGGCGATGGGTGCCCGTTATCCGGAACTCGATCTAGACCGTGTTGGCATCACGGGATGGTCCTTCGGCGGATACCTCAGTGCGGCCGCAGCCTTGCGTCGTCCGGATTTCTTCAAGGCGGCGATCTCCGGGGCACCGGTCACCGATTGGCTCGATTACGACACCTGCTATACGGAACGCTATCTGGGTATGCCGGGACCTGGGGACACCGTTTATGCCCGGAATTCGCTCTTGGCCGATGGACGCAGCTTGAAATGTCCACTGCTGCTGATCCACGGAACGACGGACGACAACGTTTTTTTCCGGCACAGCCTGAAGCTGGCGGACGCCCTTTTCCGGAATGGGCAACCGTACGAATTCCTGCCCCTGTCGGGCTTCACCCACATGGTGCCGGACCCGGCGGTGCGCGAGCAACTGGAACTCCGGATGGTTCGATTCTTTCAACACCACCTCGGTATCCCGGAGAGCCGCTAAGCCGGAGCCTGACACAGAGTGGCAGCTGCGTCCCGCCGCTTTTCTCCGGCCCCGCTCCCGAATCTTTCATTGGTGCTCAAGCGCGAGATCATTCCTGGGAGCTCGGACGTCTCGTCCGAAGTCCTGCGGTACCCCATGTGATTCTCCGTCGCCATTGTACGGGCCTGCAATGCCAGCGACGTCCCACCGCTTTCCTCCGAACCAACTCCAAGTTGAACGACTTCCCATCCTCAGGCAGGAGAGCACCATTTGGTCTCCAGAGCCTTCGGTTGTGTTTCAGTTCGGGTCCCAAATCGCCGAAATCATCGACAAGGTTTGGTACGACAAGTCTCCAGTGCCTTTCGGCGGTGTCTCAGATCGAGACCTGCCCAAGCGCGGCAAGCACCTCAAGACTTGGGACGAGCGTCTCCAGTGCCTTTCGGCGGTGTCTCAGATCGAGACCAATCCGATTCGAGTTCAAAGCTCGACTGGGAAGGATGTCTCCAGTGCCTTTCGGCGGTGTCTCAGATCGAGACTGAAAAAGCCTAGGCTTTATGGTGCCGAAAGGCGCCAGGTCTCCAGTGCCTTTCGGCGGTGTCTCAGATCGAGACGTCCAAGTTCCCGAAAGGCTTGGACTTGGAAACCGAAGGTCTCCAGTGCCTTTCGGCGGTGTCTCAGATCGAGACTGACGGGCGGACTTAGCACCCCGTCAAAAATGCCGTGGTCTCCAGTGCCTTTCGGCGGTGTCTCAGATCGAGACTTGGCACAATTTGACGCAATACAAGCCCGGACTGACGGTGTCTCCAGTGCCTTTCGGCGGTGTCTCAGATCGAGACTTTACACGGAAGCCACGAATCAAGGTCCGGGTGCCAGGTCTCCAGTGCCTTTCGGCGGTGTCTCAGATCGAGACAAACCGACAGCGCGGTGATCGCGTTATTCCCACCCAGTCTCCAGTGCCTTTCGGCGGTGTCTCAGATCGAGACAAGGAGATTGCAGAACGGTTTCCGAAGAAAGCGGAGAAGTCTCCAGTGCCTTTCGGCGGTGTCTCAGATCGAGACTGAAAAAGCCTAGGCTTTATGG
>CAITXU010000043.1 GCA_903896505.1 uncultured Verrucomicrobiota bacterium | reverse complement strand
TGATCCCCGCAATATTTTGGGACTTGCAGGAGCGCGTCCCTCCGTTGGATGTCCCTCCTTTGGAGGGACTTGCGTCCGGAGCGCGCTCCTGCGAGTCCCTATCTCGATTTCGACCACCGTCGCCAGCGCACTACCTCACCCGGTCATCCGGCAGTTCTGAATTCAAAACAGGGCAACCGTCTTGGGATCGGGCTTTCCCCTCAATTCCCGAGGACGTCGTTTTGAGAAGATCAGATCACATCGGCACAAAAAAGGGGCCGGGCATGATGCCCGGCCCCGTGATGGAGTACGAACGCTTAGTTACGAGCGCGGAAGTACTTCGGAGTCGCACCGGTCGGGGTCACCACCAGCGGGCTCACAGGAGCGGGGCTGATGTCGGTGAACGGACCCTTCGGGCTGGTTGCAGCCTGGAGCGTACCAGTGAAGGTGATGGTGGCGGCCGTGCCATCGAAGCTGATCTTCAGCGTCGGGGCAGGAGCAACGGTCACAGCACGGTAGGTCTTCAAGGAACCCGGGGTGGCTGCATCGTTCAACAGGATCTTCGTTCCGTCAGCGGTTTCGCTGAACCACTCGAGGTTGGCACCGCCGCCGCCTTCATAGTAGATGGAGCGGATGGGGTAGAGACCCGCAGCCGGAACCGTGAAGGCATAGATGGTGTCGCTTGCTCCACGGCCACCTTCGAAGAAGCCGAGGCGCGGGGTGTTATCCCGACCCAGCGTGACCGACACACCACCAGCGTCCGACAGGTGGGCCTTAAGCTTGGCACCGTCGGCATTGGAGATCATGACGCCAGGGATGTTGTTGCTGGCGGCAGGTGTTCCACCGGCGACGATGGGAAGGACGCCATCCGCATCGGTGATGAGGCGGTTGTTGACGATGATGACGCCGATGGCACCGGCGGCGATGGCGCGGTTCCATTTGTCATTGAAGCTCGCCACTCCGCGGTCGATCAGAGCGATGTTGCCCTTAACTTCGCTGCCGTTGGTGATGTCCGAATCAGCCAGAGGAGGCTGCACGGCCACAACCTTGCCGGTGAGTCCGGGATACGGAGGCATCGGGGCAGCCAAGCCACCAATTTCAGTCCCAGCGGAGCGGGCTCCGATGCGGCCAGCGATGGAGGCAGGAGAATTGACGTTCAGGCCGAAGATGGGGCCCGGAGCGGAGCTATTGTAGGTGGCAAATCCGTCATCGCTGTTGAAGCCGAAGACGTACAGACCAGCGCTGGGGAATTCAACGTAGGTCTGGATTTCCAACGCGAAGTTGTCGGTCGGATTGCTGGTCACTGCACCCGTGGGAGCTCCAGGAATCAGGGACTCACCGCCGAAGTTACCTTGTTGCGCAGCATCCTTGTCGTAGTTGATGACACCGGTTTCAGCGTAGAAGCCATCGACGAACCCAGTGGTGTTGGCCACGTTGGCACCCCACAGACCGAGCAGTTCCTGTTCGGCGAAGTCGACTCGGTTGTCCGCTTGGACACCAGCGACCGCACCGTTGCCGACCAGGTCAAGCCCGACCGTCTTGATGCGGAAGCCCTTCTTGGTGGCGTCTCCGGATCCCGGAGGAGTGGAGGTACCGATATCCAGCGACGCGATCGGAGCAATAATGAACTTCCAGCTGTTGGTCACAGTCGGCTTGGAACCACCGGAGTAGACCAAGGTAGCGACGTTCGTTCCCGTGGGAAGGAGGTTCGGATAAGCCGTGTTCACGGAGACCGTGGTCTTGGAGCTGGACTTGGTGATGGTCGGGTGCTGATCGACACCGTTCAGCCAGAGTTTGATGCTGCCTTGGTTGATGGTGTCGGAGCTGCCGTCTGCCAAAACCACCTGGAAGGCGTTGTTGGGGAGGACGGAGCGGTTTTCAGAGAACAGGTCGGGGACAGGTTGAACCTGGCTGACATAGGGGTAGATCACCGAACTGGCCTGATAAACCTTGAGCGCATTGGCCCCATTGGTGGCACCTGTGTCGTTGATCAGGTTGTAGTTGCCATCGGGTCCAACCGAGAACCATTCCAGATTGCAGCCGCCGCCGCCGTTTTCCCAGATGGTCCGAACCGGGTAGTCACCAGCCTGGGGCACATAGACAGTGAACAAGGTTCCGGGGATGCTGGCACCGCGGCCACCATCATACTGGCCGACATTGAGACCGCTGAGCTTTTCACCAACGCTGTTAGCGAAAGTGACTTTAAATCCGTCATCGCTGCTGAACCCGAAGGTATATGCACCGGCTGCCGGTATGTGCAGGTAGCTAAGGATTTCCAAGGCGGAGTGGTCGTAGCCATTGAGAAGTGGGGTGCCGTCCGGATTCTGCTGGAGAGTCGGGAAACCCGGGACTTCCGTTTCGTTTCCGAAATTACCCTGCTGTCCGTCTGGGGTGGCGATGCTCAATCGCGCGTAGTTGATGACGCCAGTTTCGGTGAAGAAGCCGTCCGCCCCATACTTGGAGGTATCGGCGACGTTCGGTCCGAGGAGACCGGCCAGTTCCAGTTCGGTCAGGCCGAGGCTGTTCTGGTTATCTGTGGTGGTTTGATAGAACTTAATCTTAAAGCCGGGCTTGCTGGTATCCACGGCACCGACGGGCAGAGCCAGAGCGGGCGGGATGATCGTGTAAGGGGCTTCAACGAATTGCCGGGTGCCGGTGTAGGCATTTCCGGTGGTGTCCTTGTAATTGACCACGACCGTATTGGTCGAGCCAGCAGGGATGAGCGGAAGACCTGAGGCCGTAATGGTGGAAACGAGGCTACCGGACGGCTTGACGGTGGTCGTAGGAACCACGGTACCGTTCAATTTGGCGACAACCGTGGTGGTATCCACCGAGATGTTGATGCCGGCCGCTGCGACGTCGTTCAGAGTGGTGACAAAGCCCGTCGGGTTACCGGTCACCGGCCCGAGGGTCGGGGTGGTGGCCGGGATGGTGGTCACGCGAATGTTGTCGACGTGATTGTTTTGATTCGCACCACCGGTGCGTCCAACCAGAACCAGACGACCGGCGCTGGGGGCGAAGGTGGTCTTCAGACCGCCCGGAGGAGTCACTTCGATACCCTTGTACTTGACGGTCAGCGTGCCCGCTTCGTCCAGTTTGGCTTCCAATGGTGCCCATCCCAACAAGGCCCAGGAAGTCGTGACGTCGTTGGGATCACGATTCGGATTTTGCGGTCCGGTCTGGAGCGAAGTAAGATCGGTCAGTGCGCCATTCAGTGAGGGGAAGGCGTACTGATAGACCAGCGTGTTGTCCAAGCGGACGCTGACACCGATGACGTCGTCGGTCAGCGGAGCAGGACCTGCCTGGGATTGAACCCATGAGCCGTCGCCGCCGCTGTACCAGGCGTCAAATCCGATACCGAGACCGGTGGTTGCACCTTCTTCGGGCAGGTTGCCTTCGTTGTTCGGGCCGGTGGCCCAGCCATTCGACGGATCGGCCAGAACGGGGTCACTGGCACGAACATAGTTGATGCTGACGCCGTCGGCAGGACGATCGGTGCCGCCACCGATTCGGACATCCATCGAGAAGCTGAAGGCCTTGACCACGAGACCGTTGTCAAAGTCATCGAACACGATGGCACCGCGCGCGCCGTTGGCGGCATCAGTGATCGACAGGAAGCCGTTGGACGCCGCCGGAGGAACCGGGCTCAGGTTGTTGGTGATGGTCGAGCCGCCGGTGGCATACCAGGTGGAGTTGCCGAACAGCTGCAGAATCGAGGTTGGATCGGTGTTAAAATCGTAGAACGCGCCTCCACCGAGAGCTGTGTAGCCCGCGATGCAGAGCGTCCCAACGAAACACACCGGGTGTTTGTAGAGATGATGCTTCATAGTTTTGTTGAAGTGCCTTGTAGTGACAGGGATGTTTCAAGGAAAGACAGGTTGAGGCCATTCTGCAATATTTTTTTGAACGAAATTGGATCCGCTGTTCAGGAGATTAGGCGGAAATGACCCATTTTGGGGCTTATTTCGGTCGGAGAGAGCCGATTGCGAAAGTCAGCACTGTGACTGCTGAAGAGGTCGTTATTCCGCTGCAAAGCCTTCGAAATCGAAAAACAGTGCGAAATCGAGATGGGATCGAACCGGGGTGAAACTGTCTGATTATCGAGCCATGAAGGGATACGACCCGATGCTGCACAGTTCGTTCATGGCACCGGGCGAGACGCCCGGGTTCCCGGGTAACGCCGGCTTTTTTCCCGGGAGCTCGGACGTCTCGTCCGGCAATAGCACCCCTTCCATCGCAGCCTCACAAATCCCTTCAGCCACCGGGCGAGACGCCCGGGTTCCCGGGGGCAGACGCTATTTAGGCGTCAAGGCTTCCGCGCGGTTAACCGCACTGAGAACGGCTTGAATCGACGCCAATTCGATATTGGTATCGACTCCCGCACCCCAGAGTGTCCGTCCATCCGGCAGGCGGACTTGGATGTAGGCAATGGCACTGGCCCCTTCCCCCGAGCCGAGGGCGTGCTCGCGATAATCGATTACTTCAAAGCGAGGGACCCCATGCTGGGCCAAAGCATGAACAAAGGAAGCGATGGGACCGTTCCCCTCCCCCGAGATCTGGTATTTTGTTCCGTCACGCAGGAGCTGTGCCGAGCAGTTGACCCTGCTACCTTTTCGTTCGACGTGAAACTCATCGAGCTTCCAAGGTGAAGTTCGCTCGACATATTCCCGCCAGAACATGGAACGGAGTTCTTCGCCCCGCACTTCGCGTCCGAGCCGGTCCACCGCATCGTTCGCAATGGGACCAAACTCGCGCTGCATTTCCTTGGGTAATTCAATTCCGAACTCCTTCTCCAGCAGGTAGGCGACGCCGCCTTTTCCCGATTGACTGTTCACGCGGATGACCTCCCGGTATTCGCGTCCCAAGTCGGCGGGATCGATGGCCAGATAGGGAACGTCCCAGGTCGACGTCGCCCCGTTGTCCGTCGCCTTGTCCCAGGCTTGCAGCCCCTTCTTGATGGCATCCTGATGTGAGCCGCTGAAGGCCGTAAACACCAGTTCCCCGGCGTAGGGTTGGCGGGGAGGGACGGTCATGCCGGTGCAGCGTTCATACACATCTTTCAGCGAATTGATGTCACCCAGTTGCAAACCGGGATCAATGCCGTGCATATACAGATTCAAGGCAACGGTGATCAGGTCCAGGTTGCCCGTTCGCTCGCCATTGCCGAAAAGGGTTCCTTCGACGCGCTCGGCACCTGCCAGCAGGGCCAGTTCGGTCGCAGCGACTCCGGTTCCACGATCGTTGTGGGTATGAACGCTGATGATGGCCCTGTCGCGGTGAGGCAGATGACGAATCATCCACTCGATCTGGTCGGCGTACACGTTGGGCATGGCGACTTCGACCGTGTCGGGCAGGTTGAGGATGATGGGCTTCTCAACCGTGGGTTGCCAGACCTCCATGACGGCCGTGCAGATTTCGCAGGCGAATTCGACCTCGGTGGCGGAGAAGCTTTCCGGCGAGTATTCGAGCCGGACATGACTTCCCGACAGGAGGGGCAGGCGGTCCTTAATCCATCGGGCACCGCGTCGGGCCACCTCGATGATTTCGGGCTGGCTGAGACCAAACACGACCCGCCGCTGAGCCGGGGAGGTGGAATTGTAGAGATGAATAATCGATCGTTTCGCCCCAATCAAGGAATGGACGGTACGGTCG
Source organism: uncultured Verrucomicrobiota bacterium (assembly GCA_903896505.1). GTDB lineage: Bacteria > Verrucomicrobiota > Verrucomicrobiia > Limisphaerales > UBA9464 > CAILNN01. Next base: position 720 of record CAITXU010000043.1, on the reverse strand, counting down.
ATGAGGTCTTCGCGGGCCTGGACGAGGACCTGGATGGTGACGTCGTCGGGGATACGGCCCTCTTCGATGAGGCGACGGATGAAGGTGAATTCGGTGTTGGAGGCCGACGGAAAACCGACCTCGATCTCTTTGAACCCGCATCGGACCAGGGCGTCGAACAGCTCGAGCTTTTGCGAGACGTTCATCGGAACGGCGAGGGCCTGATTGCCATCGCGCAGATCGACGCTGCACCAGATGGGCGGTGCCGAGAGGACACGATTGGGCCACTGCCGTTCGGGCAGGTGGATGGGCGGATACGGGCGGTATTTTGATGCGGCTGCTTTCAACATAACTGTGACTTTCCTTTAGGGTGCTGGGGTGGGTCCCACTCCGCCCGACCAACGCTGGACCCATCAAAAAGCCCCGCCGCCAGTGCAGGCGGTGGGGCGAAAACGGAAGGTGAAACGGGTTGGATTGACTTTGGACGTCTTGATATCTGCAAATCGACCCACAACGTCATCCCACGACAACTTGCGCACGGCCCCGCCGCGCAGTCAAAGTAAGTCGAAGGTTGAGTTTTCGGTTCACGCAAAGAGTCTAAGAACGGGAATTGACATGGGCAAGTCGAATTTCCAGGGGGCCTGGTCCTGCGGACGGCCTATTGGCTTCGCCTCTGCGGACGGAGAGTGGTTCGGACCGCCGTGCGGACGAGACGTCCGCGTTCCCGGTTCCTGGTCCTGC
>CAITXU010000042.1 GCA_903896505.1 uncultured Verrucomicrobiota bacterium | reverse complement strand
TATGCTCCCTCCTCGCGCCTCGCCCTGGGGCATTTTAGGCGCAACAAACTGCAAGCTATTTGGGATACACGACACTAGCGAACCCAACTGTGGCTCATGCCCCCAAGGGCGAGAGCGGCGTGCAAAGCGGAACCAAGCAGGGCGCATTCATCGTTCAAGATGACCTGAACCGTCACCGCCTCGAGCAGCGGGCGCATCCGACCTTTGTCCAGGAAGGCCCTCAGAAACAAATCCCCTCGGAGCCGAGGCATTATCTGTGGAGCAATCCCTCCCCCGATGAAAACACCTCCGGTCGCTTTAAAGGTCAATGCCAGATTCCCGGCCGCCGCCCCGTAGATGGTGACAAATTGATCGAGTGCCATCGAGGCCCGAGTCGATGTCCCGTTCAGAGCCGCTTTGGAAATAGCCCCGGCACCTCCCCCACTCGATTGGCTCAACTCGCGGTCCAGCGAATCCGAGGACTCCCCACGTCCGGTGTGCGTCAAGAAGTCGAAGATATTCACCAACCCCGGTCCCGACAGGACTCGCTCGTAGCTGACGTGACCGAAGCGGCCCTGAAGGAACCGCAAGAGTTCCATCTCCAGGTCGTTCTGGGGCGCGAAATCCGCGTGACCACCTTCACTTGGCATGGGACGGCGAACGTTTCCGTCAAAAAAGAGACCGGCTTGCCCGAGGCCTGTGCCGGCAGAGAGGATGCACGCATGGCCTTCCGGGTCCCGCTGGCCGACCTGAAGCACCTCAAAGTCATCCGCTGATAAGGCGGCCGCCCCGTAGGCGTTGGCCACCAAGTCATTGATCAGTTCCACCTTGTCGACACCGATCGCCCTCGCCAATGGTGTCGAATGGACGTGCCACGGCAGGTTGGGAGTGACCACACTCCCTTGAAAGACGGGCCCCGCGATCCCGACGGTCGCTCCCTGCACAGGGAGGTCATGCCGGGATCGGAATCGCACCACGATATCCTCCAAGGCAGCAAACTCCCGACAGCGATACACCTCCTTGGCGACAGGACGCATCCCGGCATCATCGACCTCGAACAACCCGAGGCGGGCACTCGTACCACCAATGTCACCGGCTAAAATGGTCATCATGTCGAATTTGACGACCGGGAGGTAACCAAACCGGCAAGGGCCTGTCCCTTGAAAAAGAAAGGGAACTTGGGAATCCCGACCCCACCGAACCTTGTCGCAAGACAAAACGACGGCGATCAGGAACCATTTGGATGGGTTTTCCGCAGAAAATCACTTTTCCCCGATCACAGCTTCACGGTTATATCCTTCCTGTCGATGAAACCTGTTGTCCGACCCGTAGCCTATGCCGTCCTGATAGTGCTGGCGGTTCTCTTCTTTTTTCGGTTTCGCGCCGCCGACCGTCGGGACGTTCTTCGGTCCACGGAGCGAAAGCTCGAGCAACTGAACGAGGCCGCCAACCGTGAGGTCGGCGCACCTTCAGTCAACGCGGCTTCCTCCAATGCCACCGGAAATCCGTCGACCAATCCCCCTTCTACAACTCTTCCGGCTTCATCCCTACCACCCATCCCCAACAGCGTGGGGTCGACGACCCCAAATTCCAACGGGGCGCCGCCGCCGCCGGTACTGAATCCCACTCCCCCGGGGACCGCATCGGCGGAGGAGGCATCAAGGAAAGACCGGGCAACGGCCATCACCGACATGGCCCTCTTTCTGTTGAGTCTGGTCATCCTGGGGATATTGGCGGCTTGGGATGTCGCTCAATATTTCGGGGGGCGGGCAGGCCAGGCCGTCATGGCGGAAAATTACCTTCCCCCCACCGACAAGGAATATGAGGCTGCGGAAGCAGAATGGTCCAAAGGCAATCACCTGGATGCCCTGAACATGATGCGGGCTTACCTCAAACGGAATCCCAACGAACAACACGTCGCCATCCGGATAGCCGAAATCTATGAAAAGGATTTGAACAACTATCTGGCTGCCGCTCTGGAGCTCGAAGATGTCCTGCAGCGGAAATTGCCCCGCGAAAAATGGGGATGGACCGCCATTCATCTGGTCAACATTTATTCCGGAAAACTGAATCAAACGGACAAGGCCCTGCTCACCCTTCAGCGTATCGTCCGCGATTATCCTGAAACGGCCGCCGCAAAAAAGGCGAGGCAGCGTCTGGGTCTCCCGGAGGAGTCCACGCCTCCTGCAGCCGAGCCGGTGGCAGAAACACCCTCTCGTCCCCCCAAGGCATCCCCTCCCCCGGAGCCGGAAAACCCGGCATTGCCCAAAGGTTTTCGGGCAAAAAAATAGAAACCCACTTCAAGTGCCATTTTTCTACAGTTGGTCTCCCCCGAATCCGTCCCGAATCGGCTCTCCATGAACTACCCGCAGAGCCGTGGCGCAGGCATTCCTGCCTTCGAAATAACAGCTTTTGACCTCAACGGCTGGTTCGTCTGCAACCTAATGAATTACAGTCATATCGGTAGGGCGAGGCTCCTGTCGAGCCGCGGCGGTCCGTACCACGTCCGCCTCGCAGGTTGTACCCAGCTTGACCCCGAAGCGCCACGGGTGGGATGCTGCCGTATCGCCGACTTTCCAGTCGGCTGCGCCGTGCCACGTCCCGAAGCACGCCGATTAGCCCTACGGCCCGGCAGTCCTGGAGGCCCGCGCTACAGCAGGTTTGGAAACCTGCGCTACGTCGCGTGTCCACCGGAATGCCCTTCCGGTTCTCGGTCTCGATTCATGTCCGATTTTGGAGATGTTCTCTTCCCATGATCGGCACCCTGTTGAACATCGGCGGAATCGTGGTGGGTGGACTGGTGGGACTGACGGTAGGACATCGAATCAGCCCCTCCATTCAGGGGCGCATCCGAGTGGGTCTTGCCGGCTTGATCGTCTATGCCGGCCTTAGCATGGTCTGGGCTGGGTTCCATGGACCCTGGCATCATGCCATCAAACAACTGGGTATCGGCCTGCTTTCCTTGATTTTAGGGAATCTGCTGGGACGCGGAATGCGTCTTCAGCGAACCATTGACCGAATGGGGCGATGGGCCGCGAACCGATTCTCCGCCGCCCAGGCAACCGACCCGACTGCCGTCCGGAAGGATTTAGACCCGCGGAGATGGAGCGAAGGTTTCGTTACCTGCACCCTCATCTTTTGCGTGGGCCCCATGGCCATTCTTGGCTCCATTCAGGATGGTCTGGATGGTCAGTGGAAAACCCTGGCAATCAAGGGCATCCTCGATGGTTTGGCCACACTTGGCTTCACCGCGACCTACGGGTGGGGACCCATCCTGTCCGCCATCCCGGTTCTCGCCTATCAAGGAAGCCTGACCCTGGCCGCCCAATGGATGGAACCTCTCGTCCGAGGTGATGAAATGAAGGCCAGCCTGGGAATTGCTGGGGGACTGATCGTGGCCTGCATCGCCGTTGTGATACTCAACCTTCGAAAGGTTCCCCTGGCGGATTACCTTCCTGCCTTGGTGGTGGCTCCTGCCTTGACGAAGTGGTGGTTGGCATGAACCCCCTTTCTTCAAGTCTTCGCTCCATCGTCCGCAGCATTCGAATGTCTTAACGAAAAAGCTGTACTCCGCCCGTACCAGCCAATTCGCATGTCCCATCCAACTTTCTCTTGATCTTCCCAATGGACCCTGGATCGGCCCGCATCCTGATTGTCGACGACACTCCTGCAAATCTTCGATTGCTGGATGACATGCTGTCGTCGTTGGGCTATCGGAATTTCCTGGTGACATCGGGGCGGCAGGCATTAGCCGCGGCCCGGAGGGATGTGCCAGACCTACTGCTGCTCGACATCATGATGCCCGGAATGGACGGCTTTGAGGTGTGTCGCGAGTTCAAGGCAGATCCCAGGCTGAGGGAAGTTCCCATTCTTTTTCTGAGTGCCGTGACCAATTCCGATGATCGAGTTCGCGCGTTCCGTGAGGGAGGGGTTGACTTCATTTCGAAGCCCTACAATGCGTCCGAGGTCGAGGCCCGGGTGCGGGCTCACCTCCTGATTCACTTCCAAAAACGGGAGATTGAAGCGGCCCATCAGCGTTTGAAGGAACTCGAACGCCTTCGGGACAGCCTCGTCCACATGGTTGTGCATGACATGCGAACGCCCCTGTTCGTCATGGGCCTCAACCTCCACTCCCTTCGTCGGGCCATCCCGGAGACGGATATCGAAAACCGCTCCACCCTCTCCGACACCGTCGACAAGGTCCAGTATCTAACCAGTCTTGTCTCGCAATTGCTGGATGTCAGCCGATTGGAGGCTGGGGAAATGGTCCTTCAAAAAGTTTCCGGCGACCTTGGGTTTGAAATCACCCGGGCCGCCCAGGTTTTTGCACAGACCCATCCGGTTATTCAGGTTATTGCAGATGGGCCGTTACCCGCTGTTTTCGATCCCGCCATCATTCATCGGGTTCTGGTCAATCTCATCCAGAATGGTCTCCTGCACGGGGGTCCAAATCCTCGACTCCGCGTTACCGCAGAATCTACCGACGAAGGAACCCGGGTCGCCGTCATCGACCACGGCCCGGGTATCCCGGTGGAATACCACAAAGTCATTTTTGACAAGTTTGGCCAGTTCACCAATAAAAATGTCCGGAAGGGAGGCAGCGGTCTGGGATTGGCCTTTTGCCGCCTGGCCATCGAAGCTCACGGGGGAAAAATTGGCCTTGAAAGCACGCCTGGGAATGGCGCCACCTTCTGGTTCACCTTGCCCAAGCCAATGTGATCGTCTGCATCATGGTGCTGATTGAACCATCCTGATGAACCATTCTGAGATGGACGCCGCTCCCATATCCCCCAAGGCAGAACACAACCCGGCAGGACTTGTCCTCCTCGTCGAGGATGACTCCAACCTTGCCCGGGCACTGGCCCATTTTCTTCGTTGCAACAATTTGATGGTCATCACTGCAGGCGACGGTCACCGGGCCATTGAACTGGCCACAAGCACCCGTCCCGATCTGATTCTTTGCGACTTGGACCTTCCAGGTCTCCACGGATTCGATGTCCTCGCACTCCAACAAGACAACCCGGAGCTCTGGGATATCCCATTCCTTATTCTGACCGGTCGGGGGGACTTCAAGGATATCCGCAAGGGGATGAACCTGGGAGCCGATGATTATCTGGTCAAACCCGTTCCTCCTGAGGAACTGATCGCCGCCGTTCGATCTCGATTGCTCCGAAGGCAGCGGCGCCAGCAGGTACCCACCGCCTTGCCCCATGTCTCACCCAACACCCAGCCTACATCTTCCGAGCCGGATGCAACCGAATCCGAAGCCGATGATGCGGTTAAAGGTGGACCGCTTTTCCTGAAAACTTCCGATGGTCGGCAACGGGTCGAGTTGGAAGACATTCTTTGGATTTCGGCCTACGGAGAGTATTCCCGGGTTCACTGGGGTGCATCCAGCAGCGCACTGGTGCGGAAGCCCATGAAAGCATGGGAGTCCGAACTCGCCCCTGAAGACTTTCTTCGAATCCATCGAAACAGCATCATCAACCTGCGATGGCTTGACCGCGTTGAAAAAGGGGCTGAAGGAGAAATGGTAGCGCACTTGAAGGGACAGCCGGAAGCGATCTCCGTCAGCCTGAGGAAAATACCCATTCTCAACCGGCGCCTCCGGGGCACCGTCGCCTAGTGTCGTGTCATGTCGAATCTGGAAAGTCCTCTGGCAGTTCAAATTCCAGTTGGCTTTCGAGCTGGGCATGGCTAATTCGAGGGATGAATTTTCCAAAATCCGTCTCACTGAGCCTGGCCCTGGCGGTCGTTACTCTGGTTCGGGCCGATGAAGGGATGTGGCTCTTCAACAATCCACCCCGGAAGCAGCTCCAGGACAAACACGGATTTACCCTGACCGACGCATGGCTCGACCACGTCATGAAGTCCTGTGTCCGGTTCAATTCCGGTGGTTCGGGAAGCTTTGTCAGCGAGGACGGACTGGTCATCTCCAACCATCACGTGGGTGCCGATGCCCTTCAAAAGGTCAGCAACCCCCAGCACGACTACCTGCGCGATGGGTTTCACGCCCGGAGCCAGGCGGAAGAGATCAAGTGCGTTGACCTCGAGTTGAACGTCCTGCAATCCATCGAAGACGTGACGAGTCGGGTCAATGCGGCTGTACCGGCCGGTTTGAGCGCCGACGAAGCCTTCAAGGCCCGGCGCAAAATCATCGCCGAGATTGAAAAGGAATCGCTCGACAAGACGGGGCTCCGCTCCAATGTCATCGCTCTTTATCAAGGCGGCGTTTACCATCTGTACCGCTTCAAGCGTTACAC
>CAITXU010000041.1 GCA_903896505.1 uncultured Verrucomicrobiota bacterium | reverse complement strand
TGCCACCAAAGTTTTCCACCCCAAGAGGGTCGGGAAGGGATGCCCCGTTACCCCCGGTCACCATTGCCAAAAGCACGGCAAATATGACAAATAGAAATGCCGTCAGCCCCGCCAAAAACCGATTGACCCGGATGCGCCCCTCCTCGGTCCGGAGTGTTTCGGGGAACAGTTCGATGGCGAATGGAATCGCAAGGGCCAGAGCCGAGACGGCGAGACAGTTCACCGGATTCGAGGCGTAAGCCGGGGTATTGGACAACAGCTGGAAGACTCCCGAAAAGGACGCTACCGCCAGAACGATGGTAAGCGCGATGGCGACAATGAACCGAGCCAGAGCCCAATTGTTCCAATTATAGAGTCCTGTGGTGGCGCTTTGTTGCTTGTAGGCGCTGTGGGTCCGATCCACTTCCTGCAACAAGATCGACAGTCGATTTTTCAGGGTCTTAATTTCCCCAGTAATCTCCTCAAGCACGCAGCCCCGAGCTGAGTTCCAAATGGCGAAATAGAACCGGCTTACCATGTCTCTCCCGCCTCGAGATCGTGCAGTCACGACATCAATAATGTACGAATCGTCGAATGGAACCGGTGGGATGTCCCGAACGACGGAGGGAATGGCACCGGTATCTTGCGGGGGATACATGGCAAGCCGCACGCGAGAATCGGTTCCAATGGGTTTGTCTGATTCAGTTCGTGTCATGCGATGATCTCTAAAACGTCCCCGATGATCAGTCGTGGGGATGGTTCTGGGATTCTTGCCACCTTTCTGCCGGGTAAGCTCATCGGCCACTGACTGGAGGAATAGTCGGTAGCTTTCTGGGGCGGATTTGAGCACCGTTGTCCCCTGGAATTGGTATGGCTCCGGATTCGGCAAACAACACCTTCAATCTAGAGACGCTTCGCGCGGCGGACCTCCGCTGGCTGGAGGACACCGTGCTTGCGAATCCTGATTGTCCCCTCGGTATGTTGACGCCGAGAGCGCGATCCCACGTGGCGGACGTCTTCAACCACCTCGTTCAATTCGCCGACCGGGCGGCCCGACATGAGGCCGTCACAGGTCAGGTTGAACTGAGGAATGAGGCCATCGCGGATTATGCGGAACGCGTCGCTGCCGCTGCGGCCCGTAGCAAAGCAGAGCGGCGGCTAGTTCGAGTGCTTCGGAGAATGCATTCCCCACGCAGCTGGCTCCTGCGCCAGATCAAGGTTCGGGCTTCACGGACAGCAGTGCTGCCATCGAAATCACCGAACGAGTGCACCCTCGGGAGTCCACGTCCCCGGAAGTATGGCCGCAATTTTTCGATCTGCGTCCACGATTGTGATGCGGCCTTTTATCGAGAGACGCTCGAACTGTCGTTCGCCGAGCTCGGATTCCTTGTCGACCTCCCTAAGTCCACCGTGGAGTCCAGTACGAACGCCTGTGTGGTTGCCCAAGGACGCCGCCTTGCCAAAGCCCAAGGGCCGGTTCCCGCCGAGCTTGCACCACCTCAGGTGGCCCATCTTTGGGACTCGATGCGCGGGGTTGCGGTTCGAGCCGCGCCGGGAATCGCATTCTCGTGGCGACGCGAACTCCGCGATTTCGTGCGCTCACTTTGGCTGCGGTGGCGGTGACCGCCACTTGGGTTCAGGCGCTCATGACAAATCCGCCGTAGAGCCGGGCGGCAAGGGCCGGGCCGCTCGCGCGCCGGCTGGATTCCAAGGCTTCCGATTGGACCTCGTGCAAGGCGCGCACAGGGTCTCGACCCTGGAAGACCCCTTGGTAGAACTGCGGCATGAATTCAGCCGTACGGACATCATTCACCGTCCAAAGAGCCTGAAGTAGGAACCGAGCCCCAGCTTCTTGGAACGCGCGCCGGAAGCTATAGGCCCCCTCCAAGGCGATGGATGAACCCATCCCCGAATCGCAGGCACTCAAGACGACCAATTGCGTTCCGGCTAAATCAAGCGACCGAATTTCGTCGGCCCTTAGCAGACCATCGTCAGGTGTGGCCGGTTTCTTACCATCGCGGATTCGAGACAAGGTCCGGTTGGCCCCTGAAAGAGCCAGCCAAGGATGCAGCAATTGATTCTCGGAAAAGCCTTTGCCGACGATGTGGAGTTGGCCGTGGGTCGCGATATGCAGGAATTGCGGTCGCCTGATTCCAGTTAAGTTGCTCTTAGTCGCTTTCCGGCCCTGAAATACCTTCACTTTGGCGATCCCGTTTTTGCGCCAAAGCAGCGCCACCCGATCCCCTTCGTTCCGGGTTCCGGGCAACGGCGGGTAAGCTTCCGGAAGGTTGCCGTCACCACGCAGCCGCAACCAATCAATGACCTGACTGGAAAGGCGCTGAGCTGAATCCGTGGCGCAGCCAGCCGTGGCGCCACGGTCAAAGTCCGGCGAGACGACAATCACCCCCGTGCCAAGCTCGGGTTCCTTCGGGAAGTGGTTAAGCAATCGTCTTCCCGAGGTTACGTACCGGAATCGAATTCCTTCGCCGAGAAAACAGGCTCCCGACCACAGAGCTGCAAACGAAAGTTGGTGCAGAAAGCCATCAGGAGAAACGACCACTTCCTCCATGGCGTTCCCAAACATCTTCGAAACCGGGAGCCAAACTGCGTCGTGCAGCGCCAAACCGGCATCCCGAAACTCGGAATCGGATGGGAGTGTCCGAGACCGAAGCAGCAGGACAAAGGCCGCCAGCTTGGTGAAAACTCCACCGGATCCCTCGGTCGGCCCGAGGTCGACCCACGCGGGCGGGCAATCCTTCGATATGACCAGAGCCCCGAGCCATTCTCGGTACCGGTGATCTGCGTCCCGACGATTGAAGCGTACGTATTCGACAAGGATCCGGTTGGTTCCAACCGCCGACCTCAAGGCTCCAATCGACGCCGCATTGAACAACTTTCGCGAACGCGCCCGCTCCGCCGCCCTCATCGACTCCATCCGGTCGAGTTCGGTGCGTGCCGAAGAAAAACCCTCGTCGGAAGATGTCGTATCGAGTTCGACTTTGCGCAGCGCTTGTCGCGCGCCCTCGATCTTTTGCGCAAGTTCGGAATTCGCGATGAACCGAACGTCTTCCGCCACAGAGTCGGCGACCGCCGCCTTGAACCGCAGGATGACTTTCGTCAACGGGGTTGAGTCATACGCGGCAACCGCAGCGCACATTGACACGACATCAGTGCTTATCATCCAACCCAATCGGTCCAATTCCGAGCCGTGACCTAGTACGTTTTCCCAACACTCCACCGCCACCTTGAGGGCGGCATGCGCATACTTGACGGCCTTGGTTAAATCCCCCGCTTTGATCGCAACTAGAACAGCCCCATGACCCATCGTTACGCGCTGCGCATGGGACAGCAAGTCTGCACGTTCAAGGGTTCGCCTGTAATAACGGAGAGCCTTCTGCGGCTTTCCCTTCCGCAGCAGTAACTCGGCCATGCAGGAATCCCAGTTTACCGGGTTGTAGGGATCATGGGCGGCGTTATTCCGGACCAAAATCAATGAGGCCCGCGCCTCCTCAAGGCGCCCAAGAGCAATCAACAAGGCAGCCACTCCCAGTTTGCTCAACAATGTCGTGGGGTGTTTTGAGCCGAGGCATCCGCACCGCAATCGGTACGCTCCTTCGAGGTAGTCTAGCCCGTTGTCTAGGTCGCCTTGACTGGCATGCATTTTACCCATCTCATGAAACACGTCAGCCATCACCGAATCGTCGCCCAGAAATAGCGCGCGATTGTGTGCTTCTTTAATGACTGAATGGACTCGGTCAACTCTTCCGGCGACACCCTCAATGCGTGCGATTGAAAGGTAGATTGAAATCAAATCTCCTGTGTTCTCAGAATTCTCCTCCGCTTGGTTTTGTCGATAGGCCAAAACCGTGAAAACCTCCCTGCGAGCAAGTTCGTAGTTCCCGATGGCCCCGGCCGAAAGACCGAACCGTTCGCGGGCTCTCCAATAAATCCTCGAACTGATCCCATGCGTTCGCTCGATCGTGGCTGTTGCCGTGCGGTAAAGGGACAGGGCCTCGTCGTAATGCTGCGCCTCGAAAACCCGATCTGCCAAGTCGAGGCGGAGCTGCGCATCAACCGGTGACCCGTTTAAGCGGGCCTTGTCTACAATGCCGAGGGCTTCCTTCACGACGACTAACGCCTCGTCGTTCCGGCCAGCCGTCGCAAAAAGCGTTCCTAGCTGCTGGAGCAACGAGGCGCGGGACTCGGAGGGAGTCTTGGAATCCCTGGCTTTCGCTTCGGCTTGGAGCTTTGCAAGCTTTCGATTCAATTCCACGCGCATGCCCTCTCCCACAAATCATGAGGTAGTTTGGGATCGCTGTCACCGCGGGACTCGCCGCCGGTAGCGGTCCTTCGCTGCGGGCTCTTCTTGGGCCCTTCGCTCCGGACTGTGTTTTGCGCTCCGCCGGAGTCGGAGCGCGGGTTCAAACACGCAGGCTGGCATGGTGCCGGCCGGCCGCTCTGCTCCCGGGGTCAAGGTATTGCTCGCCCTTCGGGCCGCTCCGCAGGCTCCGCTCTGCGCTCCACCTTAACTCCCTCCGCGACGCGCGCCGGCTTTGGTCCGAGACCCGTGGACAATCGGATTTCGCCAAACAGCCCAGCGGTCCGCCCGTTGGACGGTCTGAGGGAAAGACATCTTTTCGGAGCAGCGGGTGAGTGTTGCTCACGAAGTGAGTCAACAACACTCACCCGCCGCTCCCGGAAAGTCATTTGGGAGCG
>CAITXU010000040.1 GCA_903896505.1 uncultured Verrucomicrobiota bacterium | reverse complement strand
TCGCGGTGGTCAAGGCGGGCGAACAAAGCGGACATATGGAAGAAGCATTCCAGCAAATCGCGACCCAGGCCCAACGCGCTAACAGCTTCCGCATGGCTCTCGGCTACTTCTTCATCGTGTTCCCGATTCTGATTCTGTGCGGTATCGGCGGAATTGGACTCCAAAAGGCGTCCGGCGCGACCATGCGCAAACAGTTCGACGCAGACGGATCGCTGCCGGCAACCGGCACGTTACTCAACGAAGTCAAAGCGAGGCTCGCTCACGAATTCTTGATCGCCCTTCTCATCGCCGCCGGATTCATTATCCTCATCGTGCTCTACCACAAGTACCCATTCCGCAAGTTCCGCCATAAAGCTGGACTCCTGGTGCCAATCGGTCGAAACCGGGCAAAGTCCGAAGCCGTCGAGCGGTTCTCGTGGGCTATGTCGTCCATGCTCCAGGGAGGAGCGTCACCGGCTTCCGCCGTTCATATCGCCGCCTCGAGCATCCCGAATCTTGCCTTGCGCGAACAAGCGCTACGCGCGGTTGGAACGGTTAGGGAGCAAGAGCCGCTGGGCGCATTGATGATGCGAACTGGCCTTTTGACCGGTGAACAAGTTCACATCATTCAGAATGGAGAACTTGTCGGTGATACACCCGGCGCTCTCCGAACCATTGGAAAAGTCGAAGGAGAGCAATTTGAGCGGAAAACAACCGGTCTAAAAGTCGTCGTAAACGTAGGACTCCTCGTGTTGATGGCAATTTTTACCGCGGTAATGGTGGGTTTTCTCTACTATATGTACGCAAGCAACCTCATTAACATGTTTAACAACGTCCAATAATATAAGTCTATGCCCACGTTCCAATACCAAGCTTTGAAATCCGATGGAGAATCCGTCAACGGATTTGTCTTTGGTTCGTCGCTTGATTCGGCGATGGGCGACTTGCTGAAGCGAGGTCTCAATGTTCAATCGATCGGAGTCGCGACATCTGCCCACGATCCGCTTGGAGCGGTAGCCCCATCCCCCGTCAATCGTATACCGCAACCGGAAGCGCCACGCCAAGAACAGGTCAATCCTCTGGACTACGCTGCGGACTATGTCGTCGACGGACGTGGAGTCAGGATTGAGAACAATGTATCCGCGGCCAACTCAATTGGTGAAGGTGTCGAGTCGTACGCTGGCCACAGCGGCTTTATCGCTGGACCGCCAACTCATCAGCGTTCTTACATTGCGACGAGTGTTGTTGGTCCAGTTGTCGGCAAAATTGCGCTGCCAACCCTTGCCTTTTTCTTCAGTCAACTCGGAACAATGCTAAAGGCCGGCGTGCCAATGGTTCAGAGTCTCGATACGCTGAGCAAGCAGACCCGCGACCCTCGTTTCCAGCACGTTGTAATGGAGATGAGAGGTCATGTCGAGGCTGGAAGACCGATGTCTGCCGGCATGCAGCGCTATCCCGAAATCTTTACGCCCGTTATGCTGAGCATCGTCCGCGTCGGCGAGGAGGGCGGCTTCCTGGACGAATCTCTGTTTACGGTCGCTAAGTACACCGAAGACGAAATCGAACTAAGAAATCTTTATCGCCGGGTGACGATTTACCCTAAACTCCTGATTGTTGCCTCGATCTTAATCATAGGGGGAACGAATCTGATCATTGGCGCTCTTGCACCCGGTTCTAAAGGACTTGCTTCCCCCTTGACGAACATTTCCACTTGGTTCTTCTTAACCCCAATTATTGTCGCGCTATTTTTGTTCTTTCGAGTTGGCCTTGCGAATTTCCGGATCAAATACAGTTGGGATGCCTTCATTAGTTTCATTCCGTTTATTGGTAAGACAGTTCGGCAGACGTCTATGGCAAAGTTCGGACGCGCCTTTGGCGCTCTCTACCAGGCAGGCGTTCCCCTTCCTCAAGTTGTAAAACTATCGGCTGACTCTTGTGGGAACG
>CAITXU010000039.1 GCA_903896505.1 uncultured Verrucomicrobiota bacterium | reverse complement strand
GCCCACATCGACACCGTCGAGCAGGTAGGTCCCCGACGTGGGGCGGTCGAGGCACCCAATGGTATTCATTAACGTGCTCTTTCCAGATCCGCTCGCACCCATGACGGCCACGAATTCTCCGGCCTGAACCGTTAAATTGACACCCCGGACCGCGTGAACCTCGATTTCACCGGTCTTGTAGGTCTTCTTGAAATCCCGCAACTCGATAATGGGAGGCATGGCGGCTTTTCAGCTCGAAAGTGTCTCGGAATTTCCTAGCGAGGAGGGCGCATACCACCAAACCCGCCAAATGGGCCTCCACCCGGCGGAGGAGTGACGGCGGCCGCCTCGGTGATCTCGGTGCCAGTGACGACGATGTCGGATTCCGACAAGCCATCCAGGACCTCGGTGTAGCTGCCGTCCGAGATTCCAGTCCGGATACTGACGGCTTCAAGAACCGGCTTCCCGGGCGATGACTTGGCTACGTCCAGTCGGTAAATCGTCCGAATCTGAGGTCCATCCGACTGTCGTTGAGCCCCGCCCCCCATCATCCCCATACCCGGGCCTCCTGGACCGCCAAAGCCTCCACCTCCACCTCCACCTCCGGACTCCCGCATGGCCTGCATCCGTTGACGAAACTCCCGCATCTGATCGCGCTGTTCAGGCGTCAACGATTCATCAAATTTTTTGCGTTCTTCATCGGTTGGGCGGCGCCCCTCGGCCACCCAAGGCGGCGTTGGAAGTCCTTCCGGACGCCCCCGGCCTGCGGGAGCATTGGTCCCGGCGGCTTTGGCGACGGTGTTGTTGGTGCTGCCAATCACCGCGTTCGATGGAGGCCGAAATCTCAGTGAGGCATTGGGAAGTTTCAGTGCGTTGGTTCGGTTGGCGGTAATGATAGACGCATTGGCGGTCATGCCAGGACGCAGTTTAAGGTCCGAATTGTCCACATCGACTACCGTCGTATACGACACCACGTTTTGATTGGTCACCGGTGCAAATCGGACCTGGCGCACGGTCCCATTGAATTGCCGGTTGGGGAACGCATCCACCGTGAACTTCACCGACTGTTTTTCCTCAATCCCGCCGACGTCAGCCTCGCTGACCAACGCCTCGATTTGCATTTTGGCCAGGTCATTGGCGATCTGGAACAATGTTGGGGTGTTGAAGCTGGCGGCGACCGTCTGGCCCGCATCAACACTTCGCGAAATAACAATGCCGGAAATGGGTGCGTAGATGGTGGTACGGTCCAAATCCACCTTGGCTCGTTCACGCTGGGCTTCCTGGACCTTGACTTGAGCCTGGGCCTGGTGCAAGGAAACCTCGGATTGCTGAAAGTCCGATTCCGAAATGAGCTTGCTGCCGAAGAGGCTCTTGGCGCGGTCGAAATTGAATTGGGCCAGTTCCAACCCGGCCTTTACACTCGAAAGCTGGGCCTCCTCCTGGGCCAACGCCCGCTCGTAGGTGGCCGGATCGACTTTTGCCATGACGTCGCCCACCTTGACGCGCGTATTGAAGTCGACATTGACCGCCGTGAGTATCCCAGAAATCTGGCTTCCCACTGTCACCATCTGGACGGCATTCAGCGAACCGTTGGCGGTGACCATTTGCGTAATGCTACCACGGGAGACGGTATTCGTCCGATAGGACACAGGCGCGACACTGGTGGCGGGGCGGATTTTGAAATACCACCATCCACCCCCGGCAAGCGCCACGATCACGATCAACCAGACCAGACGGGACAGGATTTGCTTCATGGGACGGAAATAATCATATCATCAATCAGGCTCAGGGCATCCATGCTCGGTACTATGACCAACAATATGGCATCGGGTTACAGGCACTTGTAGTTGGTGTGCTTCTTCATTGCTGATTTCATCTCATCGGCTTAGCGTCGACCTATGAAGCGTTGGCTGGTTTCCCTCTGTTTACTCGTGACCGCCTCGATTGTTGGGGCTGGATGTGGCGGAATCTCCGCCAATGGATCGGCCTCGCCTGCCACTTTCTTTCTGCCGGGAATCGGCCAGACCCGCCCCGTACCGAAGTCGCCCGCGGTGGCCCCTGCCCTAGATTCCGAAATTCTCGTTGTACAGCGGTAGAAGTCTTTTGAGGGTTGAGCCACAGTGCCGCGCTTAAGATCATCCGCGCTGGTCATCCGCGCTGGCACGCTCCGGCCAACTGGAACTTTAAAGGGGCAGCAGCGTACCACCCGCAGAGCTCGGGATCATGACAGATACAACCGGGCTTGAGATGCTTGAAGGGCGTGGTTCAGACGACTGTCGGCTTGGACAGGTGCTCCCAGGCTCCATCACCCACTCCTTCTTTCTCTGTGTCCTCTGAGCACTCTGTGGTTTATCCCCAGGGAAGTCAGAGGGAGTCCAACCACTGAGGGCACAAAGAGCACAGAGAATCGATTTCTTTCAGTACGGTTAATTTGGGTCTCTCGGGCGTCCGAAAAGCTGTCATTCCGAAGACAGGAATCTCTGCGCGACGGAGTGCTTCGGACCGCCGCGGCTCAGCAGGAGCTTCGCCGATGTTGCTCTGATTCAGTCGGTTATATTTGAATCGCTCCGTCTGGAAGAAAACCGATTATTTGGAAAGGACTGGGGCAGGAATGCCAGCCTCGCGTGCCGCTTGACGAAGCCCGTGATCCAGGAGCACCAAGGCGGTCATTGCCTCCACCATGGGCACGGCTCGAGGCAGAACGCAGGGGTCATGACGTCCGCGCCCCTTCAACGTCGTTTCTTCGCCATGAATGTCGACTGTTTCTTGCTCCTGCATAACAGTCGCAACCGGTTTAAAGGCCACGCGAAAGTAAATGGTCTCACCATTGGAAATGCCGCCTTGGATACCGCCGCTGCGATTGGAAGTCGTGCGAATGCGTCCGTTCAGTTTGCGAAAAGGATCATTGTGTTCCGCCCCGGTGAGATGGACGCCTGCGAATCCGCTGCCAATCTCAAAGCCCTTGCTCGCCGGCAGCGACAACATCGCCTTTCCCAAATCCGCTTCGAGACGGTCAAATACAGGCTCACCCCAGCCGACAGGGACCCCCCGGGCCACACCAAGTATGACGCCGCCGACGGTGTCCCCGGCGCTCCGAACCTCCTCAATCAACTCAATCATCCGGTCGGCCACCGAAGAATCGGGACAACGAACAATGTTCGACTCGACCTTGTCGGAGGTAAAAGTCTCAGGATCGACGGTGGCGTGGACGTCTTTGACCTGAACCACGCAGGCGAGGATTTCAATGCCCCAGCGTTCGCGGAGGATTTTGCGGGCAATGGCTCCGCCGGCCACACGTCCAATGGTCTCCCGGGCACTGGTGCGCCCGCCACCCGGCCACGCGCGAATCCCGTATTTGGCCTGATAGGTATAATCCGCATGGCTGGGACGAAACTTGGACGCCATCTCGGAGTAGGCTTCGGGACGAAAATCCTCATTCTTGACCCATAAAAGAATGGGCGTTCCCAAGGTGCGGCCTTCAAAAGTTCCCGAAAGAATCTGGACGGTATCGGATTCCTTGCGCGGAGTGGTAATTCGGGACTGACCTGGCCGCCGACGGTCCAAGTCCGGCTGAACATCCGCCTCGGTGAGTGGCAGCCTGGGCGGGCATCCGTCCACGACAACTCCGACGCCGCCGCCGTGCGACTCTCCCCAGGTGGTGATGCGAAACAACTGTCCGAACGAATTACCCATGACCGTCTTGATCTTGACCCAAGGGAGGGCGAAGAAAAAGCGTTGAATTTCTTTGTTCAGCGGAGAAACCGTGACTTGCGTTGAAGCGACGTGTGCGTACTATCGTCCGAATTGCGGTCAAGGTAATTTATGAACGCGCGAAATTCTGTACCACGTCGGACCTTTCTCAAGGGATTGGGGACCTTGGTGGCTTTACCCATGTTGGAGTCTCTTGCGCCAGTTTCCGCGACGGACGCTGCCGCTTCTGGTGCCCTGGCAGGAGGCACAGGGACCACTCCTCCCGTCCGCGTCGGGTTTGTTTACGTACCCAACGGGGCCAACATGGCCGACTGGACACCGAAGCAAGTCGGCGGTGATTTCGAACTCCCCTACATTCTTGAACCCCTGGCGTCGGTAAAGTCCGATTTCTGCGTCTTCAGTGGCTTGACCCATGACAAAGCCCGTCCGAATGGAGATGGAGCGGGTGATCATGCCCGGGCCTCCGCCGCCTTTTTGACGGGAGCTCAACCCCGTAAGACCAGCGGGGTCGACATCCATGTCGGAGTCTCCGTCGACCAGGTTATCGGCAATAAAGTGGGGACTCGAACTCCGTTCAGGACCCTGGAGCTCGGTATCGATCGCGGTCAAAGCTCGGGGAACTGCGACTCGGGCTATTCTTGCGCCTATCAGTACAACATTTCGTGGCGAACGCCGACCTCTCCAGTGCCTCCGGAAACCAATCCACGGCTGGCCTTCGATCGTCTTTTCAGTAACGGAGACCCTTCCGATTCAGAGGAGTTACGCGTCCGGCGACAAGGCTACCGCAAGAGCATCCTTGATTTTGTGATGGAGGATGCCCGGGCCTTAAATCCCAAGCTGGGACGGACCGATCAGCGGAAGCTGGACGAGTACCTTTCATCAGTTCGGGATTTGGAACGTCGCATCGAGTTTACCGAAAAAATGGCGACTGAGATCACCGGGAAACGACCGGTGGGCGAACCGCATGATTACACGGAGCATGTCCGGTTGATGTACGACGTCATGTTGTTGGCATTCCAAACGGATTCGACCCGGGTGGCATCCTTCATTGTTGCCCACGATGGCAGCAACCGCCCGCATCCGTTTATTGGTGTCAATGAAGGTCATCACGACCTTTCGCATCATGGGAACGACCCGGAAAAGAAGGCCAAGATTGCCAAAATCAACCGGTTCCACGCCGAGCAATTTGCCTATTTCCTGGAGCGAATGCGCTCCATCCGCGAAGGAAACGGAACGCTACTGGACAATTGCATGATTGTTTATGGTTCAGGGATCGCCGACGGCGACGCCCATGCCCATGACAATCTCCCAGTACTGGTGGCTGGGCGCGCCGGCGGCGGCCTCACTTCCGGTCGACACGTTCGGGTCGCGAAAGAGACACCCATGACGAATTTGTACCTCTCGATGATGGATCGCATGGGAGTCTCCATGGAACGATTTGGCGATAGCACTGGAAAGTTGGGACAATTGATCGCCTGAGTCCCACCTTTGAGCCCGTATTTTGGGATTCAAATCCGATCCATAATGGATCGGATTTTCCTTTTTGGTCTTTGCCCTTTCCTCCCGCTGAGCGTTAATTGGGTTCATTCCGACCGCATGAGCCACAAACGTCTGTTCTGGTTTCTGTTGGTCATTCTTTGGTGGTTGGGAAAGGGGCACTCCCTCGGCAAGATTCAGTTTGATGTCTTTCCCGGTTTTGAAGGGCGATTTGCCCGTGCGGGAGCCTGGTATCCGGTCGCTTTTGAAATCTTCAACGATGGGCCATCGTTCGATGGCGTGGTCGAAGTTTCAGACGTCCAAGCTTCAGGATACATGGTGCGGATACCCATGGAGCTCCCGTCCAATACCAAGAAAGTCTTCACGACGACGCTGTTTTGTTCCACCGCAGGCAGCCATCTCATCGATGCAAGACTGCGTGACGAGCGCGGCAAGATTCGCGACGAACGGTTGGGACAGAAATTGGACGTCGCCACCTGGGAGGCAACGATTCTGGGCGGACTGCCGGGCTCGTTCTCTGGCATACCGACCTTTCCCGAGGCCGGTCGTGGCAGCGATGAATTTTCGGCCATCGCACCGCGCCTGTCCCCCGAGTTCTTTCCGGATTCCGCTCTTTCTTTGGAAGCCCTGAATGGGTTGTACCTGAATACCTCGACGGCCTTGAAATTGCGCGAGCCCCAAATCGACGCTTTGCTGGCGTGGTTGCACGGCGGCGGCCACCTGATTGTGGGCGTGGACCAACCGGCGGACCTGAATGCCCTGACGTGGCTGCGACTGGAGCTTCCCGCCCGCGTCTCCGATGGTCAAAATCTGCGTATTGGAGGGTTGCTCAACGACTGGGTTCTTGGAATGGCTGGAGCGGACGCCGTCGGTGAATCAGGATTTGGCATACCGGCCAAAACGCCTGAGGACGACCAGAAATCAGGAGACCTTCAAGAACCGCAACAGAGGAGATACCGCGTTGGAAGGAATCAGCCTGGGCAGCGTCCCCGAACGGCACCCGGCGACGCCTATGGGAAGCTCCAGAGCGATCCTGCCATGACCGCTTCGGAGGTTCCCGTTTACAGCCTTAAGCTCAACCTGGGACAAACACTCCTCAATTCCGGAACCAACACCGCAGGGGTGCCCTTGATGGTGACCCACGTCCGGGACCGGGGACGGGTGACCCTGTTGGCTTTCAATCCCGAGCGGGAACCGATCAAATCGTGGAAGTTGCGTCCCTGGTTTTGGGCGCGCCTGGCGGGTATACCTGGAACGGCGCTGACGCCGGAGAGTGGCATCCATTTTGGCGGCAGCAGTCTGGACGGTCTTTTTGGCGCCATGATTGAAACCCGGCAGGTTCGGAAGCTTCCCGTAGGCGCACTGTTGTTGCTCCTCGTTGCCTACCTGGTGGTCATCGGTCCACTGGACCATTGGATACTTCGAAAATTGGGGCGCCCCATGCTGACCTGGGTGACATTTCCCTGCTACGTCGTGCTCTTTTCCGGCTTGATCTACTTTATTGGGTGGAAGCTTCGTGCGGGAAAAGCTGAATGGAATGAACTCCATCTGGTGGACTTGGTACCGCAGGCCTTGGAAGGAAGAGGTGCTCTGCGCGGGCGGACCTACACCAGTCTCTACTCACCTGCCAATGATTCCTATCCCGTCGGGTTGGACCTACCCATCAGCCTTGTTCGCCCGGAGAGCCGCGGATTATTTGAAGCCGGAACCGTGACACCGAAACGCACGGTCGTCGTTCAGAAGCCCAAGGGAATCACAACCGAATTGGCAGTTGATGTCTGGACCAGCCAACTAAACGTTTTCGACTGGCAGGACTACGCCACCGTCCCGTTGACGGGCAAACTGAATGCTTCGTCGAATTTCATTCATTTGGATAACCTTTCCGATCACAAGATTGACCGAATCTGGGTGGTCAGAGCCGGTCAAATTCATGAACTGGGCGGATTGATACCCCATCGTGGGGCTGATTTTGATTTGTCCACAACCAAACAACTGGCCCTGAAAGCGTTTGTCACCTCCCGGAGGCCTCGATTGGCTGAGGTGATCAACCTGCGCGGCCAGGCCTTTGGTGCCAACGACCGCACCCACATCGACGAGTGGCCGGAAACATCGATCGTTGCTTCCTTTGCAGGGATGCTTGCTCCGGAGGATACCGAGGGACGCGGTTATGTTTCTCCTCCTGGTCTGGACCTGACACCCCTCATTCGGCGAGGAGACACGGTGGTCTTTGCTTGGATGCCGGATACTTCCCTGATCCACCCCATACCGCATTTTGAGACGCCGCGGTTCCAAAAAAATACCCTGCTCCGATGGGTGATTCCCCGGGCCGGTTCCGCAACTCCATAGACCAGTCCCTTAGCCATGAGCGACTCTCCTCCTGCAATCGCCGCTGTCCAAACCACCAACCTCTCTCGTGAGTTTGGTGGCATGAAGGCTCTCAGCGACTTGACTCTCACGGTTCAACGGGGGGACCTCTTTGGGTTCATCGGCTCCAACGGAGCCGGAAAGACCACGACTCTGCGCATCCTGGCCACATTTCTGACCCCGACCAGCGGACGGGCGGAGGTCCTTGGCTACGACGTGGTCCGGGATGCCGATCGAGTCCGGCATTTGATCGGCTACATGCCCGATTTTTTTGGTGTCTACAAGGAGATGGAGGTGACCGAATACCTCGATTTTTTCGGTGCCTGCTACAAAATTCCATCGGTACAACGGGACAAGACGGTGGCCGACGTTCTGGAACTGGTGGGACTCACCGAGAAGAAAGGGTTTCTGATTGGGGCGTTGAGCCGGGGGATGCAGCAGCGGCTGGGATTGGCCCGGGTGCTGATCCATGACCCCCAGTTACTTCTGCTTGATGAACCGGCGAGCGGATTGGACCCGCGCGCACGCATCGAGATGATGGCGATTCTCCAGGAGCTCCAGCGGATGGGGAAAACCATCATCATTTCATCCCATATTCTCAGCGAACTGCAAACCTTGTGCAATCGCTGCGCCATTATCGAGCGTGGACAATTGATTTATAGCGGCCCCATCCGTGGGGTGGATGCAGGCCTGTCCGAGAGCCGCTCCTTTTGGGTTCGGGCGGGTTGCCCCCCAGCCACGGCCCGGGAGCTGCTCCTGGCGCGGACGGAAACCCGGCAGATTGAGGTCAAGGACGACCGCCTCAAAGTATTTGTTAACGACCCCCGGATCGACGGTAGCTACATTGCCGAAACGTTGGTGGGTGCAGGCGTCCGGCTCTTGGAATTGCGCGAGGAAGAGATTGGTCTGGAGGAGGTCTTCCTCCGGGTGACCCAAGGGGCCACTCAGTGACGGGTGCCGCTCGTTGCCGTCGAGGTCGACCGGACAAGGTATTTGGTCTCCGAGGGTGCCAGCAGATACACAATTCCGCCCACCACGCTCCATGCGAGGTTGACGGTGTACCCGAGCAAGGAAAGGGACAGCGCCAAACCGGGTCTGATGTCGAAAACCGGTGATGCGAGCAGCCAGACGAACAGGTTCTCTCGAACTCCAAGGCCAGCCGGCGTTACTGGAATGGCCGCAACCGAGACAACAGCCGCTGAGACATAGGCCAAAGTAACCCAAGGGACTTCCAGATGCAGTCCCCGCGCCAGTGCGACGTAAGCGAGGACGATACAGACATTGACGAGCAGTGACCAGAGACTGACTTCCGCGAGAAACCCAGGATGTTGTCCAAATGTCCGACAGGCTGCCATGGCCCTTGCAAAGGAACCACCTTTCGGGACCCGAGCCATCCACCTTGCCAGTCGCCTCCCCGGCTGCAACGCATTGGTGTAAAACCCGAGGAAAACGAAAAGTGCGGCGACCGCAAGCATCCCCAAGACCATCAGCAACACGGCCCAATGCCGGGGATATCGATAAATCAGGGAGAAGTTGGGTATGGCGCAAACGGCAGCGAAGAGGAGCAAGGCCATGGCACCGAGCACCCGATCGGCAAAGACGGTCAAGGCGGCTTCGGGGCGTCGTTCTGGAGCGGCTTTTGCCACATACCAGGCTTTGACGACATCGCCACCCGCCGTACCAAGGAGGAAAGCATTGAAGAAGTGGGCGATGAACGAAATCCGCATCACTTCGCGGACGGATAGATCGAGCCCCTGCACCCGCAAAACGAGTCGCCAACGGAGTCCACCAATCACCACGAGAAGGCCGCAGGCGGCAAAGGCGGTCAACAAGCTGATGGGGTCCAGTTGCCGGGTCGTCTCCCATAGTGCGGCCGGGCCGCGGGTCCAGGCAAGCCGACGCTGTTCCCATTTGGGCAGCTCCTCCCAATGAATGTTGGTTCCCGCCAGCAGGGCTTGAACCTCGTTACAAAATATGACGTGAAAAATCAGCGCCAGCAGGAGGGCACTGAGCAAAGTCCGGGCGAAACGGTGGACTTGAAGTCGGCTCACTCTCAATGACTTCCTGTCTTATTCAGGCCCCCACACCGAACGGATGAATTCATAACCACGAACCACGTCTTCGGAAGGTACCCCCGGACTCAATTCGATGACCTTGATGTGTTCTGGCTTAATCCACGGCTGCAGCGAGCGGTAATCGATCGTTCCCATACCGGGAGGCACATGGTCCTGCTGCCCGTGCGAGCCGGCAATGACATCGTGGACATGCAACCCCGCAAGTCGCGGCGCCAAACCTTCAAAATGCATGCGGTGGTCCATCAAGCCGAGGTTTTGCTTGATCTGGGCATGGCCACAATCATGCCAGTAACGAACGTTATCCGGCAACTCGTCCAGGAAGGCCCCGATTTCATGGTCCACCGGTATCTCCTCGACGGCCTCCCGATTCTCGATCCCGAGCAAAAGCCCACGTTCAGCGGCGTTCCCGGCCAACTCGTGAATCATGTCGAGAGCCAGATTGACCGCGTCGTCCTTGTTCTTTTCCCGCTTGGACTCCATCTCTTCGACCAGTTTGCTGTACTTCGGGGTGTCGCGCTTGCCTTCCGCAACCATCTCTTCCAGCTTGTCCTGGTAATCCCGCATATTGACCTGCCCGGAGTGAAGAACAATGAGTCGGGCCCCCACCATTTCCGCCATCTCGATGGTTTTACGGGTATGCTTCAGGGCGGATTCCCGTTCACGCCGGTCTGACGACGAAAATTTGTAGAGATTCGGGGCGGCATGATTCACCCCAATCGGGAGCGGGCAAAAATTGTGGAGAGTCGAGATTTTGATCTCCCCGGCGCGCACAGCCTCCAGGACGCCAGGGACGAGACTGATGCGGATGCCATGACTCAATTCGGCGTACTCAAAACCGAGGTCACGGATTTCCCGCAGCATTTGCCGACCACAAATATGCCGGGCTGAGTTCCAGCAGGATGAAAGAGAGTACATGGACGAGTGAGGTTGACGGTTCCCGACGTCAAGGACAGCACCCCTACGGATGCAGTTCAATCTGGTAACTGGAAAAAGCGTCCCAAGGCACCAGGCCATGGGACGCCATCACTTGAAATTCCTTCTAGGAATGGACTAGACGTCGGAATACTTGGCCGACAGATAGGCGGAAAACTTGGCCACCTTCATCTTGCGGCGTCGACGTTCGCTGGGCTTTTCGTAATGACGCTTCATGCGCACGTCCTTGATGATGCACTCACGGTCGACTTTCTTTTTCAACCGACGCAGTGCCCGATCAATCGGCTCGCCCTTTTTAAGTTTGACTTCGCTCAATTCAAATTCACGTCCTTCCCTCTGCACGGTTTGGCGGAAGCCAGCTCCGTGACTCTGAGAACCAACGGCTCCCGGAGATGCGAATCGGTCCCTTGGGATTCGAAACGGAAGACGTGTAGTAGACGAATGCCGGAATAAGGCAAGCTCTGGCTATGGAAAAATTGGTAGGGCAAAGGTCTGGCGGGATCGCCCGCCATCTGATCGACCCGGGACATTTGGGCTCATAAATCGCGCAATGAATCGAGCAACCGTTCGTGAACCGCCTTCCAAGCCGCCCAGATCGTCGAAAGCAGGCCCGTCACGGCGACCAGCACCATCATCCCGATCAATGAGGCCCAGGGCAATGGCGGGCCACCGGGTCGAAGGGAAGGTGCCACGGCCACCACGGACGCGAGAATCCCCAGTCCCAGTCCCAGCACCAACAACGTTCCATTCTCCAGGATGGCCAATCGGATGAGGTAGCCGCGCTCGAAGCCAATGGCCAGCATCAGCGCCAATTCACCCCGGCGTTCCTGAAGGTTGCGGAGGACAATGACTCCAAATCCAGCGCAACCCAGCAACAAGCCAAGCCCACCCAACAACTGGAACGTGTCCAAATAGGTGTTTTGCACAGCGTTGAATTCACCCAGGCGCTCCCAGGTGGGGGTCGCTTCGAATCCCACATCTTGCAGGCCCCGACTCAGGGCAGCAGAAACCGCGGCTTCCCTGCCCTGCGGTGTTTGAATCAGGAATTCCCTGTGGCCGGTCTCCCCCGGAAACCGGCGAATCAATTCCGATTCGGAGATCAGAAGATTTCCTTGGAGCACCGAACCTTCCAGGGAACCGACGAGTCTCAGTTTGAAGGGACGCCCCTGCTCATCCACATAATCCAAGGTGTCGCCCACCTGCTTATGCAGTATCCACTGCAGGGAAGCAGCATCGCCGATCGCAGGTGTCTCCCCAGGCTCGCGCTCTGGAGGAGACAAAGCCAGCCAACCATTCGTCACGGCACTCGACTGAGCCAATTCAGCGAACGAAAATGCCCCGCGTCGGGCAAGTTCTTCGGCGGGAACTCCCAACAGACGTGGCCGTTGCGCCCGTGCCAGGTTGAGACAACTGGCGTCATCACCATCATGTACCCGAAAGGCGACAATGGAAGCACCCTGAAGGTCTGTGGCTGAAATGCCATAGAAGTCCCTTCCTTCGGGCGCATTGAGGTCCTTCAGGAGCGGGAGTGCCGTTCGTGCCCAAAGTCCAAAGCCGCCCGTCCCGGAATCCGGTCGTCCGGCTCCTGGCGATTCCTCCAATTTAAAGGCACCGACGGCGCACAGAAGGAATGCTGCGCTGGCCAGCAGCGAGATGCCACCCAGGCTCCGGGAGGGACGCCGTGTGACGCTCCGAAGGGCCAGGCCCATGAATCCCGTCCGCTTTGTTGAACCAATCCCTCCGAGCGACGGACGACTCCATCGACGGAGAGCCATTCGGAGGACGAATGCCCCCGTCAAAAGCCAGAGGAAGCCGGCACCGAAGAAAATCCCGGGCTCCTTCTGTCCGGCCACCAAAGCCCATGCAGTCATTCCCACGGAAGACAATCCAACCGCGAACAGCAGAGCCTTCCACACCAGTGAGGTGCGTTGAAGTAAGGGCGCAGGCAGGTCCAGCGCGCCGTCCGCCATCAATTCCCGAGCCGTCCTGCGGACCAACTTTCTTAGCGTCAACCCCATCGTCGTGGCTGCAACGACCAGACTCACGAAAACTCCGGTAATGAAAGTTTGGCCTGTCAGGTGGAATTCCAATGACGCCCGCGCCACCGCCGAGCTCCAAACCGTGGCCAGTCCCCAGAGAACGCCGCCGGCGTAGACAACTCCGAGCCCAGAGCCCAAAACGGTCCCAAGGATTGCCAGCGCAAAGCCTTCCCGCCAGAAAATCCCCGAAACTCGCCCGGGCGTCCAACCCAGAGCCAACAGAATCCCCAGTTCACGGGCTCGACGCTCCAGCGCAAAACGGAAAAGGAGCGCGGTCAGCAACAGACTCGACCCGAGCAGGAAAAAGCTAAAGCTCAGGAAAAGCCCCCCGAAATCCTGCCCCTCTGCAGCCGCTGTCAGCAGGCGTGCCCGGACGGGATCGATGCGAAGCCCAAAAGATTCCGGCTTCAAGCGCGCTTTGAAGTCTTCCGAAAGCAACCGCAACGCGTCGTTGGTTTTCTCCGTCCCAACGGTCGACCATCGAATTGCGGTGAGGTCCCCGAACCGATTACCCCAGAGTTTTTGACCGGCGTTCAGCGAGATGAAGGCCTTGGGTGTACCTCTCCATTTTTTCCAATAGGCCTCGTCTTCGTTTCGGATTTTGCGCACCAAGGGAAATCCGGCGTCCCAATCCTGGGTGCTTTCAGCCTTGGCGATACCCGGAAATTCGGGCATCAGGGTCCTATCCGCATGGATTCCCTCCAGAGGGACAATGCCCCGGACCCGAAACTTGTTGGTGCGTTCCACAAGTTGCGGCCCCGTATCGGCGACGTAATACACCATTTCCAGTGAGTCCCCTATCTTCACTCGAAGATCCTCGGCCAGCCATCGATTGAGCACCATTTCGTCGTCGGCCAGTGACTCCGGGGTCCAGGGAGGGCCGATGGCAGTGACCATGGCATACGGGACCTCACGCTGGTCAGCAATCAGGGCATTGACCAAATAGGTCAATACCGGCTGGGCAGAGCCAAAAACCGAATCGAATGGCTTCAGAGCGGCCTCGCTCACGGGGTGGTCCAGAAAAATTCGCCGGCTGGTCAACTCCAAGCCCTGTTGGTTTGCCGTGAGGGCACGGAGACTGAGCTCCGCGTCATCCAGCAACCAAGCCGAGTGAAGTCGGGAGGTTAATTCGTGGATCCAATCGTCACGGGACGCGGCATCCTCCGGGCTTTCCGGTGCCCGAAACCAGACGAGGTTTCCCCGCCCTGCCAGAGAGGCTGCATCGGCCAGTGTCGACCTGGAGACAAACGCGTTCATAGGTGGGGTTTGTCCGGCTTGGAGCGCCAAATCCCCTCCGTTGTGAGCCGAGACGATTCCAGCAACGCGAAGTCGAAGTGCAACGGCCACGGTGTCGCGCGGACTAATCACGGCATCGCGGGAAAGTGCGGTCGGTTTGTGAACGCGCACCACCACCTCGTCGCCCACCTCGGCTTTGAGCTGTCGCGCCAGAGCGGCATTTAGCCACACCTTGTCCGACTCCATCGGGGCCAATCCGCCGAGGAATCCGTCCGGGACTCCCAGCACATGAATGGAATTGGCGCGGGCCGTCGCGTCTTGTCTCGTGGCCATGCCGGGAAGCTCCAGGAGGATGGACGCCGTGCCGGTGAAGTTTGGCAGGTTCGTTGACTGGACTGCACGAATCCGCTCACCCAGCGTGTCGTTGAAATAACGATCTCCGGTGGAAATGATCGCAGTGGCCCCGGCCAGACGGTCCAAAGCCCGATCTCGCAAGCTGATCCGGACGGAGTCTCCCACCGCAAGGGCACCAATGAGAACCGCGGCGGAAATGGACGCTCCGGCAACAACGCCCAGATGAGAGGTCAGATAATAACGGAGACTGGCGAAAACCAACCGGTTGAGCTTCATGGTGGACATGAGGGAATCGCTGGATCAGCGAACGGGAACGAGCTTCCCGTCCGCCAGGGTGACCGTTCTGCCCATCCGCTGGGCCAACTCCGGGCTGTGGGTGACCGTAATCAGGGTCACTCCTTCCTCCCGGTTCAACTCCACCAATAGTTGCCCGATCTCCGCGGCGCTTTGACGGTCCAAAGCCCCGGTCGGTTCATCCGCCAGGAGCAGAGAGGGTTGTTGGATCAATGCCCGGACGACGGCAACGCGCTGCCGCTCACCTCCACTCAACTGCCCCGGAAGGTGGTCGAGGCGCTCCGCCAATCCAACCCGGCCCAACAGGCGGAATGCCCGTTCATCGGCTGACTTTGAGCTTTTCTGCGCAAATGCCAGGCACGGCAAAAGAACATTTTCCCAAACGCTCAATTGCGGAAGGAGATGGTGCTGCTGGAAGACAAATCCGATTTTCTGATTTCGAGTCCGTGCCAGATCCTTCGCCGACAGCCGGGTCAATTCCATTCCATCAAGGGCCACAGAGCCTGAGTCAGGCAGATCCAGGGTTCCGAGTATATTGAGGACCGTCGTCTTACCCGACCCGCTGGGGCCCACAATGGCCAGGCTTTCCCCTCGACTGACAGACAGGGAAGCATCCCTCAGGATACTCAGGCGCTTGGCCCCCGGATAACTCTTGGAAACTCCAGTCAGTGTTAACAGCGTTTCGACGGACATGCGGCGAAAGGTAGCGGTGTTCACAAGATTGTCATGGGGCCAGCGGCAACTCGAGGAAGCAATGTCGCCGGAATGTCACCGGATTTCGCGGGAAGCAATTGACACCACAAGCTGTCGTGGCAGCATCAGGTCTAGACCCCTTCCGGTTGTGGAAAGGGGCATCGGGTCGGATCGAGACCTCAAGTTGGCGTTCGATTTGAGATTCAACACTGGTGTATTTAATGGGTGAAAACGGGTCATTGAACAGGGGATTGGGGGCGGGAAATCTCGTCATGCAAGGCTGCTGATATGCGCTGTCCGAAGTGCGGAACTCAAGAAGACAAGGTCATTGACTCCCGCGCCTCCAAGGAGGGTTCAACGATTCGACGTCGCCGTGAATGCCTGAAGTGCGACCATCGGTTTACCACCTATGAGCAAATCGAGCATGAGGAAATGATGGTGGCCAAGCGGGATGGCCGTCGGGAAACCTTCTCCAAAGAAAAACTGAAAGCCTCTCTCCAACGATCCTGCCAGAAGCGTCCGGTACCCGAATCCGAAATCAGCGATGCCGTCGAGCGCATCTATTCGGCTCTGCGTGACACCAACGAGCTGGAGGTTTCCGCCCGCGAAATTGGCGAGCGGGTGATGCGGGAATTGCGGGCTCTGGACCCGGTTGCCTATGTCCGCTTTGCGAGCATTTACCGCAGTTTTCAGGAAGTGGACGAATTTGTGGCCGAGGTTCACCGGCTGGCGGCTCAACCACCGCCGGACAAGCGACAAATGGCACTCCTTCCAGAGGACACTTAACGCTCTCGATCAACGCACTCAACTCAACCGTGGACAGGAAAGGACATAGCCATGATTCAATTGCATGAGGATTGTCTGCTTGTGGAACAACCGGGCGGAGGGTTTATCCCCTGGTCGGCAAGCCAATTGACCCTTGAGTTTGTGGGAGCTGCTTCGGAAACCCTCAACGAGGAAGTCATGAAACAAGTGGCGGCCGGCGTCCTTCATTATTTCAAGGACGAACTGGGGCGCATGACCATAACGGTCGCGGAATTTGCCGACGCAATCGCCAAAGCCCTCAACGGCATGGGATACACCGCCGAAGTGGCCGAGGTCAGTACCGTCACCAAGGATGACGGGAACTCCAACAATGGAGCGGGTGTATCCGATCTGCGCGAACTGGCCTTTGCCGCCGCCAAATTCGGGGAACTCGACTTTTTCAAGCGGCTCAGGAACCGCTTGCAGGAACAAATGGAGAATCCGCCCAAACGAGTTGAGTTCTTGGGACTGCGCGGCTGCGTCAAAATGCTGACCGGTCGTAAAAAGTGGTGTCCCACCTGTACACAACTGGAGGTGGAGATTATCGACGCCCTCCGGGCCTGGTACGAACAGAATCCAAAGGCAGCGTCGACGGCCCTGCTGGTCAGATAGTCGAAGGTATCCATTATGACCGTTTTTGAACGCATCATCGCCCGGGAGATTCCCGCATCGATAGTCCTGGAGGATGACCGTGCGCTCGTGATTCGGGACCTGCATCCCCAGGCCCCGATCCATCTGTTGGTGATCCCGAAAAAACCATTGGCACGCGTGGGTGAAGCCACCGTGGCCGACGAAGAATTGTTGGGCCACCTGTTGCTGGTTGCCGGAAGAGCCGCACGCCAGGAAGGATTGGAGCCCTCGGGCTTCCGTTTGGTCATCAACAATGGAAGGGACGCCGGGGAAACCGTACCCCACCTCCACATTCACGTTCTTGGCGGACGCCCTCTCACCTGGCCTCCCGGCTGATTGACCGTTGCCATTGTCTGACTGATGCTCCGCAGATGGTCCCAAGGAAGTTCTTCGTTCCCATCGCCATTCTTCTGGTCGGTTGCGGCTACTTCGCCGGTCGAGCCCAAAACCAAGGCACCCCGCCGGCCAAGAGCGTTCCACCAGCAGAACAAGTGATGGGAGTAGGCGGGATATTCCTAAAAGCTCAGGACCCGAAGAAGCTCGCCGTGTGGTACCGGGATAATCTCGGCTTCCCGGTTAAAGGCGGCATGGCGGATTTTGTCTGGAGTGAGAAGGATAAGCCGGAACAAGTTGGGCACACGATCTGGTCGCTTTTTCCGACCAACACGACCTACTTTGGCGCTTCGCGTTCACCCGTGATGATCAATTACCGGGTAGCGAACCTGGACCGGATGATCGAACAGCTTCGGACCAAAGGCGTTACAGTCGAAAAGACCGAGGATTCGGACTACGGACGTTTCACGTGGGTGACCGATCCCGAAGGCAACCGGATGGAGCTTTGGGAACCGAAAAGAAAGTAGTCTGGTAGGACATATCTAGGTCTCGACTCGGGGTGGCGGTTCCGCCATCCGGGATTCCGAGCCAACGACCTAAGTACCTTTCGCCATAAGATTTGCCGACAAGATCCAACGCGAGTAGGTTGTTTTCCGGGGTCAGAACACCACCACACAAACCAAGACACTTCTATTAGTTCTTATCTCCCCACATCCGATCTCCGTTCAACCACCGCCACAGCCGTATACGCGCCTGCCACCTCCGGCAGCTGGGATTGGTCTACGCCCGGACACAATGGCGGATCCGATCTCGTCAGCACCCTCACGCTTACCGGCAGGACATTACTGGAGTCGTGAGCGTAGACATCTAAGAGCGAGTTCGGAGCTTTTTGCCCGACCAGCTGCGATGCCGGAAAGTTTACGGCACCCAGGTACCGCCAAGAATCGAGGCTTTCACCAGAAACACCAGTTTTGTGGTA
The DNA here is from genome assembly GCA_903896505.1 of uncultured Verrucomicrobiota bacterium. Lineage (GTDB taxonomy): Bacteria > Verrucomicrobiota > Verrucomicrobiia > Limisphaerales > UBA9464 > CAILNN01. The sequence continues at coordinate 81 of CAITXU010000039.1, read as the reverse complement.
GAGTATTAAGACTAACCCAGGTCGACTTGTATTACGACTGCTCCAAATATTTCGGTTCTTCCGGTTTGTCAGTGGGAAGTT
>CAITXU010000038.1 GCA_903896505.1 uncultured Verrucomicrobiota bacterium | reverse complement strand
ATCTCTTCAACTCGTGGTTGCCTCCCGAAGGCCCCACAGCGGTCTTTCACCGCCTAGCTCATCGTCATGTCCAACGCACCGTCGGTCACAGACCGCTATCGGGTATGCTCCCTCCTCGCGCCTCGCCCTGGGGCATTTTAGGCGCAACAAACTGCAAGCTATTTGGGATACACGACACTAGAGACACCATTAGACCGCACTTGAGACGGAGCGGCGGGACGCCGCTGCCACTTCAGGCCCAATTTCAGGAACCGCCGAGAGGAAATGGGACAGTGGGACTCTCGACGAGGCGGATGCACCGACGTACCGGAACGTCCCTGGAGTTGTTAAAGAAGCCAACGGGTAAGAGGCTGATCCGGTCGAACAAATTGAATAAATAAGACTGGAACAACTCGTTGGATGCCCGTATTTCCATTTAGCACCGTCACCACGTTCCTCCCTGCCTCAATGAATGTCTGGAAACAAAAGCTGGCCGACTACCTTCATGATCCTCCCAGCAAAGTATTGGAGATCAGGGACCATAAAGAACGATCCCGGGCTGCTTATCGCCAGGCCGGGTTCATTGATTCAGAAATTGGTCGCTATTTGAGCGATGCAGACCATACGGCCGCAGCAGCCGACCGTTTGCCCTTCCCCAACTCGAGGGAATCCGGGCTCCAGTGCAAATTCGACGGCGTCCGGAATGCCTTCCGCCATCCCCTTGGCGGTCAATCACTCCCGTTTACCTCCGAGTTTATCACAGTCGAACAGGGATTTGAGGCCGAATCCACGACACAACCCATTCTCTCGGAAGCCAGCCTCGCTGATTTGCCGGATGACAACGAACGTGACCGAGCCCGTTTTTTTGCCCACTGGAGGCTTTGGCAAAGAAATGCGACCATCAAAGACTATCGATTTGCTTTTCTTCCGTCCGACACCCGGATTCCAGACCATACGGTTTGGAATCACATGCAGGTGGTATCAGCGCTGGGAACCTGTACGGGGACCGGCGGAAAATTGGCGCCCGCCTTTCTCAAATTCCAATTGGGTCCAGTTCAGGATTTCATTGCAGCCGCGCGGAGCACCCGGGACCTTTGGAGCGGCAGCTATCTGCTCTCGTGGCTGATGGCGGCAGGGTTGAAGACCCTGAGCGCCCAGGTCGGCCCCGACGCGATCATTTTCCCCAATCTACGCGACCAATCGCTCTTTGACCTCCACTGGCGGGATGAGTTGTGGTCTAAAATTCGGATCTCCGACCAACAGCCATTGTGGGAGAGCCTCGATTGGAATCCTGACGATTTTCAGGTGGCCAACCTTCCCAACGTTTTTCTGGCACTCGTTCCCGCTGATCAGGGACCGGGTCTCGCCAGACAGGTGGAAACGGCGATCCGGGACGAGTGGAAGCGGATTGCCGATGCGGTTTGGACATTTTGCCAGGAGGCTGCTCTGACCGCGGACGAGGGCAGTGATGGGGAAACCATGAGCGAAAGCGAACGGAGGAATCGGTTTGACTCTCAAGTGAGTCGATTTTTGACACTGACATGGCAGGTGACGCCCTGGCCGGAGACCATGGAAGAAGCCATCGCCCAAACCAATGACTTCGGGGCAAAGACACCGGTAAAAATCGCCGTTGAACGGGTACAACGAGTGTTGAAAATGGCCGAAAAGGAAATGCATAAATCCCATCGGGACGCGCGCTATTACGACTGTCCGCAGGTGCCTCCAGGGCAAGCCAGAGCCGGCTGGAAAGACAAATCCAAATTGACGGACGACGCGCGGCTCGACAATGTGGGTCTCGCCTGGTCCGTGGTACTGGGTATCAATGGATGGCAGCTGGACGCCGTCCGGCAAACCCGGGCGTTTGAGGCTGCCCACATCGGTGGCTGGGAGGTAGGGACTTTCAACAACAAAGATGCTTTAACAGGAAAAGACGAGGCTGTGGCAGGCGGTAGGGAATGGGCGCTCCGGGTGATGAAGGCAGGGAGACCGTTGCTTCATCGGTTCAAGACTACAGACTGGCTCGGAGCAACCAGCCTGATCAAGAGGCTCTGGGACCTCGCCTATCTGGAACCGCAATGGGGATTGGACATACCCAGATTCCCCCACACACGGGGAATTGCGTCGGGCGATTCGGAATGTAAACATCCCGAAAATGATGAGGATGATTCCGTCGACTTTGAAGAGCTGGGGTCCTCTGACAAATATTTCGCTGTTCTGGCCTTTGACGGCGACGAAATTGGTAAATGGGTGAGCGGCGAAAAAACCCCTCCATTTTCGACCCAGCTCGCGGATTACTGGGACGACAGCGACACACTCAAGTTCGGGGCCAAGGCCTATTTTGAAAGGCCGGAATTTTGCGAAGAGGGAGAGGCGGAGTCCTTCCTGAATGCCCAACGTCCGCTATCGCCCAGCTACCATCTCCAATTTAGTGAGGCTTTAGGAAACTTTGCAGGTTTCTGCGCTCGCCCCATCGTCAAAGCGTATCACGGTCGCCTGATTTACTCCGGTGGTGACGACGTCGTCGCACTTTTGCCTGCCGATAAGGCCATTGCGTGCGGCGAAGCGCTCCGCACCGCATTTCAAGGTCGTGAAGTTCGAGGTCCGGATGGGACGCTCCTCTTCGGGAGCCCGGAGGATGGATTTCTGACCGAAACCACCTATCTGGATGATTCCAATTGTCTCATACCCTTCTTGGTGCCCGGTCCCAAGGCCGACGCATCGGTGGGGATCGCCATGGCCCATTTCAAGTCCCCCCTCCAGGACGTCGTCCGCGCGGCTCAGGCGGCAGAAAAGAGGGCCAAGAAGAAGCTCCATCGCAGTGCCGTCGCTGTAACCCTCATGAAGCGATCCGGCGAAATTGTGGAATGGGGAACCAAGTGGGAGGGTGGGCTCCAGTTGCATCACGCGTTGATAAAAGCCCTGACGGATAAAAGCTTGAGTAGCAGGTTTCCGCATCGGTTTGCCGAGCTGCTGGAGCCTTACCTCAGCGGAGTTACCCCCTTGATCGAGGCTCAAGGCAGCGCCAGGAGCAAGTCCACCGGTGGGACTGTATTTCCGGTTACTGAAGTCATTCTCACCGAGTTCCGGCACTGCCTTTCGAGACAGCGCGGGACGGAGTTTCCCAAAAGCAAGAGTGAAGCCGACCAACTGGAGAAAGATCTCGAAGCGGCATTGGAGAAATACCTGAAAACCATCTCACCTGCACCTTCGAACAAATCGTTGTCCGCGGAAAGGCCCTGCGCCCCGGATGCCCATTTGGCCTCCGTTGTGGGCCTGTGCCAAACCATCGCCTTTGCCCATCGTACCGCCGACGAGTCCGAGCCGAAAGGCCGCCCATGAATACCATTTTGCTCCGCCCCTCCGACGTGTTGTTTTTCCGCGATGGCCGCCCCATGGAGGGCTCTCTCTCCGGTCATGGGGCTGCATGGCCCCTGCCCAATGTCACGGATGCTGCCTTCCACGCCGCTCTCCATCGGTCCGGGCTGAAAGGGCACCATCACGACCATTTCGCCAACGGCAACCGAGCCGGGACCGACGTCCGGGAATTTGGCTCCCTTGTGACGGCCGGGCCATTCCCTGTTCAGCAAAACGGCAATGCTCATGTCTGGCATTTTCCCCGCCCGCTGGACTTGGTTGACGACTCACTGACACCCGCACTCCGGCCCACGGATTCCTTCGATTCAGCCGGGTCGAGTTTGCCGGACCCACTGGAATATCCCATCGCGAATCGCCTCGCTCCGGACAAGAATTCCAGGGCACCCCAGTGGTTGAGCGCAGCGGCCTATGGTTCCTACCTGCGAGGCCAGCAGAACGGATCAAGTGCAGCGCCCGGGTTCAATGATGATGATATATTCGATTCCGAGGCCTCCATCGGTATTTATATCGATCCTTCGACAGGAACCACGGGAACGGGAGACGCAGAGGGAAAAATCTATTCCGCCCAATACCTTCGACTCCGCGAGGCCTGGCAGATGGGAGTCCTGGCAAAAACCAGGGAAAAGGTTCCTCCCGGACAGTCTCCCGATTTGATTCCCTCACTGCTGGATTCATCCCATCACCTCCTGGTGGGCGGTCAACAGCGCGTGTGCACGGCAAAACACGACAACGGTAATGGCATTCCTCTGCCTCTGGGAATGAGCTCGGGATTTGAGAGTGGGAACGGACGATGGCGGGTCAAATGGATATTGTTGTCTCCAGCCATCTGGCCGGCCATCTCCTCCACCTCGCGGTCCGGCGCGACCATGAATGAGCACCGGGGAGGATACCTGCCCAACTGGGTACGCCCCTCCGACGGCCAGGTCCTGCTCAAGTCCGGCAAACCCGCGCAACGGCGGTACACTGGGAAGGTTTCACGGGGATTTGAGGGCCCGGTCGAGGACATCGGAGCCCGTCTGGTTGCGGCACTCATCCCCAAGCCCCTCGTCGTGACCGGATGGTCGCTGGCCAACCAGCAGGTCGAGCGCAAGGCTGGGGCAAAATCAACCCATCTCGCGGTACCCGCTGGTGCCATTTACTATTTCGAGGCCGAGTCCGAATCTGCGGCAAACAAGCTGGCCCGTGTCCTCAACTGGAATGGCGACTCCGATCAACCGACAACCATTCTCAATCGTCGCAGCACATTGATGGGAGAGAAGGGATTCGGCCTCGGAGTTTGCGGCACCTGGAACTTTTTCCCGAACGTGAACGGACGTCCGAATTCCTGACAAATCTCCCCATTTTAACGAAAAACAGACCATGAACGACAAACAAATCCTGTACCTGTTCACCCGGACACCCTTGCATGTGGGTGCCGGTGCCAGTGTGGGTGCCATCGACCAGCCGATCATCCGGGAGCGCCATACCGGGTTTCCCATCATTCCGGCCTCCAGCCTGAAGGGGACCTTTGCAGATGAATGGAATGGGGATTTGCTGGATGATCCCGATTCCGGGGGAAAAAGGGTTCGAGTCCGAAAAGACGGAACATCCAGCGTTGCTGGATGGCTCTTCGGCTCCGACAGCAATGATCATCCTGCTTCCGGGGCACTTCAATTCACCGAGGCACGCCTTCTGGCTTTCCCCATTCGATCGGCAAAAGGAAGCTTCGCCTGGATCACCTGTCCGTTGATGCTCCAAAGGGCGGTTCGAGACGGGGTCCTGCAAGAAGCATTGCTAAAGAATCTTCAGGAACCCGGGGATACCCAGGCGATTTTTGACTCCGGGGGTGCCAGCAAAATTGCTTTTACAAATCAGATCGTACTGGAGGAATACACCTTCGGAAGCGCTCCATGGCTGGGATTGAATACCTTGGGAACTGCTCTGGCAGCCTTTTTACCTCAAGACCTCATCTGGCAGGAAATCAAGGACCGGATGGTGATCGTGAGCAACGGCATGATGAGCTATTTCGCTCATAACGCTTGTGAAGTCGCCCAACACGTTCGAATCAACGACGAAACCGGAACCGCAACCGATGGGGCGTTGTTCAATCAGGAAAATGTGCCGTCGGAAACCTTTTTTTACGCGAGGATACACGCCTTTAACGAGCGCAGACCACGGGCGGCCGAATCCCGGAACGCTTCAGAGGCCCTGGCGGAGTTTAAGAAAAAGGTCGACGGACACAGTTTCCAGTTCGGAGGCGATGCCTCCACGGGACTCGGTTACTGCACGGTGCGCATTGATTGATCTCCCTCCCATTTCCACATGAAAAATCTGGAACAGATTCGCGCGGCTGCGGCACTTCGATTTTGGCATCCACCTCAAGGGCCGAGAGAAGCCAGCGGCGTAGGAGGAGGGGATGTTGTCAGCAAGCTTCCTTCAATGATTCTTGCCAACGGACTGTTGGCGACACTGGCATTCGCCACCGCCAAAGGTGGCGGCCATGAGCTGTTGATGGTTTGCGTCATGAACCATATCTGCTCTGAGGAACTCGGAATCATTCCCCGTCCACAGAGCCGGGAGCCTGGTTTGAAGGCGTACATTGAATTATTGACCCAGGGCAACCATGCGACCTCGCTGCGTCTCCAAATGGCCACGACCGAGGCGATCTCCTTTCTTTCGTTTTTGAAGCGGTTTGCTCCGTGACCCCTCCACAATGATGTCCGAAGCAGAATTTTTGGCCGGGCTCACCGGTAGCCCCAATGACCTCCGGAGCGTCGTCGACGCCCTTCGGGCTGTCGGCCAACCCTTCTGCCTGATTGGCGGCCTCGCGGTGAACCACTACACCGAGCCCATGGTTACACTGGATGCCGATTTTGCCGTGGTGGCCTCTCATGGCATTGAAGACGCCCTGCGCGCCGTGGGTTTTGTTGTCGAGGTCCACCCTCACTCCATCAATGCTCAATTACCCGGCAGCCGATTGCGTATTCAAATCACCGTCAACCAACGCTACGGTTCCTTCCCCTCACGGGCCGTGAACGGAGAGGTTTTTGGTGTCCCACTACCCGTCGCGTCCCTCGACGATCTCGTTCAGGGAAAACTTTGGGCAGCGACCGACCCTGGGAGACGGTCCACGAAACGCCTGAAGGATCGTCTCGACCTTATTCGTCTCTGTGAAGCCCATCCCCGGGCGATTTCACTGATTCCCCGCCACCTCATCCCTGAGGTGGATCAACTCCGCACTTCGCTTTGACTTTATGAGCATTTTGATGGCAGCAGATACCCGCACCCTGGTTGGCGATCGGGCAGAAAGAGTAGAAAGTCGATCCCTGTTTATGGATAGGTTTGGCAAACCCGAAGCCGTCCAAAAAGACCGCTCCGATTGGTTCAAAATCGCCGCCTTAAAGGCACCGTATCTGGACTCTGTTCAAGCGCGGAACGCATGGTGCCTTCAGACGACCAAGGATTTCGGCGGTGCCGTCCTTTACGCGCAGTTGCTGTCGAGGCTCATGGTCAACATGGCCGGTGGTGTCATGGAGAACGCCGGGCTCTGTATTGATCGTTTCGGGATTCCGTATATTCCCGGTAGCGCAGTCAAAGGATGTGCCCGGAAGGCAGCACTGGCAGTTCTTAGAGAATGGTCCGAAACCCGGATCAAGCCTGAGGCCGCCGACAACCTGTTTGCCCGAGCAGTCCAACCGTTTGAGTCGCGCCAACATTATCTTGCTCAAGTAGCCCGGATCTTTGGATGGTCCAGCTCATGTTGGAGGATACCTCCGGGAAATCGAGGGTTGGAGGATTTTGCGTGGAGTTGCGATTTCAACAAAGACGGTGCAGGAATTACCGAAAAAGCAATGGAACTTTTGAGTGAGGAGTTCAGTGGGCGACTTCCAGCTGACCACGCAGGAACCATCTCGTTTCTTCCCGCCTACCCAGTCGACCCCATCTCAAAGGAACTCAAGGACCATCTTAAACTGTCTCCTCCCCTATGTGGGACCTTGGCTCTTGATATCGTGACCTGCCATCACGGTGATTATTATACCAGCACCGCCCCTGATGCCGTTGCCCGAGACATTGAGGAGCCGGTTCCCGTGGTGTTTCCAACAGTCGCCGAGGGACACCTTTTTGAGTTCCCCATATTGCCCCTTTCCTTTGATGGGGTGCCCTCCAATCCTGACTCAACATCTCGGGTGCGTCAGGCGCGACTGTGGCTGGAAACCGGATTATCCGTGTTTGGAATCGGGGCAAAATCGAACTCGGGCTACGGCTTTTTCGATGTGGACAACGTTAAACTTGCCATGCAGTCGGTTGCTCAGAAAGCTGAGGAGGCCGCCAGATTGGAAAAAGCAAGAAATGAGGATGCCGAGCGCCAAGCACGGTTGACCCCTGAAGAGAGGTTTCGAGCAATTTATGCCGTCCTTGACGATGAAAAATTTGCCGTCCAGGCCAAATCCTATCTTCAAATGTCTGACTTGCAACGGACTGGTTTTGTCCGTGCGTTGAAAGAGCGAAAGGACACCACCAAACGTTGGTTGAAAAAAAAGCCGGAATTAATCAAGCCGTGGATTGATTTTGGAAACACTTTAACCCCATCCGTCCGATTCCCATGAAGGCCCACACTTTTACCCTGGAGACGATCTCGCCCTGCTTCTGTGGTGGTGCAGAGCCCAAAGAACTTGCCGAGATACGAGCACCATCCATTCGTGGGCAGCTCCGATGGTGGTTCCGAACTCTGGGTGGCTTTAAGAATCTCGATGGGCAAACGATTCGCGAACAGGAACAACAGATTTTTGGCTCCATCGCCGGAACAACAGGCCTTGCAGGAAAACTCGCGGTCAGGATTCTTCCCAGGGCTTCAAGGCCGGCTGTGGTCGATTGTCAGGGGCTTGGATATCGCCAATTTTCTGACGAATCTTACCTTACTTTTCCCATCCAGTCCAGACAGGAATTCAATGGAAGGGGGGTCTTACTGACCGGCTCCAGTTTTGAATTGACTGCCATATGGCGAGGTGATCGCCGTTTGGATGAGTCCATCAACGCCTTGATATCGGTTTTCGCTCATATCGGTTCTCTTGGATTCCGAGGGAGGAGGGCAATGGGTGCCCTTGGATTCTGCAACAGTGGAAATCCAAATGCCTTGTCCCTTCAGGACGCTTTAGCTCATTTTGGTCGACCGCAAGACCTTCAAATTAGATGTCTCCGGGCAACAACCGCCGATGGCGTCATTTCCAGCCTGGGGGCGTGGCTGAGGCAATGGCGAGCCCATGGGAGGACTCAAGACCATCGACTCAACAGAGGTGACCACACCAAACCGCCGTTGAACAAGGGTTTTGGCTATGCCAAGCGCAACCATGATCTGGGCTATGGACTACAGGATTCCCGAAATTTACCGGCTTACCGCCCTCCCTTGGGATTGCCGATTATTCAAAGAACCGGAAGGGGCACAAATACTTGGAATTGGGGACCCGGCAGGAACCAGGGACGATTTGCATCCCCAGTTCTGCTACGTCCCTACCGCACGCTCACCGGTCAGTGGCTGCCCCTTGTGATCTTCGCAAATGCCCATCGGTGGCCTGCTGGACATGGCGTCCACCAAAGGATGGCGGCGGGCGGGCGAGGTCAGGCACAAGAAGTTGAACATGCAGTTTCGCTTGATCTTTACGATGCGATGAGGAATGACCCGGACTTACGACCATTGGCAGCGGAGATACTTCGGGCAAAACCCGTGGCCTGACGGCGCGTTTCGCAATTGAAAGGGCACGTTGATCCTGGAGCACCGCTGTAGGGATTCAGGTTCATTTTGAAGGGCGTTTTATGGACGGATTTTTGCATCCACCACCATCCTGCTGTGCCTTTCGTTCTCGGACTAAAGTGATTCATCGCGTGCCACGAATCGCACCTTCCTGCCCACGATCCAGATCACGCTCGACGTCCCAAGCCCGGATTGCGGCAGGAAGAGCCGTAGATTAGAAGGCTCCTGCCGATTTATTCCTCGAAGCTCCCTCTTTCTCCATGCCTACCGCCGCTCCCATCCTGTTGATCTCACTCGGCACCAGCCAGGCCATCGTTCCAGAAGCGTTCCTTTTGCCCGATACGGCATTTGTCGAGGTCCATGTTCTGACCACCGCTGGCACTCACGTAAGCCTCATCCGTGAATGGTTTCGGACTCGCCCCGAGGTTCAACTGACCATCACCCGGGTGGAGGGGTTTGATCGGCTTGAAACCCAGGAAGACCACAACCGTTTTGAAGAAGCCCTTTTTCGCTGGTATCAAACCCGCTCGGCGGGTCGGCACCCCCACGTTTGTCTGTCCGGCGGGTACAAAAGCATGTCAGCAGCCATGCAGAAAGCCGCAGCGCTCTTCGGGGCTGTCGAGGTGTTCCATGTTCTCCTGAACGCACCCGTTCATGAGATCAACCAACCGGGGCCAAAGGACCTGGCTGTCTTTTCAGACGAAATCGAACGCGCACGGAGGGAAGCGAAAATCCATTGGGTTCGTCTGGGCGGAGAGTCCGGCTGGCCACAGTTTCGAAAGGACGCTCATGGTCCGTTTCCTTTGGAATTGACCCCCATCGGGGAAAATGAATTTAGCGCAGCCGAACACCCACACGATTTTCGGAACCGGGTGGCATCGGTTGTGCGTCAAAGCCAGCATATTGCTGATGCCTGGGACCAATTGGCTTCACTTCCCTTTCCCCATCTGGCGACCTGGGCACCCCAGGACCTCGCATGGTTGCAACAGCCGGTCGACCCCGTGGCCGACCGCGGCTGGGTCGCTCAGCTTCCGAAGATCGAGCTGCATTGCCATCTCGGCGGATTTGCCACCGCCGGTAACTCTTTGATGGCCGTTCGGGCCGCCCACGCGACACCCCGGGGACCGTTTAACGAGGCCCCTTCCCCCGCGCCAGGCTGGCCGCTGCCCGCCTCCCCCATACCGCTCGATGCCTATTGTCATCTGGGGGATGCGAATGGGACGTCCCTGTTAAAAGACCCGGGCTGCCTGAAAAAGCAGTGTGAATTGCTCTACGAACACCTGATTGATCAACGCGTTGTTTATGCCGAAATCCGCTGTTCACCCGCGAATTATATCACTTCGGACCGGTCTCCATGGCGGGTATTGTCCGACATCCAGGGACACTTTGACCGCTGCATGACGGAGGCCCGGCGGTCTGATGAGATGGCCTGTCATGTCAACCTCATCATCATCGGGACCCGAAAGGAGTCCGGTGATTATCGCGTCGGCATTGCCCGTCACCTCGCGCTGGCCATATCGTCTGCTGAAGATCACACCCTGGCTGGATCCTGCCGCGTGGTTGGCGTGGATTTGGCGGGTTACGAGGATAAGCAGACCCGAGCCCATTATTTCCGCGAAGAATTCACCGGCATTCACCGGTGCGGCCTGGCATTGACCGTTCACGCCGGGGAAAATGATGACGCCGAGGGCATCTGGCGGGCTGTTTTTGAACTGAATGCCCGCCGACTTGGTTATGCCTTGTCTTTGAAGGAAGCACCGGATCTGATGAGGTCTGTCGCCGACCGCGGCGTGGGTGTCGAAATGTGCCCGTACGCCAATTGCCAGATTCGCGGATTTCGTCCACCGGATGCCTGGAACGAGAATGCCCCGCCGAGCACCTACCCGCTCAAGACCTATCTCGAGGAGGGCATCCGGGTGAGCGTCAATACCGACAACATAGGCATCTCGGCAGCCAGCCTGACCGACAATCTCCTCCTGGCCGCTCGATTGTGTCCAACTCTCACTCGTTTGGACCTCCTTCGGCTGCAAGCCAATGCCATTCAATCCGCGTTCATCCGTGCCAGTGAACAACGTGCGCTTTCCGAGCGTCTGGCCAATCGGATTCCGCCGCCATGACGCTCCTGACTCTCTCTTCACGCCAGATTTGGCCCCAGGTGCTCTGCACCCTCCATATCCGACCTTCCCGGTTAATTCTCTTTCACTCCGATGAAGGAGAAGAATCACGGCACCCTGCCGAACGACTGAAAACCTTCTTCAACACCATCCCATGGGAACAGCCAATGGAGGTCGAGCTTCGACGGATTCCGCACGACAATTTTTCCGGCATTATTGAGGTGTTTCACTCCGTGGCCGAAACCCTGCTGCTGGATGGCGGCAACGGATGTGTCAATCTGACAGGCGGAAATAAACTGATGGCCATGGCTGCTGTCGAGTGGTGTCGGCAGACGGAAACCCCCTGCTTCTATTTGGAACGAAACCGTCGATTGCTGTCCTTTCGATCCCAAGGGCCGGACTTCATTCCGCAACCGGATGCACAAGTGATCGACCTGCACCTCGCCCGCAACCTGGACCCCCTTGGCCTATTGGTCTGTCAGTTGAGTGACGCCGAAGTGGTCCACCCCGGATTGAGGCTGACTCTCCGGGAAAATGGCAGAAATTTACATCCCAACGATCTCCGAAAACTCATCGCCAACGATAGCCCCATCGATTTTCGACGCTATCTCGATTGGGACCATCAAGCACCGTCAGTCCCCGAAAATGCCGGCGACCGTCTCGAATTCGCCACCGCACTGGCATTGCTCAAGCTCGGAGTCCCTGTCGTCCAGCGCGGGGTCCATCTTCGCCCGCGGATTCCGAGACCAACCGGTCGCAACGAAGGGGAACTGGACCTCGTCTTTAACTGGAAGGGAAAACTTTGGATTGTGGACTGCAAGGATCGGCGGTCTGCAGAAAATCGCATGGGGAAACTTCGTACCGAGCTTTTGAGTCTGAATGCAATGACATCCAGGGTCGAAGCCACCCTGGAAGCGCTGGAGGAAGAGCTGCGAGCCAAGGACCTTCATCCGCTCAAGGAAGACCTTCTCTCCATCTCCGAAGTGGGAGGTATTCTCGGCAAGGTGGTTTGTGTGCGCCGAACGATGGAACCTCAGGCAATCGAATACGCAACCAGTCGACGCATCGAAATTATTCTCAAGGATCAGCTGTTCGAAAATTTAAAGCGCCTGCTCGATCACCCGTGAATGGGTTCGCTTCGGACGTCCCACCACGTCCCGACGGTTGTCTTTCCCGTGGGATTGGCGATGGTTTTCCGGCAACGAAGTTTCTCCTGCTCCCATGTCCTCAACCAGTCTGGCCTCCGAACTCCGAATCCCGCCCCGTCCAGCCGAATCCAAATGGGAGAAGGAAGCCATCGACGAGGGGCAGGACACCATCCTTCTGGCACTCACGGGGATGTCACCCGCGATTCTCACCGAAACCATCTGGGCCATGGCCATGGGACCAGAGCCACTCATCCCGGACCGCGTCATCGTGGTCACCACCGGGGCAGGACGAAAACAATTGGAGCGTCTGTTTGAACCCGTGCCCGATTGGCACGGTGAATCTCCATGGCAGGCGTTGCGGCGTTGTCTGAGCGAAAAGGGACTCGCGGTCGAGGGGCGACTCCGGTTCGGCCTGACTGGCGACGATATTCGCATCATTGCCGCCGCGGACGATGCCTCGGGCATCTCGCGCGAACTGCCCGATATCCGCACCCCGGAGGACAATGCCGCGACGGCGGATTTTCTCCTCGACCAGGTCCGGACACTCACCTCCAACCCCGATCTTCGGGTCATTGCCTCGCTCGCCGGTGGGCGAAAGACCATGGGGGCCTTGCTCTACGCCTGCATGACCCTGGCGGGGCGTGAAACCGACCGGCTCACCCATGTCCTTGTCAACGAGCCGTTTGAGTCCATCCCCGGCTTTTGGTTTCCAGGACAACCGGGTGGTGAGGTCCATCCCCGCCGACGGGCACCCAACGACCCGGATTCGACCGGCCTCAATCCCGCGAAGGCCATTGTGGAATTGGCGGACGTCCCTTTCGTGCCCCTCCGCAACCTGTTCCAGCGCGAGTTGGGTCGGGCTGTCGGGGCCTTCGGAAGATTGGTCGATACCTGTCGCACCGGAATACGGCAACGCGCCGGCGAGCATCTTCAGCTCCATTTCCAAAATCATCGTTGTTCATTTGAACTCAACACCCGGACCATCCCAATTCCGCCCAGGGAGTATGTGGTCCTTCTGTTTGTCGCGCGCCAGGCCAAGCGGAACCATCCACCGTTTCTCTCCATGAAAGAGGCCGTTCCTCCGCTCAATGACTTTTGCCGCGAGCACCGAAAAACCATCGCCGGCCTGCCCGGCACCGAACCGAAGCTGGCGGAAGCGTTGACACGCCTCTGGATGGATGATCAGGAATTGCGACGGACTCTTTGTGACCTCCGCAAGCGCCTCCGGCAGCAGGGTAACGACGGGGCCTGCCTCGCCGATCTCCTTCCCGAGCGCGGACGCATCGCCTTGGATGTTCCCGGAGCTCAAATCTTTATCCGCTAATTCCTGCCGGTTATGCCCACCGCCGCCATCCTTAAACCAGATTCTCGTGTACGCCTCGACCGCGAACGATTGGAGATCGTCGGACGCGAGGAGGGTGTCGAGGGTGACAGTCTTCTGCGTGAAATTCCGTTGCGCGATATCGACCGCCTGATCCTGAGCGAAAACGTGCAGATCACCTCGCAGGCCATGGGAGAAGTGTTGCGGCGGGAGATTCCCGTCATCTGGATTGACTCGCAGGGTCAGGTGCTCGGAAATTTTCTTCCGCCACCCCCCTCCCATGGAGCCGCCCGCCTGAAACAATATCAGCGCGTTTTGGACCTCTCCTTCGGACTGGAAATGGCGGGACGCATCATCACTGCGAAAATCTACAATCAACGCCGCGTCCTTCAGCGCCTGCTCAGCTCCCGTCGCAACGAGAACGAAGGTGCCGTGGAAGAGACGATGGCAACCGTGGCACCGGACCCTTTCCCCGCCGTCTCCGAGACCGTCCGATGGATGGACGCCCTCATGGCGTCGCTCAAGTCCGCATCCAATTATGACGAACTTCGGGGATATGAGGGTGTATCCACAGCCCGATATTTCTCGGCATGGGCTCAATTCCTCCCGGAAAAATTCCCATTTGAAAGTCGCTCCACCCGACCACCCCTCAACCCCGTCAACGCCTGCATTTCCTTTGGAGCAACGCTTCTGTACCAGGAGTTTGTTGCTGCCTGCCACGCACGCGGTCTTGATCCAGCACTCGGCATGCTCCATACCACCGAGGATGGTCGATGGAGCCTCGCTCTCGACCTGATGGAGCCATTTCGTCCCGTCTTTGTGGAAGCCCTCGCTCTCGACTGCTTCAGTCATCAAATCTTGAACGAACAGCATTTTGAGCCCAAAAAGGGCGGTGTTTACCTCAACGAGGAAGGTCGCCGAAAGTTCCTCCTGCAATATGAACGGCGCATGGAGCGACAATTCCTCTCCGAATCCGCGGGGCACCGCACCTGCCTTCGCCAGCAGATCGATTTGCAAACAGCACAATTCAAGACCGCCCTGGATGCTCCTTCCGCCTTCGAACCATTCCTGATGAATTGAACCCCGCCATTCCGGGACCATGACGCTCAATCCTTCCTTGTACCAATCCCATGACCCCCTCGCCGTCCCATTCCTGGTGGCATGAGGCTTTCCCCACTGTTCCGTACAAAACCAAACAGCCCGGAGCCAGACAAATGGTCTACCTCGTTGCCTACGACATCAGTGAACCCCGCCGTCTGGCCCGAATTGCGAAGATTTGCGAGGACTACGGAGTCCGGGTGCAATACAGCCTTTTCGAATGCCGACTTGAACCTGATGAATTTGCATCGCTGTGGTCCGAACTTGAAGCGGAACTGGACACCGACACCGATCGGGCCGTGGCCTATCCGATGGACCAACGTTGCGTTCGGGAGACCCTGACGGCCGGTAAAATGGTCTGCACCGAAAAGGCTGTATGCTATCTGGTCTGAATATGCCGGAAACGACCGCCTCGCGAATTGGGTCACGAGCAAAAACAGAGAAATTCAGGGGGGTCTCGACTTGGAACTTGCCCATCTGCACATCAACGACTTCGGCAGGATTCCAGGGAGAGGAAAACAACAAGAGCACATTCCATGCCATCACAAATTCAGGGTCGCGACCCAGCCCACTCTTGAGCTGCTGCAACACAACGGGTTACACTGCCAAGGTCTCGATCTGAGACACCGCCGAAAGGCACTGGAGACCTTTCGCCAAGTGTTTTACTTCCGATTAGTCACTTGTCTCGATCTGAGACACCGCCGAAAGGCACTGGAGACTAGTAACTTTCGTGTTTGAAACCCTTGCTGTTTAGGTAGTCTCGATCTGAGACACCGCCGAAAGGCACTGGAGACTTCGCCCTTGCATCAGCCGCATCTTGAGCGTCTTTCGCGTCTCGATCTGAGACACCGCCGAAAGGCACTGGAGACACGCAATCCGCAGCCAGTCTCTTCAGACTGACTTCTTCATGTCTCGATCTGAGACACCGCCGAAAGGCACTGGAGACGCTTTCCGCAGATAACAATCGAAATACCGAAAGTCCAAAGTCTCGATCTGAGACACCGCCGAAAGGCACTGGAGACTCGCTT
>CAITXU010000037.1 GCA_903896505.1 uncultured Verrucomicrobiota bacterium | reverse complement strand
GGAGCGCGTCCCTCCGTTGGATGTCCCTCCTTCGGAGGGACTTGCGTCCGGACCATCGGTCGTCAGCCGAGGATGCCTTGAATCACCTCGCCCGCGACATCCGTCACGCGCTCATCGCGGGCATTGTGGCGCCAGGTGAGTCGGAGATGGTCGAGTCCCATGAGATGAAGAATAGTGGCATGAAGATCATTGACATGCGCCCGTCCCTCCACGGTTTTCAATCCGATCTCGTCCGTAGTGCCGTGGACCGCACCTCCCTGAACCCCACCCCCTGCAAACCACATGGTAAATGCGGTGGCATTGTGGTCGCGTCCGCGACTTCCCTTTTGACTCACCGGGGTACGGCCAAACTCGCCACCCCAAACAACGAGAGTCTCTTCGAGGAGACCGCGCCGGGCCAGATCGGTCAGTAATGCCCCAACCGGCTGATCGGTCGCCCGACACATCTTTTCGTGGTTGGCATTGACATCGTCGTGAGCATCCCACTGCCATGCCACCGGGCCACCGCCGGAATAGAGTTGGATAAAACGGACTCCGCGCTCGGCCAACCGTCGGGCAATCAGGCAGCGGGTACCAAATTCGTTGGTTTCTGGTCGATCGAGTCCATACAGAGCCCGGGTCTCAGCGGTTTCCCGGGTCAGGTCGACGGCTTCGGGGGCCTCGGATTGCATCCGAAAGGCCAGTTCGTAACTGGCAATGCGGGCCTCCCATTCGGAGTCCCCGGGTTGTAATTGGGCCCGGTTGAGACTCTGAAGATAGTCCAGCATCCGGCGTTGCCGCGGAGGGTCAAAGGCCGGTTCATCCGAGGCCAGGTTGACAATCGGCTTGAGTCCGGGCCGAAAAAGGGTTCCCTGGTGAACGGCAGGAAGGAATCCTGAACTCCAACAAGGCGCGCCACCCTCGGGCGTCCCTTGAGGCTGGGCCATCACGACAAAGCTCGGCAGGTTGTCCGATTCGTTTCCCAATCCATACGTCACCCAACTTCCCAGGCAGGGATATCCCATGAAAATCCGGCCGGAATTCATCTGGTAGTGGGCTGGGGCATGAACGACCGAGTCGACGGCACAGGACCGCACCAGTGCGATTCGGTCTGCATGGGGATGCATGGCAGGGATAAGGTCTGACATATCCATGCCGGACTGACCATACCGCCCCCAGGACCGGGTGCTGCCCAGACAGATTGGGTCATTCTCCAGGAATTGACTGGTCACCTTCCCAAAACTTTCCGGCAGCCGCTTTCCATGAAGCCGGTTGAGTTCCGGCTTGGGATCAAACAAGTCCATTTGGCTGGGCCCGCCGACCATGAACAGGAAGATGCACCGGTTAGCCTTGGGTGCGAAATGGGGCCCTGGCATGGACTGACCCTGGGCGGGGAGGCCGCCCTTTGCGGATTCTCCCAACAACTGGGAAAGCGCCAGGGCTCCAAAGCCATGACCGGCCGTTTCCAGGAACCGGCGGCGGGACCAGCCAGCTAAATTCGCAGCCATGGGACCCCGACATGGTTCATGGTGGGGGCTTTCAGGGGACATAGGCGAATTCATTGCTATTCAGTAGTGCCAAGGAGAAATCCGTCCAGCCATTGGGATTCCCGTCGAGAAAACGTTTCGCGTTGTCCATCTCCGCACCCGTCGGCGCACGGGCAAAACAACGCTCGAAAGCCACCCGAATACGGGCGTCTGTATCGCTTGCACTATTTTTCAGGGTTTCGGCGAACGCCCGGGCTGATGCCCAGGCAAAGCGACTGTTCATCAGGACCAGAGCCTGGGGAGCATGGGTGCTGACCGGGCGAACCGGGCAGGGTGTGAGGGCGTCGGGTGCGTCAAATGCATCGAAAAGGGGATAGTGGACATTCCTTTTCCGGTACACATAAACGGACCGGCGGTTGAGTTCGGACGGGTCGGGGTCGGTGGGCCAGAGTTCGACCACCTCCTGTTCTGTAAAAATAAGAGAACGAACCTCGGGTTCGAGGTCGATATGGACCCCGGGGCCACCCGCCTTCGGATTGAGCCGACCTGAGACGGCCAGAATCGAGTCGCGGAGGGCTTCCGCGTCCATGCGACGCCGGTTCATTCGAGCCCAATATTGATTGGCCGGGTCTATGGAATGCGACCTGTCTGCTTCCATGGTGGATTGGCGCCGATAGGCTTCGGAAGTGACCATGAGCCGGTGGATCGGTTTGAGGTGCCAGCCGTTCCTGATCAATTCCGCAGCCAGCCAATCGAGGAGCTCAGGGTCGGTGGGACGCTCTCCACGAACTCCAAAATCCGACGATGTCGCCACCAGGCCACGCCCAAAATGGTGCTGCCAGAGGCGGTTGACGATGACGCGGGCCACAAGGGGATTGTTGGTGGCGGTCATCCAGCGCGCGAGGGAGAGGCGTCTCCCCGGGGTCCTCACCTGGTCTGGCGGGACGACTTCATTGGTCGATGGACAGCCCCCCATGGCGGCCACCAGGATGGTCGGTGGATGAGGAAGAACAGTCTGGCGTTTGTCTTTGATGTTTCCACGCCGAAGGACATGCGTTTCTGGAATCGGGCCGCCGGGCTCGGTCATGGCCATGGCTCGGGCCGGAGGTCGGGGTAGCTGAAGTTCCAATTGGTATATTTGAAGCTTCAGCTCTTCACGGCGTTGATGGTCCAGGGGATTCTTCGAGACCGCCTCGGCGATTTCCTCCCATTTGACGTCCAAGGCGACATCGATTCCTTCAGCGAGTCGCTGCTCTTCGGCTGACCGATCTTCCTTCCGTTTCGCGCGTATCTCCCGTTCCCGTGGCGTCAAGGCGGCTTCCTTGGCGGCTGCAATTCGAGCTCGGTACGGTTCCTCGAGCTTGTCCTTGGCTTCGGTCAACGGCTTGACCTGGGTTTCGACTCGGGCCTTCGCTTCCTCATAGGATTTTTTCTCGGTTTCAGCATGGATGGCTGTTTCTGTGAGTTGTGCCCCGGCGAAATAGGCCTCGAGGCCGTAATAGTCCGCCGCCGGGATAGGGTCGAATTTGTGGTCGTGGCATCGGGCACACCCGACGGTCAGACCGAGAAAGACCGATCCGACGGAACTGACGACTTCGGTCAATTCATTCTGGCGCCTCACCTCGGGATCAATGTTTCCGGCCACCACTTCTCGTGGTCCGGCGCGACCGAAACCGGAGGCTATCAACGCCTCGGGATCACCCGGGGCGGCTTCATCTCCAGCGATCTGCAAGGTCAGGAAACGGTCATAGGGAAGGTCTTGATTGATGGAGTGAACGACCCAATCGCGATAACGCCAGGCATCAGGCCGATCGGCATCCAGTTCAAACCCGTTGGAGTCCGCGTAGTGGGCCAGGTCCAGCCAATGTTGGGCCCAACGTTCGCCGAAGTCGGGCCGGGAAAGCAAACGGTCCACCAGGCGCTCCCATCCTGGAGAAGTTGTGTCCCGCAAAAATTCTTCACGTTCTGCGGAGGTTGGCGGCAGGCCGGTGAGGTCGTAGGTCACCCGCCGGAGTAGGTCTTTTGGGGAGGCAAACGGGGCGGGGGAGATACCCAGTTGCTGGAGCCGCGCGAGGATAAACGCATCGATTGGGTTCGTTGAGGGGAACCCATCGACCCGGGGTGGTGCCACCGACCGAATCGGTTGAAAGGCCCAGTGAGTGGACGGTTCGGTCGCAGCCGTCTTCTGCGAAGGAAGCGTCCCGGCTCCAAGCGGGAGATCGTACGCGCCGATCAGGAAAAAGCCGACCACGACTTGGAGGAACTGGATGGGCTGTTTTGATTTCATTCCCGTGTCTCCAATGAAAACGGCTCACCGCAAACCTGCAAGTCCGTAAAGACCTATCGCTTGAAACGAATTGACAAGAACCTGCTGTTGTAAACAATGATTTGAAAATTAATACACACCGCATCCCATGCCCCTGATCGATTCCGTTCGTCAACTTCTCGCGCAACTCGATGCATCCGGTTGGGATGCGGTGCTGGCTCCGCATGGTTTGAAATTGGATGAGCTCCTGGCTTCGGGGGATTTGATCACCGCGTTGCAGCAACCTTTGAATCCGGATCGCTCGCAGAACGGTTTCAATGATTTTGCTCTTTCCGGGAAGCGGGCAATCGAACCGGGGGAGCCGCACCAGAGCCTCTTATACCACGCTCTGGCGAGCCCCAAAGTGCTGCTGCCTGGTTCGGGTTCCAACCAGAGGGATTGCTACCCCACTCTGGAGCAGTTGGACACACTCGAGAATTTTATCCATTCCCTTGCCGGGCCATTTGAAGAGGGAGCCTTGGACGAACTTGTGGTGGCGGTCTTTGCCTACGAGTACCGCTCGGCTTCCGCGACGACGCACCTGCGGCATGCGGATTTTGTCTACTCGCGAACCGGGGTTGCGCGCCTGGGTGAGGCGCCGGCCAATTATGATCGGCGTCTCCGCTGTTTCGTCCGCAATCCGGCTCAACCCGATCGGTTTGCCGTGGCTCCGTCCCGCTACGGAGCTTTTCTTGCCCGAAAAGTGCTGGGAGCAGAACAATTGTCCGTGATCGGGCAACCGCAGGATGGGGATGATCAACGAACGTTTCTGTTTCCCGTCCGCAAGTTGTTTTCCGGTGATGAATGCATCCCGGGAAGGACGATCCACATCTCGTTTGACGAATATCATCGAAGCGAAAAGCTTCGGCGTGCCGTTGAAATCGGGGGATTGAAGGTGGACACCCAGGTATTCGATTTGGAGCGTGCCCCATTCATTCGCGAGTCGAAGGATGGCGAGTTGGTGGAGCTCTCGGAAGTCGGTGCCAGTTGTTTGATTTCGCCCCCCGCCCAACCGCTGGTAAGGCGTGCGGTCCAGGACGTCAGTGGGGATCCGCGAAAACCCGTCACTTTTGAGGTCCCCCCCAGAGGAATTGGCATTCCTGGAACCGACCTTTACGTCAACCGACATGGCAAATCCTCCTACATGATCCTGGGAGGGTACTGGACCTTCATTGAGGAGGTGGCGGAGACGTTATTGCATCGGCTCCTGAACGAGCGTCCACCCAAGGTTCGACCTCGCCAGGCACCCGAGTTTGTCAACATTCGGGTGGTTTTGGATGCGAACGGCCGGGAGGTATTTCTTAACCAAATCCCGGGGGATGATTACCTGGACAAGTTGAATGAAGGAAATTATCAGGCGCTGTTTTTCGAGGATGGAACCTGTGACGGATGTGTGGTTGCGGTGGTCGACGATGTGCTGGCAAGCCTGCCGCAATATGCCGCGTTTTCGTTGATTTCACCTCCGGACTTTTTCCCCTCGGCCAGCGAAATGGACATTGAGGCCTGGGTGGACGAGCACCCGTCGCACAACTACCTCGACCAATTCAAGGAGGGAAGCCCGGATCCGCTCTGTCGGGGGCGATACTCCGCCAACCCGGGAATCCATTGGCCGGGGAATTCGAGTCGGGCTGCCTTTCAAGCGTCGGATCAAACCTTGGTGGCCATTGTGGGGCGGCATTACGGACGAACGACGGGTCCCACATGGAATCGAAAGGACGATCGGGCGGCCACGTATTTGACCGATGCTGCTTCCAACGAGTTTGCTCCCGGGTGGGATGTGACCTATTCCGGAGAACAGGACGCACCCTTCTACGCGACTTACGGCCTTGGTTCCCCCTTTGTTGAGGACGCCAAGTTCTGTGCGGCGGCAAACGCCTACTGGCCGGCGGCAGCGCCGGATGCGTCGCGGACGTTTCACAATCAGGCCGCTCCCACTGCCATTCCCCTTCTGGATGCGGAATTGGGGTATCATTCGATGCATCCTTTGGTTTTGGGGAACGCCCAGGTGGAAACCTGGGGGTGGGATGGAGAACAAGGCCCTTATTTTACCACCATCCAAAACCAGCGTGTTGTCAACTTCGCCAGCATGGAGCGGTCCGATTATGTCCGCAACGCGCTGGAGGGGAAACTGGCCCGCTCCACGTTGCTGGACGGAGTCGACAGCACGGAACTGACGCGTCGAATGGATTGTCTCCGGATCTGCATTCAAGTCCTTCCGCGTCCGAGCGACGAGATTGCTGGTGCCCGCGACAAGATTGGCATGCGGCCCATGAAGAAAGTCAATTCGACCCAATTTTGGCTGGTGAGCGCGGTGGCCGTGGACGATTTGAGCACGGCGGATGCGCGATTGGCGGGCCCCGGATATCGGTACGAATTTGCGTTGCCGGATTCCGGTGCCGGGCCCCGGCCCGATCCGAATGACTTCCGGCGGGCCATCATTCCAGCCGGTGATACCTACCTGTGCTATGTCTCTCCTTCGTCGATTGTCTGGAAGAAACAGGGGGGCGAATTTCAGTTTTTGAGCATTGCCGGGTGATCGCCGACGATTTGTTGGTCCTCGGAGCCGGGCCGGCAGGTCTGGCGTCCGCAATCACCGGCGCCCTTGCCGGCATGAGAGTGCGGGTTCTGGACTTGCCTCCGGCCCGCACCAGCTTGGTTCCCGAGAGCGTTCATCCCGGAATTGAGACCTTATTGGATACTCTGGGGGTGAAGTCCCATTTCCTGGAGGTGGGCTTCCAACGGTTCGCGGGAATTTGTGTCGATGGGATTCGCTCGCCATTCGGACAGGATGCCAACGGGCCGTGGATGGGGTTTCATGTCCGACGATCGCAGTTCGATCAAATCCTTCGGCAGCGGGCTGAATCCTTGGGCGTCGGTTTCATCCGGGTTCAGGACTCCCTCCGATGCATCCGGGATGACGTTCGATTCAGGGGAGTTTCAATGGGGCAACGGGAGTATTTTGCAGCTTGGACCATTGATGCCACCGGACGTTCCCGCTTTCTTGGCCGCCAGTTTGGGTTGAAGGAGAGAAAATTGTCGGAACGCCGGATGGCGTGGAGAGGGACCAACCTCAGCCCGGTTTGGTCGCCTGACCGAGATCCGTCCTACGCCTATCTGGATTCGGATTCCAAAGGATGGTTGTGGACGGTGGCATCATCCGACGGAACCTGCGCATGGACCCGGGTATCCGTCGTATTGGATAAGCCACTTCAGAGCGTGGAACATCACGAGGCTGGCTTTCCAATGGAAGCCTTCGACGTCCGCTGGCGCTTGTTTCGCCCTTGCGTGGGCAGCGGTTGGGTATTGGCGGGCGATGCCGCAGCCACCCTCGATCCGGCGGCAGGAAACGGTGTGTTCTTTGCTCTTCAATCGGGAATTCGAGCCGTCGATGCCGTCTTACGAGTGAAACGATCGAGTGTCCCCGAGGCCCTGGTGCTGGCTGGATATGACGGTTGGCTGGTCGATTCAGTCCTGTCGAAGGCGGATCGGCTTCGAGCCTGGTATCCCCCATCCTATTAATGCGTTCGTGGCGCGGAGGAGTTGGTGGAGCCCGCTTCGTAAATTTCCGCCAATTCAAGCAAAAGAGTCTCGAGCTTTTTCAAATATTCAGTCTCCGCCATCGCGCTCTTCTTCTCCCGGAGTTCCTGGATGGCGTCTTCCAGTCGGTCACGGCCGGCGCGGACCTCTGGAGTCCAGTTTTGTTCGGATGGATCGGGTTTCAGGAAAATTCGGTTCGCCAACAATCCATCGGGTTTACTTCCATCCTTGGGTGCCTGGGTGACACGGACTCCGCGAAACCATTCTGCCGGGGTGCCTTTTTGATCGCCGTTGTCATCGATCAACGCATGCTCCGTGACCAATCGGTTTTCGGTTTGATAGAATTCGCGAACCCGAGCCGCCGCCGCCAGAAAGATTTCGAGGAGGGAGATGCTTCCGTCGTGGTCCAGGTCGCTGGCGGGATTGGAGAGTGCCTCGGCCAGATACTGACCAAAGCGGGCGAAATTGAGTTCGTTGCCACTTTTCGTGGCACTGATGATGACCCGGTTGGTGGCCGATAGCGTATTGATGAAGGGGGCGCTCCCTGAGGTGGTGTCGATGACGACGACGATGCGACGAAATGGCTGCAACCAGGCGGCCAGTTGAGCGGCGGAGAGATCGGGGCCCCGCAGGTTGAACCGGGCGTCATGGCCATCAAAGGTCCCGTGCCCAATTAAAATCAGCCACAGGGGGTCGGCTCCATCCTTGGGCTCGAGTCTTAATGTATCGCCCAATGCGGTGAGATCGTTGGTCTTGGGATTGGAGTCCGTCCCAATCTCGACCAGTCGGGCATGTGACTCCGCCGAAATCGACTTCCACTGTCGGACCTGGCTCAGAAAATTGGTGGAATAGGCGTCCTCACCGGACGCACCCAGCACGGTGATGATGGATGGCGTCTCGACTGCCTGGGATGGAAACGTCCACAAGGGCAACATCAGGATCGCCAATCCCAAAAGCCAACCCGGCAGAAGCCGGCGCACTGTGCGAGAGTCCGGAGGGTTCATGGCAGACCTTTCGTTCGACGAATACCCCATTCCCCGATCAGGCAGGCCAGAGCGAAAGCGAAGAGAAAGGGGGTGTGCCAGATGGGCCGCGCCCAGCTTTCCATCACCGGTGCCGCATGTTGGGGCAGGGCCTTTGCGAAGGAATCCAATTCATTGCCTGGGATTACCCTTCCGCCGGTGTGGCTGGCCAGCAGTTCCAGGAGGCGTCGATTTGGAACGAGTGATTTGAATTCTTCGGCGGCTGGGTCGTGACTCCAGCCAACCTGGGCGCGGCCAACTTCGGCACCTTCCGCACGGTGGACCACCGCACGGGCTCGATACCCGGCGGCAAAACGCGGGGCAAAGGTCGCTTGGTAAAGTCCCGGCGCAATGGTCGAGGCTTCGGCCTGAATCACGACGGCATTGGTGGGCCCAGATTCTGCGGACTTGAACAAGACAGGCTGGATTTCGATGGTCACCCGGGCGTTTTCCAGAGGATGAAATTGAAGGTCGCGCGCACGAACTTCGAGGCGAACGGTGCCTTGAGACGCGTCTGTCTCCTGTTCAACGGCGATTTCCACGGGGCGAGGGACGTCGGTGACCAGCCATCGGAGGAATTGGCGCCATGATTTTTCCATGTCTTCCCTGGCCGAAGGGCTTTGCATGCCCCATCGCCACAGGTCTCCTATCGTGAGGGCAGCGGTGCGGCCCTTGCCAAAGCGTTGGGCAACCAAGGCGGGGTAGGAGTGTCCGTCGGATCCACGGACAGTGGCAAGTATGCTGGCTCCGGGCTTGGCTTCGCGAACAGGATTCAGCACCTGAAAAGTGGGCATTCCGGCAATCCGTTCCTTTTCTTCGGCTTCGGTGGGTCGCAACCGTGCCCACTCCTGGAGGAATCCTTCCCGGGTTAGTTCGAATTGAAGCGACCCCTGTGTCGGTGGTGCCTCGGGACGGTCAATGTAGACGGGGAGCAACTCTCCAATGGGCGTTCGGGCATATTGCCCTTCCCGAAAGCTTTCCATTCC
The DNA here is from genome assembly GCA_903896505.1 of uncultured Verrucomicrobiota bacterium. Lineage (GTDB taxonomy): Bacteria > Verrucomicrobiota > Verrucomicrobiia > Limisphaerales > UBA9464 > CAILNN01. The sequence continues at coordinate 17,583 of CAITXU010000037.1, read as the reverse complement.
TCCGAGCATGAGCAACGCGCCGCCCCGTTCTGAAACAAATCGTTGAACCAGGGAGGCCTGATCGGGTGTGAAAAACCCGGCCTCGACATTATCCAGAATCAAAGCTCGGTACGAGAAGAGCTCCTCGGGCGAAGCTGGAAATCCGGCGGCAAGTTCCAATTCATCCCGGGTATTCAGCCACTTCAGCACCGGTTGATCATAGCGCTCCAGTTCCTCGGCTCCCGCGTTGGCTGAGCCACGGAACAGGGGATTGCTGCTTTCGCCCGCGCGTCCGCGGAATGCGAACCGGGCCTCGCGTCGGGCAATGCGAATCAAGGCCACCAGGTCCACAGAATGGTCACTCTCAACGGCCCGGTTCAGAAACTTATATTCCCAGCTCGGGCGTCCGGCGACATAAAGGATTCGGTGTTGGCCCTCGCCCTGGTCCACCACCAGGATTCGGCGATTGTTGGCCGGGGTGGCCTCATCTGATGAGTCTGAATTGGTCCCTGAGCCCTTCAACGATGCCTCCAGTTCATAGAACGAAAGGCCCGTTTGTTCGGGCTTCCACTGAAATCGAAAATCGAGGGCAGCATGGCCTGTGGTCGACTTTTGTTCCTGCCGGAGGATTTCCCGACCCGCCTGGTCACGGATGCGGGCGACAATGGTTCGTCCAGCGAATCCGTCGGAGGTCATCCGGGTGTGGAGGGCGACCGGTGTGTCTTCAAAGGCACCCAAGCTGGCGGTCGCCTCCTGAATGGCGACATCGCGCGGAGGTGAGTCACTGCCGATCACCACCGGGTAGATGGGGGGAAGACCGCTGAGGGTGGTGAGGATGGTTTCCGTAAGGTCCGTTGCATTTCCGTCGGTCAACACGACGATGCCCGCCAGAGGACGGGATTTGAAGCGGGCAGCCAACTGGCGGAGCGCCGAGCCGAGGTTGGACAAGTGTCCGTCAAAGTTCAGTTTCGTGAGAGTAGGGGCCGACTCGAGACGGGTATCAAAGCGGTATTTCCGAACTTCAAAGTTTTGAGACAGGCTGGCCTGCCAACCGGAATCAGGAGCGGCCACCAACTGACCGAGGGCGTGACCCCGGGTTTGATTGGAACCTGGATCGCGAATATTCATTCCCTCGCTGTTATCGGCGAGAACGGCGATGAGGTTGGCACCGGGGCGTGCCCGGGATCGGGTCCACAGCGGGTCGAGAAGGCAAAAAGCCAGCCCGAGCAGAGCAGCGAGGCGGAGGCCGAAAGCAATCCGGAGCCAGATTCCCCCGGGAAGACGCCCGTAGCTCCAGAACAGCAGTACCAACGCCACAACGACGAGCGCACACGTCGGCAGCCACCAGCCTGTCGTGAAGGTCAGATTCGAGGGAAACATCCGGTCAGTGGTCTTTGCCCAACTCCTGGTAATAGTGTTGGACGCGTTCCGTATACCGCGCGGGAACGGGATCGCGATCCAGGGGAACGAGGGCGTCCTGCGATCCGCGCCGGGCGAGTTCTTCGGCCAGTCGATTTCTGACCTCGACGAGCGGTTGAACAATCTGACTGTTGACCTTCAACCAGTCAGGCTTTTGTCGGTTGTTTTTGAAATCAATGCGCATCTGCCGGGCTTTTTCCCGGGCCGACGCGACGGCGTTGCGAAGGTCCGGTGCATCCACCAGTTCCTCGACATCGCGAAGGGTGTTCGCCCACGGCGTGAAATTTCCCCCGGTAATCGGACTGTCCTCTGGAGAACGTGTTCCGCGATCGGGACCTGAATCGCCATATCCGTTATCGATGGGATTGGCTCCCCCGAAATTGCCGCCGGAATCGCCACGCCCGATTCGGGTGGAACGGGGACCCGCAGGCAGTTGCTGCGTCGGATTTCCCGTGGTGGACGAATTGCCTGCCATGCCCTCCCGCGCCCCCGAAGTCCCGGACCCCTTTTGTCCCGGCGATGGAGTTCGGCTTGAGGTTCCGGAGGGTCGTGTCCCTCCCGGCTGGGCGGCTTCTCCGGGCGCCGCCGAAGCGGACTCGGAACTGGACTTCCCGGAATCCTTCGAAGCAGGTGCTTGTGATTGCCGACTGGATTCGGCTGGAGCAGAGCCCGGTGTTCCCCCGGCGGCGGCCAGCTCGGACTTGAGGGCTTGGGTAACCCGGTCCAGTGCCGTAGCCGCCTGTCGAAGCGCCTCTGTGTCGTCCCCCACCGCACTGGCGGTCGCTTGTTCAATCCCCTCGCTCAGTTTGTTCAATTCCGACCGGGCGGCGGATCCAGCGCTCGCGGCCTCCGGAAGCAGTCCCTGCCGGGCAAGTTCAGCCGTCATCGTGAGGGACTTCGCCTCTCCATCGTTCTGAAGTTGTTCCAGCTTTTGGTCCAGGCTTCGGGTCAGTTTTCGCTCCTGAAGCAGCGATTGGCGGAATTGTTTGACCGTATCGGTATCATTCTGTTGGAAGTGGCGAAGCGAGTCTTCCAATTTTTGGCTGGCGCGAGGTTCTGACGCTTCTGCCACCTGGGCCACCTGTCGGGCGTCCTCCAACAGTTTGGTCAGTTTTTCACGTTGTTTGGCCAAATCATTCACGACCGCGCGGTTAAGCTCGGAGGAATCCAGCGAATGACCGGAATTCGATGCCGAATCCCCCAATTTTTTCTCCAATTCTGTTTGCCGTTGAGCCAGCTCCCGGGCTTCGACTCGCAGCTTCTTGAGATCCTCCCCCACCTGGCTTGCCGTCCGCCGACGCAGCGACTCTCTTTGTTCCTCCAATTGCTGTTGTGCCCGTGTGCCAGAGGCGAGCGCCTGGGCCGTGGACCCCTTTTGGGCTTCATCGGCCGCTCGCTGCATTTCGGACCGCGTTTCCTCCAATCGCCGCCGCTCTTCGCTCATCGACGACTGGTTCTCCGGGCGTTCCATTTGACGCGTCAAATCATCGGCGTCGGACACGAGTTGACGCTGATCGTCCTGCAAGTGTTTCAGTTGGCGCCGGATTTCGTCGCGTTCCGGTTCCGTCTTCGCCGCAGCGAGAGCCGTTTGCAATTCCTTCAGCCGCTCATTGACGTCCTCCTGGCGGCGGGCCAGTTCCCTGAGTCTGTCGAGAATTTGTGATTGTTCCTTCTGCTGTGGGTTTGCCTGGGCTTGGGCCTGTTTTTGGCTCTCGTACTTGTTGTCGGATTCGGTGAGGTCGAGTTGGTCCAGCTGGCGCTGATTGGAATTGGCGTTGTTCTTACCGGAACCCTTTTGTTTATTCCGGCTGACTTCGTGTTCCCTGGCGGCCATCGATAAAAGTGCCTGGTAGGCGGACTGTTCCGAAGTGATCGCTGTCGACAGTTGATCTTTCTTATTGGCGGATTCAACCAGGTGTCCAACCGCCTGACGCATCGGTTCCGTCACCAACTGCCACTGCTTCTGGGCCGCAGGACTGGTGGCCTTCTGTTGAACCGCCGTCGCCTGTTTCAGGGCTTCCTTTTGGGATTCCCGGACGATGGCCAAATCGTTGGTTGGCACCGCCATGGAGGTTGAACTATTGCGATTTTGCAGCGCCCAGGTGGCGATCAGGACCTGCTTTTGCAATTCGGCCAACTTTTGGGCGGGGCTGCTCTGATTCCCCGACTTTCCATCGCTGGGAGAGGAATCCGGAGATTTGCCCTCCCTAAAGATTTCATCGAACGGTCGTATTTCAGCAAAGTAGAGGTCGGTCAAGGTCCTGCGCTTCTGTCCTTCGCGGTCGAAGTCATCGGCCCAGCCAAACCATGAAATGAGCTGCCCGGGCTTGAGGTGGAGGCCTTCGATTTCCAGGACGTGTTTGAACTCCTGCTTGGTTTGTCCAGTGACGTCGTGTCCGAGTTCCAGATAGCGGACCTCCTGCCCGACCAGGGAGAGACCGAGGCCATAGGAGAGGACACTAACGTCGTCCCAGACGGTACCGGAAAAGGTCAGTTCCTCCAGCGGGGACGGGTGGGCGTCGCCCCGGGGAGAGGTCATCCGAATTTCCGGACGCCGATTGGGCAAGGCGTCAAACGCCAGGGGAGGTGCTGGGCGATTGGTGCGGCCTTCGAAGTCGACCAGGCGAAGATCATAGGAGCCACTGGTCAGCAGGCGGTAATCGTTGAGGATTGCCTGGGCGGTATTGGTGGAGGTCGACAAGACCAGATCGGGAACACCATTGGTCCGCGAAACGAGGTGAGCGGACTTCACCGGATGATTCAATTGAAGGGTCCATTGCACGTGGCTGCCCTCCAGCGCGGCAATCCGGTGAGTATCCTCCAGACGGCGTTGCTTTTGCCCGGTATAGGACGGCGGCGTGACCAAAGCGTCGGCTCGCACCATGCGCGGAACCTCAAAGACATGAACGTGGAAGCGACGTGACTCCAATCCGGCTCCCACAATGCGGTAATCGAAATCATCGATCACCTCGGGGATTCCGCCGCCGTACAACGGGTCTGACAGGCTTTGGGTCAGTTCGACCGATTTTTCCGGCTGATTGGAACGGCTCCAGATGAGTTCGACCTTGGATGAGGACTTCTTTCCGAAGCGGGCGGAGACGATCAGATTCTGTCCGCGTTCGATTTCGGTGTCACCAGGAGCGACCTCCAGGCGCGGAGAATGCGTGGAAACGTCTGCTGAAGGACGGAGTGCACCACTTTCCGAGTGCAGCCAGAGAGCGAGCGTGGCGGCGACCAGCACTGCGGACGCGGCGTGGGCCAGTCGTAACACGGTCAAATGCCGGATGGGGAAGGCCTCTCTCCAATCGTGGGCAGCCGCATGTTCCAGGGCCTTCTTCAAAACCCGCTGTTGAAGAAATGAAGGAGGCTGATTTTGGGGAATTTGCCCGGCGGTGATGACAAGTCCGTCCAATTCCGGGAATTTTTGTTCGACCTTCCGGATGACTGAAACCCGATCGCTTTCGGTCAAAGGCTTGAAGGAGGAAAAGATTCCAACGAGGAAAAGAATGAGGGCCTGACCCACTGCCAGTCCGATCACCCATGGAACAATCGGTGAAGCGGCGAACGAAGGCAGAGCCACGGCCGCGCCCCCTAATAATGAGGCGATCGACCAACTCAGAGTCATCCGCGCGGCATTCCGTCGTTGCCGCTGCCGTTTTACGACGAGGCCGATGTGTTTGTCGAAGTCGTTGCGGTTCATGCCAGGGAAGGGATGGGGGTGGCCTGACGGGAGCTCGTAAGGCGTGCGACGATGGACTCCACCAGAAGGATCGCCCAGGTGCCGACCAGGAACCAACGCCAAAGCTTTTGTTGACCCTCGGTTTCCGTCGCGGCGGCCCCGGTGGAAGTCACGGTCGTGGATGCGGGTGTGGCACGACCCACCGGCGTTCCGAATCGGGTCCAAGTTTCGGCGGCTAATGGAGCCGTTTGAGATTCGACCGGGTCCAGATTGACCGACCAGGTCGATGACGCTCCCGGTCCTTCCAATCGATAGATTCCAGGAAGGTAGGTGCGGTTAAATTGGTTGGTGTGAGCGGCCAAGGGTACCATCGTGCCATCGGGAAGGCGGACCTGGCGTTCGACGGAACTGGGAACGAGAGTCACGGTATCCCCGACCAACCACGGGCGGATTTCTTCTGGACGGAGATTCTCTGGATCGAGAATACCGTCGATCCATGGAACAAACTTTGTGGAGAGAGCCAACTGACTGTCGACGGAGGACCAACCCGAGGTGAGGACAATGATGCGGCTCTTTTTGAAGGGGAGTTCAATCAAGGCGGGGTCGCCGGTGTCGAATCGAGCCACGATGCGTGCTCCGGGCAACGTCGACGGATTCAGGCGTCTGAATTTCCAAAAATGAATCCGGGTGAAGTCCTGAAACTTGGGATCGGAAAATGGAGCCAGGAGAGGGTGTTGGAAGTCCATTTCCCCCAGCAGCGCATAGTCCTTTGGAATGGCATCCTCCAGGATCAGGTCTTGAACTCCCGCCAATTTTGCAAGGGTCTGCCCTCCTTCGGACGTTTTGGGACTGAACAAGACGGGAACTCCGCGTTCGAGTTGCTCCTGAATCAACCCGATGGTGGAATCGGGAAGCGGGTCCGTCACCACGATCAGGGACAGGTCCGACAAATCTGAAGGCGAAAGGGTCTCGGACGGGGCATGGGCACGCAGGTCGAAGAGGGAGGGATCATCCCGAGTGAGGGCACTGCGAAGGAAGAAAAGCGGTTGGCGGGCTTCATTCGTTCGGTCGGCCCCCAGGTAGAGAACGGAAGTGCGTTTTTTCGCGGCAGCAGCGAGGTAAATCCGATTGTCGAACGGCTCATCATCTCCGAGCAATTGGACAGTCTCCGCGGCGGACGAAGGGCGTTTGGGGAGGGTGACGGAGCGGGATTGACCGGGCGGCACGAGCACGTCGACCGGTTTTCCAATGAATTGGTCCGAACCCAGGGAACTCCAGCCCACTTGAAAACGGTCGCGCTTTGCATCGGCGGCATTACTGACCCGAACCTGATGGTCCGTTGGAACCGATTTTGACGTGTCTGCCGTGGAATAAGTCCATTGCAATCCGGCATTATTGGCTGATTTAGCACGGACAGGGATCAATTCCAACTCAACACCCGGTGGCCACTCATAGCCCGCCAGCACATCAGCGTGAGAACCTTCCTGCTGATCACTCACCAGGATGAGTCGGCGTCGCACGGGAACCTCCCGGTCGCGTTCCTGCTCCGATAAAATCTCGGCGGCCTGTTGTAGGCAGAGGCCCAGGCGGGTTGCCGACCATGATGGTTTGAGGGAATTCAGTCGGGAGAGTGCGAGAGTTTGACGCTGCCCGACGGTGGTGGCTGCCCATTCGCTGTGGGTCATCACGGGCTGGAGTTCCCGATTGAAGGTGTAGACGGCGACCTCATCGCTGTCACCGGCGTTTCCGACGATGGTTCTTACCGATTGAAGGGCTTCGTCCCAAAGCCCACTGCGGCGCATGCTGGCGCTGTCATCCAACAGAACCACGAGTCGCTGTGTTCCCTGAGAGCCTATCCGGTGGCTGGAACTCGGGAGAAACGGGCGGGCGAATCCCAAGGCGAGAAGAATCAAGGCGATACAACGCAATAGAAGCAAGAGGATGTTGTTGAACCGGTTGCGCTTGGTCAGTCGCGGCGGGGACGGGCGAAGAAATCGAAGTGTGCTGAACAGGGTTCGTTCGCGGGTGGTGCGCTGGATGAGATGAAAGACCACGGGAAGGCCCAAGGCCAGACCACCCAAAAGGAACCATGGCGCGAGGAAGCTCATGCTCTGCCGGGGGATGACGTGACCCGGGAGCGGTGGCGCCCGGTTCGCGACCAAAGGTCGAGGAACTCGGTCAAGGCCAGTTCCAGGGGGCGATGAGTTGGCAGTTGCCGAAAACCGACCCCGAGCCGTTCGCACAGCGTCTGCAATTGCCGATTGTGGGAGGTCAGGGCACTCAAATAATCACCTCTCATGGCCGATGGGTCCAGCGGGAGGGTGCGCCCGGTTTCGAGGTCTTCCAGTCGGGTGGGTTCTGAATAGTCAAAAGAGAGCTCTTTGGGGTCGAGCACCTGAAACGCGATGACCTCATGACCAATGGCGACCCATGAAGCAAGCAGCGGTTCCAAGCCGTCCAGAGGGGCGAGAAAATCGGAAATCCAGATCATCATGCCTCGTTTGGGGACCAAGGCCAGAAGTCGCTCAACCGGAGCTGTCAAATGGGTGTCCCGGGATACGGGTTCCTTTTCCAGGGCACGCAGGAGTTGCCGGAAGTGCCCGGTCCGATGTCGAGGGGGAAGGTAATCTTGAACGGTATCACCAAAGGTCAGCAATCCGACCGCGTCACCTCGAAGTTCGAGAAAATAAGCCAGGGTGGCGGCGAGAGTCGACGCGTAATCGGCCTTGGAATAACCGGTACTGCCAAAGCTCATCGAACGGCTCTGATCGACAACAAGGTGGCATCGCAGGTTGGTTTCATCCTCGAAGCGTTTGATCTCATACCGGTCGCTGCGCGCAAAAACGCGCCAGTCCAGGTGACGTAAATCGTCGCCCGGGGTGTACTGCCGGTATTCGGTGAATTCCACCGAAAACCCGTGGTAGGGGCTTCGATGAAGCCCGTTTCGAGTTCCTTCCACAATCATCCGGGCCCGCCATTCCAGCGATTGAAGGCGCATCAGGGTGGCCGGATCAATCAGAGCGGACTTTCTTGGGACGGTGGTGGAATCGGCCTTCATTGGAAACTCAAGGGTGGGGCAGCTGTATCCTGCCGAACTAATTAGGGAAGGGGGACGGAACGGCCTCAATGATCCGCCGGATGACATCGTCCACCCGGACTCCATCCGCATCAGCCCTGTAATTGAGGAGAACACGATGCCGCAGGGTCGCCGCAGCCAGCGCCCGGATGTCGTCCCCGGTGGCATGAGTGCGTCCACGAATGAGGGCGCGTGCCTTGGCTCCCAACACCAGATATTGGCCGCAGCGGGTACCGGCTCCCCAATTCACCCAATTATTGATGAAATCCAAGGATTTTGGTTGGCGGGGTCTGGAGGCGGATGCGAGCTGAACGGCATATCGAATCCACTCGGTGGCGATGGGCGTTTGTCGGACCAGTCGCTGAAAATCCCGGATGTCGTCGCCCGAAAACAATGCCTCCGGCAGCGGTCCGGGGGCGTCGGTGGTTCGGCGGACCACCTCGACCTCCTCTTCTTCGGGAAGATAATCCATGACTACGTTGAACATGAATCGATCGAGTTGAGCTTCCGGCAGCGGATAGGTTCCCTCCATTTCCACCGGATTTTGGGTGGCCAGGACAAAGAACGGTTCTTCCAGAGCGTGCCGCACACCACCCGCCGTGACCTGATGCTCCTGCATGGCTTCCAATAATGCCGCCTGAGTCTTCGGCGGCGTTCGATTAATTTCATCCGCCAACACCAGATGGGCAAAAATGGGTCCTCGGACAAAGGTCAACTTCCGGCTTCCACCGGTGTCCTGAAGGATTTCAGTCCCGGTGATATCGGTCGGCATCAGGTCGGGGGTGAACTGGATGCGGGAGAATTGAAGATGAAATATCCGGGCGATGGATTTGACCAGAAGGGTTTTGGCCAAACCGGGCGCGCCGGTGATGAGGCAGTGTCCACCGGCGAGGAGCGCGATGAGCAATTGTTCGATGACGACCTGCTGCCCCACGATGGCTTTTGCCAACTCCGTCTCGATGCGACCCACACCGGCCAGTAGTCGTTCGAGAGCGGCCTGGTCTGCGGCATGGGATGGGGCGATTTCTTCGGTGGGAACTGAGGGGGGCGGCTCGGGTAGATTCATGGGGAGTGACCGTCAATGGGTCATGGCGTAAAAGATGATATTGATGCCGAGGGGGTATGAGATTTTCTCCGAGAAATTGTGAAAGAAGTAATCGCTTTCGCCTTCCCGTTCCCAACCGTCTCCGTTGTCCGTGTTGTGGGTGGCGATGACCATCATCCGACCCTTGTCGTCAAAGATGGCACGGTGGTGGACCGTCTGGGTGTCTCCGTCGTGATTATACTCCCAGGTGCGATGCTCGGGGTCGAATTCGCTATCGGTGCCCAGGCGATAGTTGGGAACCTGTCCCTTGGACTTGATCTCAAAAACGCAGTGATAAACGGGGTGCGAAAGGGGCAGTTCAACGAACGACTTGTCGGGCAGCACCTGCTTGAGGACCTGCTTGGCGTTCTCCCATTCCGAGTCCCCCCAAAAATCATCCAGCATCAGAAATCCGCCGTTCAGGAGGTAGCGACGCAGTGCCAGAATTTCTTCGTTCTCCAGAAGAAGGCTTCCGGGTTCGACCATGTAGATGAACGGATAGTCCGCCAATTCCTTGTCGGTCAGGTGAATGAACCGGCCATCCGGGTTCACCTTGAGCGAAGTCATTTGTTGCAGACGGAAGGATAGATTCAAATCGCTGTCGGGGGTGTCGGTCGCCCAGTTCCCGCCGCCGGCATACGGAGCCCGCTCGCGGCGGACTCGGACAAAGGTAAACGTGTCGGCCGCGAAACCGGGAGTGTTGGTCCACACTGGGGTTCCAGTGCTGTGGGACGTCAATTCCCGGGGTGTCTGAATATCGTCGGTAATGGGGACGCCGCCCTCGGTGTAGGTCCCGCCACCTCTTCCGCCACGCCAGCGTTGTGCCATGACCATTCCCGCCAGCAGAAGCGGAAGCAGTGCCATCCATGGAAGTCTATTTTTCAAGGGTGGGGCGTTGTGGACGTGGGAATCCCGGTGGTCGGGGATTTTTGATTCATCTCCCAGAGCAAATGGAGTGCCTGCTTGTTGCGCGGCGTTTCCTGAAGGGCCTGCAGAAGGTGGAACCGAGCGGACGGGTCTCCCGCCTGGTGGAGATTCAGCGCCAGCCGGAACTCAACGTCCGGCGGATTGGGCGGGCTGAGCCGAAGCACCGTTCGATAGTTTTCCGCCGCACCTTTGGGATTGTCGATGGCCTCATTGGCCCTGGCCATGAATCGATAGGGTGCCGGCACCAGGGGATTGACCGCCAGCCAGCGTTGGCAGTTACGAATCATTTCAGGCCAATCTTCGCTGTTTTCTGCGAGTTCGATGAGCCGTTGATAGGCTTCGGGTGCCTCATGATCGAGGGCGGCTCCGCGGGACCATGCCTGCCGTTCATCTTTTGAATCGGCGAGCTCCCGGCTGGCGTTGGCCCACTGCCAGTAGGCGCTGTCGGGCCCTGTCTGCTGGGGCAGCAGTTCGATCAACTGTTTCCAGAGATCGCGAGATGCCGTCCATTGATGGGATTCCGCCAGATTTTGGGCACGCACCCGAAGTGCCCAGTAGTTTGTCGGATGTTCGGTCGCCCAATGGAGAAGTGCGTCGTCTCCGGTATCCGAGGCGATCTCCTTCGGAGGACGGGTCCAATCAAGACCAGCACCAAACGCTTCGGCCCGTTTCCGGGCAAATCGCTCGAATTCGGCGTCCAGCTCCCTGGCGGGGGCGGCCCTTCGGGCCAGTGCGGTCGCGGTGTCGACACCGTCCCGGAGGTCCCTCAGGAGTGACAGAAGCTGGTCGAAACCGTAGCGCTGGACCAGGAATTCGACGACCCACTCGGCCTCAAAATAGGCGAATTGGAGGTGCAGCGGGGTCGGGGGCGCAAGGAATGCGCCGCTCAATTTTGAGACCGGTGTCAGTTCACCATTCAAAATCATTTCCCGATACCGGGGGGTTAAATGCTGACCCCAGGAAGGATCAGCCTGGATTTCTTCGTAAACTGAAATCCCCTCGCTTAACCATCGGGGCATTCGGTTGTGGGTCAGTGTCAGGGTGACCGAATGACAAAACTCGTGCCAGAGGACCGCCTCCCAATTGACCGGTTGGGAATTGTTCGCCGCCGGGCTGTTGGCCGTCACGACGCGACCAAAACAGACGCCGAGGAAGCCGGGATTTTCTGGCATTCCGAAGGTCCGAACCCCGAAATCTTTTTGGTTGTTGAAGATTTCGATCAGGGTGGGTTTCACCAGTTCGACTCCATATTTGCCGGTGAGTTGGTGCCGTGCCTGCTCCAATAGCGCGATGGCCCGGTCGCCGTAGATGGATGCTTCCCTGGGTTCCATCCGCACGACGAGGTCCGCGTTGGTGATGGTGCTGAACTTGTCCAGAACATCGTGCAATTGGACGAGATTGAACGCCTCGATGTCATAGCCATCCTCCTCATGAACTTCGGCGGCCAGTTGCCAACCGGTGGATTCATTTCCCAGACGCAATTCGACTTGTGCGAGCTGTATCTTTGCCGGGAGGTAGTTGGTATTCCATTGGAGGGCCTGTCGCAAGTGGCTGGCTCCCTCCGCGAATCGGTATTTCTGAGACAACTTCCTGCCGATCAGGAATTCGACCCGGGGATTTTCCTTCCAATCGCGAAACGCTGCCTTGCGGGCGGCGTCCTCGGCGGCGTTGTCAAAATGCAGATTCGCAAGGATGGCTCGGTAGGCCCAGGCATCGGGGTGCCAGGGGTTCACTGCCAGAACCTCGCTGAGCAGCTTTTCTGCCTCTTCATACTCTTCAGCATCGATGCGTTGGTCGGCCAGCAACAGCAGGCTGGGAAGGTGCCGGGGATTAATGACCAACGCCCGTTCCAATGCGGTTCTGGCTTCCTGAGGGGCTCCGTCTTCCACGGCCTGTGCCAGTCCGAACAGGACGTCCGGTTCACCGGGAAATTTTTCGACGGCTTCGCGCCAAATCTTTGACGCCAGGGGATAGTCATGTTTGTCGAGGGCCAGCTGCCCCCGGGCCAGCCAAGGGTCCAAGAGTTTCGGGTTCAGCCGCTGGGCGGCACCGAAAACTTTCTCCAGTACCTCCTTGGGGTCGGCACCGAACTGGAGGAGTGCCTGACCGAAAACCACGATATTGACGGGTTCGCGATAACCCCATGGCCGGTCCGACATCAATTGTCGTACCTGCTCGATCGATTCTTCCGCCCGCCGACTGTCCCCCGCCGCTTGAAAAACCGGTCTTCCTTCCCACAGGAGCCTGAGGCTACCGGCATTGTCGGCAAGGGCATTGGTCAGGGCATGGCGTGCCTCTTGATACTTGCCGATGGAGGTGAGCCCTCGCAGGAGGACCACTTGGGCGTCCTCGTTTCGCGGACGTTCCTGAATAATTTTCCGGGCAAGGTCAATCGCTTTGGAATAGTCGCCCGTGCGAAGGGCCTCCTGGGCGTCGGCGGGCTCGGGACTCGCCGAGTGTGCGACGGAAAGGAACCAGCCCGTGAGGAGCCAGACGCATAGCCAGACTCCTTGCCGCAGGGAGGAGACTCCCGAGGGGCGAACGGCGTTCGGAACCACCCCTCACAATTAGCCTAAGTCTTCAACGACTCAAGCGGTCAATCGCGGTTCGGAGGTTTGGTTCCGCCGGGGCACTCGCAGGCGTTCCCGGATGCCTCCTGAAATCTCCCTGCCTTCATTTCCAATCGCACCTTCGAACGGCACGACATTGGTCCTTCTCATTTGATGCCGGATTGTTACAAGCTGAAGGGGTCTCCTGTCCTAACTTCGCCGAGGTTTTGTTTTGATTGTCCAACACCCAACCATTGGAAACCGTGATGAACTCTGAAGTATCCCAATACCGGCAACGGTTTGCGCCATCCAATCAACGCTCCGGGTTCACCCTGATTGAGCTGCTGGTGGTCATTGCCATTATCGCCATCCTTGCCGGAATGCTGCTTCCCGCCCTGGGTAAGGCCAGGACCAAGGCTCAGGGTATTCAGTGTATGAACAACGGGCGCCAGATGATGCTGGCGTGGCGAATGTACGTGGATGAAAACCAGGATCGGGTCATTCCATCCTATGGATACACCAACGAATGGGTGGATGGGTCCCTCGACTTTAACGGTGGCAATCGCAGCAACTGGGACATCAACCAGGATTTAGTGCGGAGTCCACTTTGGCGTTATTGTGGCAAAAGTCCCGGCATTTGGAAATGTCCTGCCGACTTCAGCACAGTGAAGAATCAAGGCGTGGTCTATTCCCGGGTCCGAAGCCTCTCCATGAACGGTTGGTTCAAGAGTTCAGACGTGGCCAGTTTTGACAACGCACCTTCCAAGTCCCACTACCGGATTTACGATAAGGCGTCCGACGTGGTCGATCCCGGACCTAGCCTCACTTGGCTGTTCATGGACGAACGGGAGGATAGCATCAACGACGGCGAACTGATTGTCGGTATGTATGGATACCCGGACTCTCCAAGCCAGTGGAAGATTGTTGATTATCCGGCTTCGTACCACAATCGCGCAGCAGGGCTCTCCTTCGTCGATGGACATGCGGAAATTAAGCGCTGGGTGGATGCGCGTACCACTCCTGTCCTGAAAAAGGGGGCGCTGCTTCCCCTGAACGCCCCGTCCCCGAAAAATCCGGATGTTCTTTGGCTGATGGACCGGACCACCCGGTTGGTTCTATGACGGGTGGTGCCAAATCCCGTTAAATCCCGGCACCGCGGACCAAGGTTTGAATCCGCAGCAGGGAATGGTTGGAGGTGATGTAGAGCACAGTGCCGTCCTCACCCCAGTTGCAATTGGCGGTCGGTTCGCCCGTCAACAATGTTCCCAGGTGTTCGCCGGTGGGGGAAATGATGAGAACTCCTCCGGGACCCGTGCTCCAAAGGTTCCCCATGGCATCCACTTTCAGTCCATCGGGCATTCCGGGGCGACCCGATTGAGCCAGCTTTCGGGCATCAAAGAAGATTTGACCGTCTTCCGCAGTGCCATCGGCCTTCAAAGTAAACACCTTGATGATGGGGGCGCTTGGATCGGATTGATTGACGTAGAGTTTCTTTTGGTCCGGCGAAAGCGCGATTCCGTTGGGGAAGGTCATCGAGCCCGAGACAAGGCTCACCTTTCCATCAGAATGAGCCACATAAACGCCATTGGCGATCAATTCCTTGAGAGGGCTTTGGTTGAGCCCCTCCAGCCCGTACGGTGGATCGGTGAAATAGAGGTCTCCGTTCCGTGCGAAGCAGAGGTCATTGGGGGAGTTGAACTTTCGCCCGTTGAAATAAGGGACCACTGGCTCGAACGTGCCAGTGGTTCCGGAGCGACCCACCAGTCGGGCAATCTGGCGATTGCCATGCTGGCAGAGAACCAGATTGCCTTGGGAGTCGGTGGTCAATCCGTTGCTGCCAGGCTCCCGAAAGCGGTATTGAGTCCCGGTGTAGCCGCTCGGGTCGAGATAGACAGAGAGTCCGTCATGGTTGGACCACCGGTACGCCTTGTTGGCCGGAACATCCGAAAAAACGAGGGAATTTTGACGCCGAATCCAAACGGGTCCCTCACTCCAAACGAAGCCCTCGGCCAACTTTTCGATTTTGGCGTTGGGTGCCAGGAGCGCGTCCAGGGCAGGCGATAGCCGTTCGATGGAACCGTACTCCGGATAGACATCACGCCCGCGTTGATTGGTTCGCACCGGCATCAGGGCCCGTGGGCCGGTTGGTTCGGCCGATGCAAACGATGTGGCCGCGACCAAGGCGGCGGAAAGAGCGAAAAGCGTATTAAGCCTCATGGGAATGCGGAATTCTAGAAGAGGGCCAAGGGGTGGGTCAATGGGAACCAGTTTCGGAGCCGAAGGGAGGATGCGTAGACTTCAGGGGAGGATACTTCTTAATGACAGCTATGCCGTCCGAGCCCAGGCGTCCGCCTGAAGGATGGCTTCCAGCGATGGGTCCTGAACCACCCGATGAAGGTTCATCACTCGCTCCACCCACACTGCAATCTCGGGAAATCCGAGGCCCCCGGCGCAAAACCGTTCCACCGCCACCTCGTTGGCCGCGTTGAAAACGGCGGGAAGGGTGCCCCCCGTATCTCCGGCACGACGAGCCAGTCCCAGGGAAGGAAACCGGTCTTCGTCGGGCTCCTCGAAGGTCAGTGAACCAATCTTCGCCAGATTGGTTTGGACCCTTGGGTTTGCCGGTCGGTCCGGGTAGCAGAGGGCAACCTGTATCGGTAGGCACATGTCCGGACTTGAAAGTTGGGCCAGCCACGAGCCGTCGACAAATTCCACGAGGGAATGAATAATACTCTGGGGATGGACCACGACCTTCACCCGGTCCATGCCGATGTCGAAAAGCCACCGGGCTTCGATCATTTCCAATCCCTTGTTGAACAGCGTGGCCGAATCAATGGTGATCTTACGCCCCATCACCCACGAGGGGTGTTTTAGTGCCTGCGCCAGAGTGATTTGGGAGAAATCCGCCTTGGGTGTGGTCCGGAAGGGGCCACCGGAGGCGGTCAACCAAAGGTTGCGGACCGTTTCCACCGGTTTGCCATCGAGGCATTGGAAAATGGCGGAATGCTCGCTGTCGACCGCAAGGACCCGCACACCATGGAGGCGTGCTTCGCGCATCACCAGTTCTCCCGCCATGACCAGAATTTCCTTGGACGCGATGGCGATGTCCTTGCCCGCACGAATCGCGGCGAGCGCCGGCTGCAACCCGCCAGTCCCGACGATGGCTATCAGTACGACATCGGCCTCGGGAAGAGTGGCCAGTTCAATGAGGGCGTCAGGTCCACATCCCACCCGAGACCGGCCTTGGAGGCGCTCTTCGAGCTCGCCGCGCTTGGACCCATCGTGAATGGCGACATGGGCGACCTGATGCCGGAGGGCTTGCTCAGCGAGCAGGGCTGCGTTACCGCCCGCCGCCAACCCGATCAACCGGAGCCGATCGGGGAAGTCCTCAACGACCTTGAGCGTGCTGGTGCCGATGGATCCGGTACTGCCGAGCAGGACAACATTCTTCATGCGCAATGGAGCGAGGCTATTCCCGGCGGCCAGCCGGCTGGAAGCCTAATTCCACCGAACGATTTGCCCACCTTGAACCCATTCCATTAGAGACCTTTGCAACATTCTCCATTTCGGCATTGACTTTCACCCGATTCGATGGGAATTGATGAGAAATATTCCGAGAACTTAACTCCTTAAGTCCCGACCTAATGAAGAGTCGCTTATACCCCCCCCAAGATTCTTATCTGGATTAATAGCCTCGTTCGGTTGGTGGCTCGGGGTGTTGAGTACGTTGGCTACTGATTATTTTGTTTCCACCGGCGGTATGGGAGACGGTCTCACGACGAACAATCCCGCCCAGTTTAGCGTGTCCATCCTCAATACCAACTGGCTGGGTTCGACCAACGCCAACCGTGCAGATATCACCATCTACTTCTATCCGGGCAGGTACGACGTCAAAGGGACCAATGCGTCAAATGACTTCAACCAGCGGCTGTTGATCTACAACGCCGCCAACCGAACGATTCGGTTGAAGGGCATTCCTGCTGCTGACGGTACCCTGCCCGTATTGACCCTTGCAGCCCTGGACACAAACGCCGGTCCGCTCAAGGGGTGGTGTCCGACTTGGCCTTCCTCGCTGTCGCCCTACCAGGACTGGCTCCTCCGCAGTTTCACCACAAACCTGGTCGATCCCCTGGCCCGGGAATACGCCGACCGGATTGAGATCGAAAATCTGGAGTTTGACGGAAATTTCGACGGCCAGGGTGCCTTGACCAGTGCTGCAAATGAGACTGGATACAAAAGCTTTGCCATCGAGGTGTGGGCCAAGACGGGGCGAATCCGGAAGGTTCGGGTGCGAAACTTTGGGGCGGTGGGTGCCGTTCCCCAGCCCTTGGTGGAAGGGAATATCTCAGGTGTGGAGGCCTTTCCGGTGAACTTCGGCACCTTCAGCGTGGGGCAGACAGCTCAGGGTGGAGACCCCACCCCGTGGTTGATTGAGGACGTGGATGTTTCTGCTTTTCGCACCCTTCATGGCGGATACGGCACCATGATCAGCGGCCAGGTCTTGACCAACACGGTTCCCACCAGCTTCACCAGCCCGGTGGCCCTGATTCATCGCTGCTCGGTCAACTGTCCGGGAACCACCATCGCCTTCGGTACAGCCGGAACGCCGACAATTCGCAGCGGACCCATCCAATTTGAGGACTGCGTTGCGGTTAACGGAGGCCTTGGTTTCAATACCGATTCCTACGGCATCGGTCCGTTTACGGTCACCAACAGCGTCTTCCTCGATCAACTGGCTTTTGGCCAGTTGGGCCAGCCCGATTCGGGTCCCAACCATCTGTTCTATAGTCTCCAGAACAACCTCATCCGCTTGCGGGGATGGGCAACCGCCCCCACCTACGCTGACTTTTACCTCACCAACAGCACCACG
>CAITXU010000036.1 GCA_903896505.1 uncultured Verrucomicrobiota bacterium | reverse complement strand
GGCATCTGCGATGGATTGACGGCACGCTGTTGTCAGCGGACTCTTGGCTCCTGAAAATGAATGACGGTGGTGCTGGTCTCGATTCTGGAGTGGCCGGAGGACCGTTTACCGGCTTGTCGGACTTGGCTGCTCAGGTTGCCGGAGTGGTCGGAGCGGCCGTTGTCTTGCGCCACGGAGAGGCCCTGCATCTTGAAGGACAGTCCGGTCTGTCTGTTCCCTTGCAGACGCGACCCGTCATTTGGGCTGGTTGGACTATTGAACACCGGGAATGGACCGAACTCCAACGTCCGGTGGATTCCGAGCCCGAGGGCATCCGATGGGTGGTCGGGATTCCGCTTCGGGCCGGGTCCGGCGAATTGCAGGGGGCACTGATTCTCTTCAACCCGGAACCGCGGGAGCTGTCGGAACGGCAACGCGCCGGACTGTCGACCATCGCGCATGAGGTCTTGATGCACCTCGACCTGAGGTCCCAGGCGACAACCCTGACCCGGGCCGCCGAGGCCCATCGCCGGACGGAGGCGGCGCTCCGAGACCGCGAGGCATTCTTCGAGAACCTGGTGGAGCGGCTGCCACAGAACATTTTCCACAAGGATTTGGAGGGCCGCTTCACATTTGCCAATCAGCGGTTTTGCGATCTGGTGGGCTGTTCGCGCTCTGAAATCATCGGACTCTCCGATTTCAAACTGTTCCCACAGGCCCTGGCGGAAAAATACCTGTCGGATGACCAAAAGGTGCTCAGCACGGGCACCGCGTTTGAGACGATCGAGGCAAACGTCACTCCGGATGGTCAACGCTACTGGGTGCATGTGATTAAAACACCACTGCTGGACGCCAGCGGGCAGCCGGTGGGTATCCAGGGGATTTTTTGGGATGTGACCCAACAACACTTTGTCCAGGAGCAGTTGGCACATGAGCGGGACCTGCTCCGTGCGCTGCTGGATTCGGCTCCGGATGCCATTTATTTCAAGGATCGCAATTCCCGCATCATCCGTTGCAGCCGGGCGCTGGCGGTGAAACTCGGTTATCCGGACAGCCCGGCCATTGAGGGGAAAACTGATCATGAGCTTTTTGCTCGCGAGCACGCCGATGCAGCGCTGGCGGCCGAGCGGCAGGTGATATCCACCGGCGAGCCGTTGTTGGGGTATACGGAGCGCGAGGTCTGGCAGGATGGGCGTTCGCGGTGGGCGTTGACCAGCAAGCTTCCCCTGCGGGACTCCCGTGGGGAAATTGCCGGAACCTTTGGGATTTCCAAGGACATCACGGCCTTGAAAGAGGCCCAGGACCGTCTGGAGCAAGCCGAGTCAAACTACAAGAGCATCGTGGAAAATGCCATCGACGGCATTTTTCAGACCACACCAGACGGTCACTACATCAAGGCCAACATGGCGTTGGCTCGGATTTATGGGTTTGATGGACCCGAGGAGCTGATTGCCAACCGGACGGACATCGAGCATCAGGTCTATGTCGAGCCCAACCGCCGCAGCCAGTTCGTCGAGGTATTGCGGCGTGCCGGGCGTGTGGATCACTTTGAGAGCCAGGTTTATCGGCGCGACCGCTCGGTCATTTGGATTTCCGAAAATGCCCGTGCCGTCCGGGATGCTTCTGATCACCTGCTGTACTATGAGGGAACCGTCGAGGACATCACGGCCCGAAAGCGGGCCGAAGAGGAATTGAGTCGTGCCAATTCCGAATTGGCGGCGGCCCGGGACGCCGCCCTCCAGAGCGCACAGGCCAAGTCCCGGTTCCTGGCCAACACGAGCCATGAGATTCGGACACCGATGAATGCCATCATCGGTATGAGCGGATTACTGATGGATACCCCGTTGACAGCGGAGCAGCGGGATTACGTGGAGACCATTCGCGATAGCGCCCTGGGTCTGCTGACGGTCATCAATGACATTCTCGATTTTTCCAAAATCGAGTCTGGAAAGATCAATTTTGAAGCATCGGACTTCAACCCACGCGAAACGATTGAGGATACGGCGGAATTGCTGGCGGAACGGGCATTTTCCAAGGGGATCGAGTTTGCCGTCTGGGTGGACCATGATTTGCCTCCCCGGGTGCGTGGCGACTCCGCCCGGCTTCGGCAGGTTTTGACCAATCTTCTCGGTAACGCCATCAAATTTACGCCTCAGGGCGGAGATGTTTTGCTCCGGGCCGAACGGCTCGAAATCAATGGCAACGAAGCGCGGCTTCGATTTCTGGTGAAAGACACCGGTATCGGCATTGCGCCGGAATCCCAGGCAAAGATTTTTGAGGCGTTCGAGCAGGCGGATGGCTCGACCACCCGAAAATATGGTGGAACCGGCCTCGGCCTGGCCATCAGCCGTCAATTGGTCACCCGGATGGGCGGACAAATTGGCGTCGAGAGTGAGGAGGGGAAGGGGTCAACCTTCTGGTTTACGGCCAACCTCCCGATCTCTGCCCCAGTCGGCTTGCTGCCCCTGTCCGTTGGAGCTGTGGAATCCGCCGATTCCATTCCGCCCCGGCTTCTCCTGGTCGAAGATCATCCTGGGACCACCGATACCATTCGCCATGAACTCGCCGTGCTTCCGGTCACGGTCGATGTGGCGTCGACGGCAGCGGAGGGCCTGGAGCGGCTGCGGTCTGCGACCTCTCAGTCCCAGACCTACATGGGTGCCCTGGTGGATTTGACGCTGCCCGATCAGGATGGCCTGGCCTTCGTTCATGAAGCTCATCTCCTGAAGGGATCGGATGCATTGCGCGTTGTCCTTCTTGTGCCTCTGGGGCAGCGACTGGATCAAGGTCTGCTTCGAACCGTTGGCGTCACCGCCCAATTGGTCAAGCCGGTCAAGCAAAGCCGGTTGCGGGATGTGGTGGGACACTTGATTCGCGGAGACCTTCCGGTGCCGAGTGAGGACACGCGCTTTTTAACAATCAGCGGAACCATCCCCGCCCCCGCCCGCCGCCTTCGACTGCTGCTGGCGGAGGACAATCTCGTCAATCAGAAGGTCGCGGGAGCGTTGCTGAAGAAATTGGGATACACAGCGGAGATGGTCGGAAACGGGCGGGCGGCCTTGGAGGCGGTCAGCAAAAAGGAATTCGACGCCATCTTGATGGACTGCCAGATGCCAGACCTGGACGGCTACCAGGCGACTCGCCAGCTTCGGCGCATGGAGGCAGGCGGTGAATTTGGGGATCGTCGGCCCCACTACATCATCGCCTTGACGGCGAATGCCATGGCGGGTGACCGCGAGCGTTGCCTGGACGCCGGGATGGACGATTTTCTCACCAAACCGTTGGATGAGAAGCGACTGGCATCCGCCCTGCACCGGGCAGCTCAAATCTCACCGCCCGAAACCGAGGTTTCGATCCCGATGGGCGTCCGGGGAGAGGCTCTCCCGGAAGCCGGTGTAGCGGGCACGCTCAATCCATCGTCCGGAGATATTCCGATTTTCAATGAAGCTGAGTTGGAAAAATACCGGGTGCCGGATGATCCGGAGGCACTTCCCGGCTTGGTAGCCCTGTTTCTGGAGGATTTGCCAGACCGGGTGGCCGACCTGCAGAGGGCGCGGGACGCTCGCGATTTGGCGGCCTTGAAAGCCGCCGCGCACACGTTGAAGGGAAGCGCCAGCAATATGGGGGCACGACGGCTGGCCGACGCCTGCCGTCGATTGGAAGAGCATCTGACGTCCGCCACTAGCGCCGACTTTCCGGCAGCACTGGCTGATATTGAGAGTCAATTGCCACCTCTTTCCGAAGCGTTACAACGCTGGTTGTCCTCGCCATCACCCGCTTTACAGCCGGTGGGCAGCGGGTAAGGTCGCCGGATGGATGTGCTCCACGCGCCCTGGCGCATTGACTATATTCGAGCGCCCAAGCCGGGTGCCGGGTCGGATGGGGAGTCACTTTTCTCTCGTATTGCACGGGAAGACAGGGACGAGGAAAATCTTGTCCTCCTGAGGTCGCGCTCCTGTTTCGCCTTGCTGAACGCGTTCCCCTACAACGGCGGTCATCTGATGATCGTCCCGTACCGTCAGGTCGAGTCCCTCGAAGAATTGGTGGACGAGGAGTTGCTGGACCTCATGCGCCTCGCGCAGCGATGCTTGGGTGCGGTGCGCCGGGTGATGCGTCCGCAGGGGTTTAATCTGGGGCTGAATCTGGGAAAATGCGCCGGGGCGGGAATCGCCGAGCATCTTCACCTCCACATTGTTCCGCGATGGGAAGGGGATACCAATTTCATGCCGGTCCTGGCTGGGACCAATGTCGTCCCGGAGGCGCTTCGGGAAACCGCCGCCCAACTGCGCACAGAGCTTCAACGAAATCCACAGGATTGATTTCAATCAACGTCCATCTCTTCGACCCGTGCCAACCATTCAACGAAATGCCCACTGAGACCCTCCACTTCGAAAGCGCCCGCTCTGCCCAGGCGCTCTTCGGGAATGACGAAAAGAATCTTCGCCTGCTTGAAGTCGAACTGGCCGTGCGGGCCATTTCCCGTGAAGGCTGGATTCGATTGGAAGGGGGGGGGCCGGCGGTTGAACATGCCAAGCGATTGTTTGAAGCGCTGGATCGAAGCCGACAAGCCGATGGAACTGCCGCCCGCCCGCGTGACTTTGCCCATGCGCTGCACGTGCTGAAGCATGATGGTCCGGACGCTCTCGATTCGCTCTTTGCCAATCGAATCTCCACTTCGGGACGCAAGGCGGTGGTCACCCCGAAAACCTTGGGGCAACACCGTTATGTCCAGGCCATCCGCGACCATGATGTCACCTTTGGCATCGGGCCTGCGGGCACGGGCAAAACCTATCTGGCCATGGCCATGGCGGTTGCGGCCTTGCGCGAGGGACGGGTCAGCCGGATCATCCTCACCCGTCCGGCGGTGGAGGCGGGCGAAGCGTTGGGCTTTCTGCCGGGCGACCTCTATCAAAAGCTCGATCCTTACCTGCGCCCCTTGCACGACGCGCTTCACGACATGATGCCCGTCGATGAGATTCAGCGGAACATGGAGCGAAGCGTGATCGAGATTGCTCCGCTGGCCTATATGCGGGGGCGGACTCTCAACCAGTCCTTCATTGTGCTGGATGAAGCGCAAAATACGACGGCCGAGCAAATGCTGATGTTCCTGACCCGGCTTGGTTTTGGGTCCAAGGTGGTCGTCACCGGGGACCCCACCCAGATCGACCTCCCACGGAACAAGTACTCCGGTATCTTGGAGGCGATGCGGGCACTTCGGGGGATTGAGGGCATCGCCCTAATCCATTTTGAAAAGCGGGATGTGGTCCGGCATCCGCTGGTTCAGCGAATCGTCCACGCTTATGAACTTCATCGCGGTGCAGTGGCGGGAGACGCCCCGTTGCCGGGTGGGCGCGAACTTGCGGCTTCATGAAGGGTAAGGCGGAACGAATCAGGCTCATCACGGTGACCAACCGCCAGCGGTTTCGTCCCATTCAATGCGATGCCGTTGCACAGGCAGGGGAAGTGATCCTCGGCCAACTCGGTCTTGAATTCCAATTGGGAGTGGAACTGGTCGGCGCCCGGGCCATGACCCGGGCCAATCTTCAGTTCCTCGGGCACCCGGGTTCCACGGACATTATCACCTTTGATTATGGCAGCACGCCGGACCGCCTCCATGGCGACCTGTTGATCTCGGTGCCGGATGCCTGGAGTCAGGCGGCTGAGTTTAAGACCTCCGGAGAGGCCGAATTATTGCGATACTTGATCCACGGCATTCTTCATTTACAGGGATTCGATGACCAGGCCCCCCCGGAGCGACGTCGAATGAAGCTCAGGGAAAACCAGTTGATGCGCCGCTACGCCGATTTATCGGTTCCCTTTGTCTCAAAGGTCCGGCGGAGGTCGGTTTTGACCCGGGATTGATCATGGAACAACGGACGACAGGAGCGGTGGTCCGGGTTCGGCCTCTCTCCGAAACCAGCCTGATTGTCCACTGGCTGACCCTGGACTATGGGCGCATCGCCACCGTCGCCAAGGGAGCTCGCCGCCCCAAGTCGACGTTTCTTGGGAAACTCGATATTTATTTTACCGCCGATCTCAGCTACATGCCCGCGAAGAGGGGCGACCTTCATGCGTTGCTTGAGGTGGCGGTGCGGGAAAGTCGGCCACGGTTGCGCACCGATTACGCCGCCCTTCGCGCGGCCGCCTACGCCATGGGGTTCATTGATCAAATGACCGAAACGGACACCCCGCTTCCCGAAATCTACGAACTTTTCGACGGTTTTTTGGATCATCTTTCTGCGGTGGAGCCGCTTCCAAGAACGATTTACGCATTTGAATTGAGGTTGCTCGCCGCATTGGGCCTCGATTTGGAGGTGGGTCCCGGTCCGTCCCCGTTGGCACAATTGATGGAGGACCTCCGATGGCTGCCGTGGTCTGAACTGGCGGCTCTTCGACCTGCGGCCTCAGAGGTCCGGGACCTCCGGAAAACACTCCATCGATTCATCCTTCAAAATTGCGAGAAACTTCCAGCCTGGAGGTCCGGGGTGATCGACTGTGAAATGGATTGATTTGCCAGGGACCCGCCTTGTTCGTGATGCCGTGCCCAAATGATTCGATATGGCTACCGGTGTTCTGGCCCGATCTCGCAAATTGTATCCGTTCTGTAATACTGTCCCGGCCCTTTACTAGGGCTCCTTACTCCAGTAAGTACCTGGGGTACTGGTTTAAACGCCCCATTCATGTTTACGCTTCATCGTTTTGCTTCGTTATGCTGCGCCGTTGGTCTTGCCTCAACCGTGAGCGCCAAGACGCTGGTGGTCACCACCACGGACAGTGAACACCCTCCCGCCGGGGCGTTATCCTTAAAGGAGGCGATCCAATCCGCTGCCGACGGTGATACAGTAGCATTTAACCTTCCCGGGAACGGGCCGTTCTATCTGGCTGCACCGGAGGGGGGCTATCCCCGAATCACCGCGAATAACCTCACGTTGGATGGCTTTACCCAGCCGGGATCCCACCCGAATTCAAACGGCATCCATGCGCCCAACAATGCCGTCCTGACGGTCGTCATCGATTCGAGAAACGGGAACGTGACGCCCATGGCCTACGATCCCACCAACCCCAAGGCCGGTTATGGTGACAACGAATTCGCGATTCTCGGGATTTTCAATGCCACCAATGTGGTGATCCGGGGACTTAGCCTCCTGGCTCCGCCGGTTGATCCCGAGGGAAGCAATAATTACTACGGGGTTTCCTTCGCCCGCGATGGTGGTGGAGATGCCTCCGGTGGCCAGGTGAGCGGGTGCTGGATTGGAGTTGACCCGGACGGGCACTCCCTCACGCCCACCACCTATGCCATCACGGCGTTTCGTCATCGTTCCCCGGATGGTTCCAATCCGCGCAATATTGACCGTTTGACCGTGGGTGTTACGAAGGCCTCGACCCATCCCCGGGCTGATTTCAATGTGATTGTCCCCACGGCGCTTCCGGCGGTTCTTGAGGGAGCCGGGCATCGCATCAGTGGCAATTTTCTGAACGTCCTTCCCGATGGATTGACCGAATACAATGTGGCTCTCGATACCGCCAATTTCTCCAACAACAATCAGGCTCAGGGAATGGTCCAGATTGGGCGGTCTGGCAACAACACCGTCATCGGAACCGATGGGGATGGGGTCCACGATGCCGACGAAGGCAACGTGATGGCCGGCACGCTCCCCACCGGTATGAATGGCTATAGCCACAGCCTGGAATTTTACGGGAACAACCCCGGAACAAACATTGTCATTGCCGGCAATTACATCGGCGTGGGCATCGACGGGACGACCCGATTCACCAATGGAGTTCCGATTCTGAATGCATCGGGTCCTGCCGCCGCCTATCAAGTGGGCTCGAACTTCGACGGAGTCAGTGATTCGGTGGAAGGAAACCTCTTCGCCAATAACTGGCCATTCGAATTTTTTTCAACCCTGGTGACGGCTGCGGACCCGGCCAGTCTCTCGTTTTTTGATGATCTCTCGTCCACCGGTTTTATTTCTGTCCGCGGAAATTCGTTCATTAACAACTTCTCGTTCCCCATCGATCCGTTGAAGGTCGATGGTGCATCCGGCTTTGCTGTTGAGACGCTTTATACGTCGGCGTTGGATGATGTATCCGTGGGTGTGGTGCCAACCCTCGAGGTGGGTTCGACCACTTTATTCCTCAAGGGAACCGTCCCCAAGGCGGCCGCAGGTTGGGGGCCGACTTCCATTGACCTCTATTCGGTCGATCTCGAGGGAATCACCAACGGGGCTTTTTTGGAATCCTCGGGGCTGACCAATGCATGGGTGCAGGGGAAGACTTATCTCGGGACCTTTGAGGTCGATGGGACCAATGATCTAAACCCGGCTGATTTTTCATTCACGTTCCTTTTTTCCTCGATCCCGATCAAACCCGGCGAGTTGGTGACGGTGACGGCAAATTATCCGACTCCCGATGACGGCAGTTCCGCCCGTGCACCGATGTCCATGACCAGTCCGTTCAGCAATCCGGTGCGCCTCTTGATTCCCATCGATGTGCTGCCCGTCCGTTTGAGCATCGAACAGGTGGGTTCCCAGGCGAAAATCACCTGGCTGGGTCTGTCATTGGGTTATCGACTCCAATCGTCCTCCAGCCTGAAAAACCCGAACTGGCAGGATGTTCCCAATGGGACTGAACAGCCGGTGTTGGTGGATTTGGGAACCGAACCGTTGTTCTTCCGGATGAAGCAGTAGACGTCGTCGTTGGATTCTCGTTGGAAACGCTCACTCCTTCTCCCCTAGGGTCCCGCCATGTTGACCACTGTCCGTCAAGCTGCCGTCGTCAAATCGTCATCGCTTTTGATCGTTCTCCACGGTCTGGGTGACTCGACCGAAGGCTGGTCCTGGCTCCCGGAAGCCCTGGCTCTGCCATGGCTCAATTATCTCCTGGTGAATGCTCCGGATGACTATTACGGGGGCTACTCGTGGTACGATCTGCCGGGCGACAGCGGTCCCGGGATTGAACGAAGCCGAAAGGAGCTCACCGCGTTGATTGACTCGCTGGTGGCCGGTGGAACTCCGGCATCCCAAATTGGACTCCTCGGATTCTCCCAGGGATGCCTGATGACCCTCGAGACCGGTTTTCGATACCCCGCTCCTCTCGCTGCCCTGGTGGGCGTCAGCGGCTATGTTTGGAATCCGGCCACCCTGCTTCGGGAGGCACCACCGGCCGCACGACGTCAACGGGCACTGATCACCCACGGACGACAGGACACCGTGGTTCCCTGTGGTCCCGTTCGTGGACAGATTGAGGAATTGAAGATCGGCGGTCTCTCCATTGAATGGCAGGAATTTGATAAGGCACACACCGTTGCCGGTGAGCCGGAGATCGCCTTGATTCGCGACTTTCTGGTCCGGGGTTTTCATCCGGGAACAACCGGCCAGGCGTGAGGATTCCATTCAGCATTTGATTTTTTGGTAAAGCTTGATCAGGTACGAAAACAGATGAAATCCCTTCGCAATGGCTTGGTGCTGGCTGCGCTTTTTGTGGGCTGGCTGGTTCAGGCTGGATTCAATCCGCAGATTACCGGCTTCGTTCCGGCATATGGAGCACCCGGAACCCAGGTGACCATCACTGGGACGGATTTGTATCCGGTCGACGCAGTCTTTTTCGGGACGGATGAGTCGACACGTGCGACGGTGGTGAGTCAGACCTCGACCAAGGTCGTCGTGACCGTTCCTCCAACCGCAATTTCCTCCCCCATTACCCTCTATTCGTTCTCGATACCGACAACCTCTTCACAAACGTTCTATTTGCCTCCGTCCATCAGTGATTTTTCGCCGAGGAAAGGCACTATCGGCACCCAGGTAACCATCAACGGCAGTGGATTCTTTATTCCGGGTGTTTTCACCTATGTCTTTTTCAATGGTGTTTCCGCCCCCCAGGGGCAGGTGACCTCGGACACCCAAATCACAGTTTTGGTGCCTAAGGGTGCCTCCACGGGATTTATCACCGTGTCCAATATCACCGGGACGGTGAATTCGGTGGGGTACTTTTATCTGAATCCCACCATCACCAGCTTCACCAATCGGGTGGCCACGGGGCAAAATCTGCAAATCTATGGCACGAGTTTTCTGGGCGTCACGTCGGTTGCCCTGGCCGGCCAGGCGTTGAATTACAGTATTCTTTCAGGGACGAATCTGCAGGTGACCATTCCGTCGACCGCCGTCGATGGGCCCCTTTCGGTCGTGTCGCCGGGCGGAAGTTTCATCACCTCGTCCAATTTGCTCATCCTTCCCACGGTCACCAGTTTCACGCCCCAGGGAGGTCCTCCCGGGACCGTGGTGACCCTCAAGGGAACCGGGCTGGCGAAGACGACCGCTGTGACCTTTGGCCCGGTGGCATCACCGGCGGTCACCAATATTGATTCAATGACGGTCAATGCGGTGGTTCCAGTCGGATTCAAGACGGCACCGATCTTTTTGACCACGGTCAACGGCACTAACAGGACCGAATCCAGCTTTTACGCGCCGCCAAGCATTGATTCCTTTTCTCCGTCGAGCGGGTCCCCGGGAACCTCAATCACACTGACGGGTAAGAACTTCGATGCAGCCTCCCAGGTTCTGCTCGGGACTGTCCCGTTGCCTGGTTTTCAGGTGGTGAGCAGCCTTCAGATTCGAGTATCCGCCCCAACCAATCTCATCTCTGCCAAGTTTCAAGTGACGGCTCCGGGAGGCACGGCAACGAGCGCTTCGGATTTCACCGTTCTGGGGCCTGAACCGACTCTCGATAGTTTTTCACCCACGTTGGGGCCTATCGGAGCTTTGGTGACATTGACTGGGCAAAACCTGACATCGGCAACATCGGTCCAGTTCGGTGCCGTCTCTGCGTCGTTTCAGGTCAGCGGTGCCAAGCTGATCGCCACCGTCCCTGCGGGAGCAATCACGGCACCGATTACGGTCACTACGCCCTACGGTTCCGTGACCTCAGCACTTTCGTTCTCCGTGGGCACGTCGGCCAATGTGGTGACCCTTTTGAATTCCTCGCTGAGTCCGGCGATCTCCTACTCGCCGGTTAGCTTCGATTTTCAGGTGAACAACCGCGGTCCATTGATCGCCAGCAATCTGGTGGTAACGCTGACCTATTCGGGCAGTCTCAAATTCGTTTCGGGGACGGGTACTCCAGATTTTGATCATTTCGGGACCACGGCCGTTTTTCGATACGGTGCGGTGGCGAACGGGAGTTCGGTGAATGGCTCGTTGGTTTTGCAGGCGGGGCCCGCCACCAAAGTGACGGTGACAGCGGTGGCCACATCCTCGACCACGATTCCGTCCGGAGGCGCCAATCAGGCCTTGGTGCTTGTTCCCGTGGTGTCGCCGACCTTGGAACTGCTCCCCGTCGACCCGCTGGACATTCTTCTTCAATGGCCGTCGCCTGCCATCACCTATCGTTTGGAAAAAAGCCCGGCGTTGGCGTCGACCAACTGGTTGTCGGTGACCAACGTTCCGGTGGACGATGGGGTGACCAAACAATTGCTGGTGCCACTGACGGGCCGGGGAACCTATTATCGATTGCGGTATCCGGGTTCTCCTTGATGAAGTTGGTTGGGGGTGGGAATACCTGCAAAGTCAAACAGGCTCCCACTCGTCCCCGACTAAAACGGCGGACGCGGGAATTCAGGGCAATGCCCCGTACCAACACGGATGTTTCGTTTCGATGTCAGTACTGCCGAATCAACGGGCGAGGTGGTGAGCTGGCGACGGTGGTCAAAATCGACATTGGAACTTGCAGGAGCGCGTCCCTCCAGACGCAAGTCCCTCCGAAGGAGGGACATCCAACGGGACGCGCTCCTGCAAGTCCCAGATCATTTCGGGGATCATCACCTCTCCCGTTCTTAAGGCACCTCAGTGGCGAGGCTACCGCGCCGATGGCCGATAGCGCAGCTTCGGGACATCTTCCAGCCCTTCCGTAGAGAATATCTGCGCTACGTCTTAGCGGTTGGTTCATGGGCAGCCAAGTGCCTCGCCTGACGGCGGGGCAGGGTGGGATCGCGGCGCGGTTTCTGGCCTGAAGGCGGATCGAGGGTTGGAGGCCACCAGAGCGGGCGATCGGTGTGCCCTGAATCGAAATAGTCGCCTCCCAAATCCCGAGCAACCTCTTCGGGTGACTGGTGGCAAGGTCCGACCAAATAGTCCCAAAGGAATTGGTATTGTCGGGAGAGGGCAATTCCACTGGTTTTTGCCCCCTGGGAATGGAGCCAATCGCTCCAGAGAAGCAGACCGGCAAAGGGAGAGTCGCCGGACCATATCCGGGGTAACGATCGCTGGAAGTGACCGCTGTTCCCGAAAAGGTCCCAGAACTTTGCGAATCGGCGCAGTCGAGCCAGGGTGCCAAAGTCCAAAGCGTTGGTTTGAAGCACTTCGTAAGGGGCTGTGGATTGGTAGCGCATGCCCCAGGCGTGGTCATGACGGTCGAGGGAGGTGCCTCGCAATTTTTTCAGGATGCCCACCTGAATCTCCTGGGGACGCAGCGCCAACAGTTGGTCAAATCCGCGTCCGAAGCTTTCCAGGTCTTCTCCAGGTAGTCCGGCGATAAGGTCGGCGTGGATATGGACGCCGGTCTCTGCGCGCAGCCAGGTGAAGTTGTCGATCATCCGGGAATGGTTTTGGCGTCGTCGAATTCGGTTTTCGACCTCGGGATTCAGCGATTGAACGCCTACTTCGAATTGCAACGCTCCCGGAGGAAAGCGCCGGATGATATCGCGCAGTTCGGGCGGCAGACGGTCTGGAACCATCTCAAAGTGAACGAACAATCCCGGTTTCCAGCGGTCGAGGAAGAACTCGAGGATGCGACGGCTGACCGATAGATTCAAATTGAACGTCCGGTCGACAAACTTGAATTGGCTGACACCCCGGTCGAGAAGGTCCTGCATGGCCTCCAGGAACGGTTCCAAGGGAACTGCCCGGACGGGGACATCCAGGGACGAAAGGCAAAATTCGCAGGTGAAGGGGCAACCACGCGACGCCTCCACGTAAACCACCCGATGGGCGCAGTCGGCCGCAGAATAGAGGTGGTAGGGCAGCGCCAGTTGCTCCATGGCGGGCAGTTCGACCGGAATGATCCGGGGAAGGCCTTTCTCGCCTCCCAGGCGCCGTCGGCAGACCTCGGCAAACTTGAGGTCGGCTTCCCCGGTGATAACATGGTCCGCCAGCGAGACGATTTCCTGGCGGTCCACCTCATGGCTGACTTCCGGGCCTCCGAGGATGACGATCAATTCGGGGCAAATCTGTTTCAGGATGCGGACCAGTTCGGTAGCCGGGACAACATTCCAGATGTAGATACCCAGGCCCAGGATGACTGGTTTGGCGGCCAGAACAGCCTCGGCGATATCCAAGGGGCGTTGATTGATATCAAATTCCAGGATGGTCGTCCTTCCCGACAGGTCACCCATGTTGGCCAGCAGGTACCGAAGTCCAAATGCGGAATGGATGTATTTGGCGTTGAGGGTACTGAGCAGGATTTCGGGCATGGCCTTTTGAAAGGAATGGGATCAAATGACCCTTCGGCCATGCTGTTTCAGCCATTTCTCGGCCTGAAGGTAGTCCGGACAAAGACGTTCCACTTCGGCCCAAAACCTGGGGCTATGGTTGAGATGACGCAGGTGCGCCAATTCATGCAGCAGAATGTAGTCTGAGACGGAAGGAGGTAATTGAAGGAGTCTCCAATTGAGGGAAACAGTGCCTCTTCGGGAACAACTACCCCAGCGGGTCCGTTGGGATCGGATGGTGATCCGGCGTATTTTTTCCTCAAGTCCGTGCAAGCGTGCCAACTCGAGGAGGCGTTGGGGAAGCTCCCGTGCCGCCAAGGCTCGCAACTGTCGTTCAACCTGTTGGAGCAGGGGGCCGCGGTTAGGGAGAACTTGGAAGGTCAACGGTCCGCCGACCCAGAGGCTTTCCCCAACGGATTCGGTTTCCATCGGCAAGGGAAAGGCCTCGCCTCGAATGTAAATGGTTCTGGGAACCTCCGAGACCGATCCGGAGGATTTCCTCAACTGGAAGGCCTGCCAATGCCGGAGAAGCCACCCTTCCTGTTCAGCAACAAAGCGTCGGGCGCTTGTCAATGTCCCTCCCCGGGGGATGGTGCAGCGGGCTGTCCCATCGCGACGAAAGATTAGCCGATACCTTAAGGCGCGGTGATGGCGGACATACTCCACGGGAATTGAACCCTGGGCCGTGGGGATGGACTCGGCGTCCTTTTTTTCGACCACGGCCTTTCCGGAAGACGAGTGAGGTACTGTCGCCGTGGTTTCGACCGTGGATGGGGGAGGCGGTGAGGGAGCCGGTCTCCAAAAGCTCCGAAACCAATCCAATTGCCTAGAAGGGCTGACGGACCTGGCCGTCTTGGTCCCCGGCACCATGGGCGTCTGTCCCGCATCCAGAGTGGAAGCGGCGTCCCGCCGCTTGCTTCCCGGCGTCAAGAACTGCTGTTCAGCATCCAGAGTGGAAGCTTCGTCCCGCCGCTTATTCCCCGAGTGGGTGGACTTGGAATGCATATTCGGTGACCGGATGCCCCTGAATGAGGTGTTCCTGAATGATTCGCTCCAGAACCTCCGGAGTGCAGGAGTGATACCAAACACCTTCCGGATAGACGACCGCAATCGGTCCCCGAAGACAAATCTGGAGACAGTTGGCTTTGGTTCGGTAGACCAATGCCTGTGGTCCCACCAATCCCAATTCCTTGAGGCGCCGCTTCAAATACTCCCAGGCGACGGTACTGGCGGCGAAATCGATGCACTTGGGCTTGCTGGGTTCCGCGCAGAGAAAGAGATGACGCCTGACCGTCGGGAGACCCAGGGCGGTCGCAGCTGCCAGCAATGCTGTGTCGTTGGACGACATTGGATTCAAACAAAGCGGCTTTGGCTCGATTGTCCAACGCAAGCCGCTGAATCCCACGTGCGTTTTTGTCGTCCCCGTGGTATTGATTTCCCACCTCGCATGATTCTTTCATCCTGTTTCAGAACGCTGGGTTGGGTGTTTTCTCTGGGCTTGGTCGTCCAGGTGACCGCCCAGAACGGAGACCATCCCAACGAGGTTCAGAAGGAGGTGGTTCCCAAGGAGCAGATTCCACCGGCACCCGTCCGTTCTCCCGAGGAAGAGGCTCGAACATTTTCCGTGGCTTCGGGCTTTCATGTGGAACTGGTGGCATCCGAACCGTTGGTCACCTCGCCCGTGGCCATGCAATTTGACCATCAGGGACGGTTATGGGTGGTTGAAATGAACGGCTATATGCCGAATCCGGACGGCAAGGGCGAACAGATTCCCAACGGCAATATCGTGATTCTCGAGGATACCGATGGGGACGGTAAAATGGACAAGAGGACGGTATTTCTGGACCACTTGGTGATGCCCCGGGCGGTCATGCCCTTCCTGGACGGGGCGATTTACGCCGAGCCCACCCGGCTTTTGTTTGCCCGGGACCGAAGCAAAGAGGGAAAACCGCCTGAAAAATTTGTCATCGCAGAGAATTACGCGGCCCAGGACGATCCCAAGCTGGGGAGCAAGGCCAATCCCGAGCATGCCAGCAACAGTCCGCTGTGGGCCTTGGACAATTGGGTCTATTCGGCCAACCATCCCGTAAGGTATCGGTGGTTGGGAGGTTCTCCGACCAACTGGCTGGCGGAAGAAACCATCGCCCGTGGACAATGGGGGCTCTCGCAGGACGACGAGGGAAGATTATTTCACAATTCAAACTCCGACCAACTGCGGGCCGACCTTGTTCCCAGCCATTACCTGAGCCGCAATCCCAACCTGCGCCAGCCATTTGGGGCCAACGTGCAATTGGTGGCGGACCAGCGGGTCTGGTCCGCACGGGTCAATCCGGGAGTGAATCGCGGATACCAACCGGGACAGTTGACTCCGGACGGTCATCTGGCGACCTACACGGCCGCCTGTGGGCCATGGGTCTATCGGGGAGATCAATTGGGCGACGACGTCCGAGGGAATGCCTTTCTTTGCGAGCCTGCCGGGAATCTGGTGCGACGCAACCGGCTGATCTCCGAGGACGGTATCCTGGTGGCCACCAACGCCTACGATCAGGCCGAGTTCCTGACCTCGACCGACGAACGGTTTCGTCCGGTGAATCTCA
Source organism: uncultured Verrucomicrobiota bacterium (assembly GCA_903896505.1). Taxonomy (GTDB): domain Bacteria; phylum Verrucomicrobiota; class Verrucomicrobiia; order Limisphaerales; family UBA9464; genus CAILNN01. The sequence goes on along the minus strand of CAITXU010000036.1, from coordinate 6,892 downwards.
CTTCCGGTCCGGACGGGGCCCTTTACGTGGTCGACTTCTATCGCGGGCTCATTCAGCACCGGATTTATCTGACCTCCTATCTGCGCCAGCAAATTGAGTCCCGTCAGCTGGAGGCTCCGGTGAACCTGGGACGACTCTGGCGGGTGGTTCGTGATGGTCGACCGAAGTCCCGTTCGGTGCTTCCGGCAAATCCTGGGAATGCGGAATTGGTCGCAAAACTTTCCCATCCGAACGGTTGGTGGCGGGATTGCGCACAACGGCTGTTGGTGGAGCGGCGGGACACCAACGTGGTCCCCTTGTTGCGGACTGCGGCCAATCCCTCCCAATCGGAATTTCCGCTGGGACGCCTTCATGCCCTCTGGACGTTGCAGGGGCTCGGGCAGCTGGACCTGGATACGCTGGCCGTCTCGATGGATGACCCGGACCCACGGATTCGGGTTCAGGCCCTGCGGTTGGCAGAACCCTTTTTTCACGATCCGGAGCGGGATCAGGCCGTTCATCTGGTTTTGCAGCGGGCGGGATTCTTTCATCCGGACGAACAACTCCAGGTGCTTCTCACGTTGGGCGAAATCCGCGAGAAGTTTGCCGACCAGATCCTGGCGACGTTGGTGATGAACACCACCCCCAATCGATTGCGGGTGGACGCTGTTCTTAGTGGTCTGGCCGGACGTGAACTCGAGTTCCTGGAAGGACTCATTCAGGACCCTGCCTGTGCCACCATGCAGAACCGTCACACCCCCTTGCTGAGTGGGCTGGCGCGCTGTGTCACCTACGAGGCCAAACCGGACCGGATCGAGCGGCTCCTTGTTCTGGCCTCGACCATCAAGACCAGCAACTGGGCCCCATTGGCGATCCTGGATGGTATTGTCGGGACCGTTCCCGCTTCAAAGCCGGGACAACCTCCACCCAAGATCAAGCCATTGCGGTTGTCGAAGGAGCCAGTGTGCCTGCAGACCTTGCGTTCCCTGGATTCGGCCGATGTCAACCAACGGCTGGCCCGGTTGGACCCCATGCTGACCTGGCCTGGACGGCCGGGAGCGGAGGAGGCGAAGGAAGCCCCGCCATTGACCGGGGAGGCAGCGGCAAGCTTTGCTCGGGGCAAGGAGATTTATGCCGTTGTCTGTGGGGCCTGCCACCAACCGCACGGCAACGGTTTGGAAGGATTGGCACCGCCACTTCGGGATTCGGAGTGGGCCCTGGGCAGCGAACAACGGTTGGCCCGAATTGTTCTCCATGGGGTTCGGGATGAAATCAGCGTCAAGGGAGGCAAGTATGCGCTGAACATGCCGTCCCTCGCCGAGGCCCTCAATGACGGGCAAATTGCCGATGTTTTGACCTATGTCCGGCGTGAATGGGGCCATACAGCACCACCCGTGACAGAAACCACCATTGCATCGGTTCGTGCCTCGACGCATACCCGGGACGATGCCTGGACCGAGCCGGAGCTCTTGAAGGTTCCCTGACCGGGTCGATTTTTTGCAATCAGGAGGAAGGGGCAGCCACAGAACTCTTCTTTATCTGCGTCAATCTGCGAACTAATGGTTCTGGCCTGTGAAGTAGGGTCCGCAGATTGACGCAGATTGACGCAGATTCTGAAGGCAGGACCCGGGATATCGTTGGTTCATCCGTATGTACAGGTTCCGTCATCCACCCGGAAGGAGCGGTTAGCCGCTTCGGACTCGGTGGCTCTTTTCCTCTTTGATGGACACCCGAAACCTCCACCGACGAACGGTTCGGCGGGATGGTCTACCGGTTGACACTCCGGGGATGGGCTTTAGCCTCGGCCCGGTTTGATTGACGTGCTTACTTCTGCCGCCCGGGCCCGTCAGGTTCGGGATTCCATGCCGCCCGATGGCCTGTTCTCCGGCCATGAATGGCGCATTTCGCCTCAACCGTTTGCCCTGGGGGCGGAATTGGCTGCCGAATTGGATTCCCTCGGCCGGGTGATCCTCCAGTTTTACCGGGCGGTCAATCTGCTCTATCGACGGAGCGTGGAGGGGCGCGGTTGGTCCTGGGTGGCCGATGTCCTGGACCAGGGAAAGCCTCCGGAACTGGTTTCTTTACAACGTCATCACGCCTTTCGGAATGAAGTGCCGCGGGTGATACGGCCGGACGTCCTGTTGACCGACAACGGATTTGCCATCTCGGAATTGGATTCCGTCCCCGGCGGTGTGGGATTGACCCAATGGTTGAACCAGACCTATGCGGACCTTGGTTTTGACGTTATCGGCGGCGTGAACGGCATGCGGGATGGATTCGCCTCAGTCCACGGAGATGCGTCGCGGGTTCACCTCGTGGTTTCCGAGGAATCTGCCACCTACCGCCCGGAAATGGTGTGGTTGGCAGCACAATTGGGAGAACGGTTTCAGGTGCGCGATAGTCAGTTCCTGGATTTCGCTGCGGGCGACTCCGTTTACCGGTTTTTTGAACTGTTCGATCTGGCCAACATCCCCAACGGCCTGAAGATTTTTGAGTTGGCGGCTGACGGCCAAATTCGGCTGACGCCTCCGCCGAAGATGATTTTTGAGGAGAAGTTGCTGTTTGGGCTCCTGTGGAATCGGAACCTGAAGGATTTTTGGCGGCAGGAACTGGGTGAAGCGTTCTACACCCGGCTGTTGAAGGTGGCTCCCAGAACGTGGATTCTAGACCCGGAACCGTTACCGCCCCATGCCGCCTATCCGGAACTTGAGTTGACCGAGTGGCGTCAATTGGAGGGGCTCAGTCAGCGGGACCGGAATTTGATTCTCAAAATTTCCGGTTATAGCGAGCTGGCCTGGGGTGCCCGCGGGGTTCATCTCGGAAGCGATATGAGCGTCGCCGACTGGAGCGCGGTCGTGGACCATGCGCTCGCTTCGTGGCCCCATTCCCCGTATGTCCTTCAGCGGTACCACAAGCCGCGACTGGTCCAAGCCGAATGGTATGACTTTGCCAGTGATACGCTTCACCCCATGCCCAGTCGGGCGCGGATTTGTCCCTACTATTTTGTCAGTGGGGAAGGGGATGCGGCCCGTCCGAAACTGGGGGGCGTACTGGCCACCCTGTGTCCGGCGGACAAGAAGATCATTCACGGCATGACCGATGCCATCCTGGCACCCTGCGTTGCATGAGCCCGATCGAATATGCCCTTTTGGCGGTGAGTTCGTTGTTCGTGATCCTGGATCCGATTGCGACGGTGCCGACCTTTCTGGCGATGACGCCGGACGACACCCCGGCGCAGCGCATCCGGATGGCGCGACTCGCCTGTCAGGTAACTGCCGGGCTCCTGACGGCATTTGCATTGCTGGGGCAATGGATTTTCCACTTTTTAGGGATTACCATTCCTGCGTTTCAAATGGCAGGCAGCGTGGTCCTGATGATCATCGCGCTTGAGATGCTCAAGGCAGAGAGCTCACGAACCCGATCGACCGAGGAAGAAGTCGAGGCGGGTGCCGCCAAGACCGACATCGCCATCACTCCGCTGGCGGTTCCGATGCTGGCGGGACCGGGAGCTATCTCGACAGTCATTTTGTTGCAATCCAAAGCCACCAATTGGGGACTGCGCGGCATCCTGGTGCTCTCGATTGCGCTGGTGTGCTATGCGGCCTACTGGATTTTCGTGATTTCCTCGCGGGGGGCACAGTGGTTGAGCCCCATTATCCTGAGATTGGCGACCCGGATCATGGGATTGCTGTTGGCAGCCATTGCCTGCCAATTTTTCCTGAATGCCCTTCGGGCACTGGGCTTGATCCAGTTCCCCGATGCGTGACGTTTGAAAGAAAGAAAGCGGCGGGACGCCGCTGCCACAGTGGGGTTGACCCAGTTCCCCGATGCCTGACTGCAAAAAACGGTGCGGCACGGTTATTCACTCCGGCTTGCCTCCCATGGGCTCCTGACAGACTCTGACTCGATGTCTGAGGAGTATTTTGACGTGGTGGACGAAAACGACGTGGTGATCGACCGCCAGCCACGGTCTGAAGTTCACCGGTTGGGCTTGTGCCACCGTGCCGTCCATATCCTGGTCTTCAATGAGCGGGGCGAATTGTTTCTGCAGCAACGATCCCTCAGCAAAGACACCTGCCCGGGCCTATGGGATTCCTCGTGCTCCGGGCACCTGGACTCCGGCGAGTCCTATTCAGCGGCAGCGGTGCGGGAGTTGGGGGAAGAATTGGGGCTGATCCCATCGGGTCCTTTGGAATCCCTATTCGTGCTTCCCGCGTCGGTGGCGACCGGAATGGAGTTTTGCTGGGTGTACCGGGCAACGGAGCCAGGGCCGTTTGTCCTTCAGGCGACCGAGGTGCGGGGTGGAGGTTGGTTCTTCCGATGGCAGATCGACGCGTGGCTGGCCCGGGAACCGGAGGATTTCGCCAGCGGGTTCCGGGCCGTCTGGGCTGAGTTTACCAGGAGTGACCGCTCGCTTTCCGGAGCGCATCCATCCTGAAGATGCGCTCCTGAAAAACTTTGTGGATTTAACCCTGCTTCCGTCGGGCCATCCAATAGAGACCCACCAACCCGACGCCAGTCAGAGCCCAAGTCGACGGCTCGGGAACTGCGGTGACTGAAAGTTGTCCGAAAGTGGCTGATCCGACCAATCCGGCTGTGCCAGACTGGATGGCAACACCCAGACCAACGGAACCTGCAACGAAGGAGGAGTCAGTCCCGTAGACGGTGGCCAGAACCTTTCCCTGAGTCTTGTCGGTCAATGTCGCTGATTGTTCGCCATTGACGTAGGTGTAGTCGACGTGCAGCACGTTTCCCGGGATCAATGCCAGGGGAGCAGAACTGGCCGTCGAAGCAATAGGGCCAAGGGCTTGCTCACCAACCACTTTGCTGATGAGAAATGCGTTGGCCGAGTAGTCGATACCGACGGTAAAGGCGGACAGCTTGCCAATGGAGAGTTCGTTTGCCTGGACAAAAGCGCCTGCATACTCGGGCGTCGTGGATGACGCGCTCAAAATGTCGTAGCTCACCGAAACATTGGAATACGACTGCCCGGCGATGAAGAGTCCTCCGCGTCCAGGGCCCAAAGCGGAAGGTAAAGCCGATTGAGGCGCCTGAAGTTGAATTCCACCAGCAACGAACGTGTAAGTGGCCGGGGTGCCAAATGCTTGCAGGGGGTTATAAACGAGATAAGCGTTCAGATTCCCCGACGAGAAATCATCGGAAAAATCGGCGACAGCGGGAGTGATGCCCATGGCGAAGAGCATGGGGGCCAGGGCGGCAATTCGAAGGTTTGGCTTCATAGAGTGTAGAATGAACCAATTGGACTGCTGGTGAACGACGAATTTGTGGGGTCTTGTTCGATTGGAAAAGACGGCAAAATCATCATGACTCGTGTTTCAGTGGCGATTTACAACAGACTTCTCAAAATGTCATGCTCATTTTTTGAGGGGCATTGCATTCAAACCCGGGAGCCCGGGCGTCTCGCCCGGCGTTAGGCAGAGCCTCCAACTGGAAGATTGAAGGGAGACCAACCTCGGACGAGACGTCCGAGTTCCCGGGGGGTGCCGCCTCGTCTTTTCCGGGAGCCCGGGCGTCCCGCCCGGAACTGCTCCGGTATTTCCTGCCTTCAACCCGTTCGGTAAGAGACTATTGCAACATTCTCCATATCGACATTGACTTTCACCAGATTCGGTGGCACCCATTACTTAAGAGTCAGAAATGTCAATCCGGTAAAATTAGACCCAATGAAGAGTCGCTTATACCCCCCCCCCCGAGAATCTTATCTAGATTAGTGGCCTTGTGTGGTTGGTGGCTCGGGGTGTTGAGTTCGTTGGCCACCGATTATTTTGTTTCCACCGGCGGTATGGGAGACGGTCTCACGACGAACAATCCCGCCCAGTTTAGCGTGTCCATCCTCAATACCAACTGGCTGGGTTCGACCAACGCCAACCGGGCAGATATCACCATCTACTTCTATCCGGGCAGGTACGACGTCAAAGGGACCAATGCGTCAAATGACTTCAACCAGCGGCTGTTGATTTACAATGCCGCCAACCGAACGATTCGGTTGAAGGGCATTCCTGCTGCTGACGGTACCTTACCCGTATTGACCCTTGCGGCCCTGGACACAAACGCCGGTCCGCTCAAGGGGTGGTGTCCGACCTGGCCTTCCTCGCTGCCGCCCTACCAGGACTGGCTCCTCCGCAGTTTCACCACAGACCTGGGCAATCCCCTGGCCCGGGAATACGCCGACCGGATTGAGATCGAAAATCTGGAGTTTGACGGTAATTTCGACGGCCAGGGTGCCTTGACCAGTGCTGCAAATGAGACCGGATACAAAAGCTTTGCCATTGAGGTTTGGGCCAAAACGGGGCGAATCCGCAAGGTTCGGGTGCGAAACTTTGGGGCGGTGGGTGCCGTTCCGCAGCCCTTGGTGGAAGGGAATATCTCAGGTGTGGAGGCCTTTCCAGTGAACTTCGGCACCTTCAGCGTGGGGCAGACAGCTCAGGGTGGAGACCCCACCCCGTGGTTGATTGAGGACGTGGATGTTTCTGCTTTTCGCACCCTGCATGGCGGATACGGGACCATGATCAGTGGTCAGGTGTTTACCAACACGGTTCCCATCAGCTTCACCAGCCCGGTGGCCTTGATACGTCGCTGTTCGGTCAACTGTCCGGGAACCACCATCGCCTTCGGTACAGCCGGAACGCCGACAATTCGCAGCGGACCCATCCAATTTGAGGACTGCGTTGCGGTCAATGGAGGCCTTGGTTTCAATACCGATTCCTACGGCATCGGTCCGTTTACGGTCACCAACAGCGTCTTCCTCGACCAACTGGCTTTTGGCCAGTTGGGCCAGCCCGATTCGGGTCCCAACCATCTGTTCTATAGTCTCCAGAACAACCTCATCCGCTTGCGGGGATGGGCAACCGCCCCCACCTACGCTGACTTTTACCTCACCAACAGCACCACG
>CAITXU010000035.1 GCA_903896505.1 uncultured Verrucomicrobiota bacterium | reverse complement strand
TCCATTCCTACCTTCGCTTTGAAGGCTGCACTGTGCTTTTTTCGCTTCGCTTTTGCATTCATTGGTCTGATCCTTTCCTTCCAGATCAAACCCGCAAAACCATAACTTAACAACTGGTCCAGTTTTCGGGGACCATCTCACCAAACGCTTGGAGCATAAACCCGGCTTCAAAACTGAATATTCCGACAATCCGGGTTATTCCTTGGAAGATTAAACTGTTCAAGAAGACCGCTTCCAAACAACCGCCCGAGCCGGATGTTCGGTGGAAAGCGTCTTTGCTTGGGGCTGAACTCCGGATCCAATACTCACGGACCTTTCCAAACGCGCCCTTTTGGAGTCCCGCGCGCAAAATTCAACTTCCGGCATTAAAGTTGGGCTGGAAAACTTCATCGTCCAAAAGCACGCCAAAAAAGAAGGCCGAAGCCAAGCGTGTGTCGGAATCCGAAAGGCAAGCCACCCGGCTTTCCGCCCACTGACCAACAAGTCAAAGACCCGAACCGAGCCGCGCGTGGGTGCCGAACGTGCACGGACGGCGGCGGAGAAGAGGTTCAGATTAGTCGAATCTCGACTTGGTAGTTCGAGGGACAGGTGTGTTGGCGGGTTTCATCAGGCGGCTACCGGCGTTGGCGGTGGCGCTTTGGGGAGGGCGCTTTGAAATGCCGTCGTGAGGCGATCAGTCAGCGTCGGTTGGGATTTTTCGGGCCCTGGATGGAATGACAACGAACTTCCGCCTGCTTCAACGCACCGTCGGATGCGCAGAACCAAAGCAGTAGGCAAACGAAGGGCTCACAGGTGTCCTTGAATCTCGATGTCGGTGGATGACTGACGGTGCTGGCGGAAAAACGTCGGGAAAATATTCCCCGAAGAAATCGTGTAAGGCTGAATACTCGACGGGGTTATAGCCCTTGAATGCGAGAACAGGATTCACGACAAAAACGCCATCCTCTACCGGGTGTCGAAGCCCTGACCCGGCGTAAGCAGGACGTCGTCGGATTTCTGGGCGGATATCTTTGCTATCAAGACCGGGGCGAGGTGCTCGACCTGAGCGCTGAGACCGTTGGGATTCGATTGCGAAACATCCTTCGCAAGCTGGGCGTCCGATCCAAAAACGTACCCGTGAATCGCATTGCACTTGTGGGCAAACGGGTATCCGACATTTGCCGGGCTTTTACCTCCGCCTGTTCAGGAGTGAGCTGAGGGTTCCGCGCCAGCGCCAGCAAGCCTTCCATAAGGGACATCTCGCCCAAAACCTCTTCGCAGTCCCCAACCGTGTCGCGGAATATCCCGAGGCGCTCAAAACAGCGGAAGAAAATACGCTCCTCGACGGTGCCGGGGGTCACGAAACTGAAGATGAGCACTTTGTCGCTACGCTGTCCGAAGCGGTCGATGCGTCCGATACGTTGTTCAAGCCGCATCGGATTCCACGGAATGTCATAATTTACGAGCCGGTCGCAGAACTCGTAGTCGAGGCCTTCACAGCCAACTTCAGATGACAGCAGAATATCAAGCGATTTTTCGTCGTCAGACGTTCGTCGAAAGCGGTCGCGGATTTGGCCGCGAGTCTCTTCATCCGAATTTGGTGTGCGACCCTCGTCCAGGTCGTCTGGCGTCTGCCCGGTAATGAGCCCAACGCGGAATCCCGCTGCGGTGAGGTGCGTCTGCAAGTAACAAAGGGTGTGAAGGAAGAAAGAGAAGACCAGTAGTTTCCGAGATCCCGGTGCGGTGCGCGAAGTTCGTGCTATCTCCAACAGGGCGTCGAGTTTCGGATCGTCGGCAGGTAATTTTCTACAATGGTCACGGAGATCCCCAGCTTGGCGCTGAAGAGATTCCGGCAGTTCAAACTCTTCTTCGTCAACCTCGGACGAATCGGTCAAACGGGATGCGGAGAACCGGCCAGTTGCGATAAATGTGTCCAGCGTTGGCAACACCGCCGGGAGGCAGCTCGCGGCTTGTCGTTCCAGCATATCAACAATCAGCCGGACAACGATCGGGTCGTAGTGTAGCAACAAGAATTGAGTGCGGAAAGCGATCAACGCCTGGTAGAACTCTCCCTGGGAGGCCGTGAAAGGGACACTAACCGTGTGCGGGTCACGGATCGTGAACCTGCCGATGTCCCGGCGGCGCGTGCGGTTCATGACATGAGCCAGCGAGTGGAGCTCTTCCAAGTCACGGACAAAGTTTACTCTGGCGGTATCCTTGGGTTCGACTGGCGCCGTCAGACCAATTTGGCAATTTAGGAAGCGCGGATCCTTTATGAGAGTACTGGCCCCCCATCTCGTAGCGGCTGCCGAGGACAATGCCTCGGCAGCATCATGCATCCATGAATCCTCTGGCTGGCGACTGCGGATGTGGCGGATGGCTTGAGTAAGATGCCGATTGGGCTCCACCATCTCGTTAAATACCGCCTGACTCGGAAACATGTCTGGCCGTAGCAGATTCAACAGCGCAAATAGGTTTTGTGAACCCAGGTGAACCGGCGTTGCGGAGAGGAATATCGCAGCTTCGCTGTTGTTGCAAATGAACTTAGCCAGCTGGTGGGAGTTGGTGTCTGCGTTCCGCAGGTGATGGGCTTCATCGAAGATGGCCAAACTGAACTGGGCCGGGGGATCAATCGTCGCTAGACCGGGTCGCGGATTGCGGCCTGTGGTCCCAAACAAGTAATCGGGGTTCCGGAATAACTCTAGATGCACGATTGCACGCGCATACTTGCTTGGCCAAGCGCCATCAAGGTGAGTCTCCCGGAGGCAGTAGCGGAGTGTTTCAGATCGGAGCGGTTCGAAATCTTCATCAAACCGTCGCATCTCTGCACGCCATTTTGTGACCAGCGCCTTCGGGCACACAATGATGACGTTTTCCAATCGTTGCCGAGACTGGAGTTCCTTCAACATCAAACCTGCTTCAATTGTCTTTCCAACACCGACTTCATCCGCAACCAACAAACGTGGCCGATCCGAACGGAGCAGCCGCAGGAGTGGTTTGAATTGAAACGGAATAAACTGAATTCGGGCTGCATGGAGGGCGTAAAGGTTGTCGGTCAGAGGATGTGAAAGCCGCATGGCAGTCAACCGGGCACGGAATTCTTCAGCAGGCAGGAAGTCCTTGAGCCCAAACCCAGAGAAATCCGGCGTTGCATCGACCTGCGACGTCAATGTTGCGAGTTGTTCCTCGTAATATTCTCGAGTCTCCGTGGCTGAATGGAATACCCGGTAACGGATTCGCCCCCCTGCAGTCGGTATCACTTGCACCACGGGGCCTCGGCGATCTGGGTCCGCCCTCAGATACACGAGTTGGCCGATTGCAAATGTTGTTGCCATACCATGAGAATAGTGTGCAAAATTTCGTCCTTGCGAGGCTGTAATGCCGCCTGCAGCAATCGGCGAGATCGCCGCTGGTTGCCGATTGCAACCATGGTTGGATTAGCCGTGACCGATGGAGCCGTGGAGCGCGCGCACGAGACAAGTTCTCCATTGCTCCTCGAACTCACCCAAGGCAACGCGATCATGCGTTGACGGTAGGCGGAACGTCTGCCGTTCGACAGCGGCGCAAAGCTCGGCTTCGAATTCCATGACGACGGCGAGCGCAGCTCGCATGAGTACGCCCAAGGGAACCTTTGCCCGTGCGGTGCGTTGGACGCGCAGCAGGAAGGCTTCGACTTCGGTATCCTCGCTTCTGGTAAGCACGAACCGTTTGGTGATAGTGGGCTCCATCACTCGCGAGGGCACTGGACTGATCTTCGGGGGCACCAGAGCAATCGGTGGGACGGGAGCCGCTCCACTTGCGCGAGGTGCGGTTGCTTCGCGAACGAGGTCTGCGGTGATTGGGTCGTAGGGTGTTTCATCGAGGCGCTTTTTAGGCATTGGCAACCTCCCCGGTTTCCGCGACACCCGATTTTTGTCGGATTGCTGCAAGCCTCTCCTCGAATTCCTTGCCCCACGCCCGGTACTCGTCGGCAACTGGATGGTCGCCTTGGTATTGCATGATGGTTTGACCCGCCCGCTGCGCCTCCTGGACCACGACACTTCGGCTGATCTCCGTACGGAATTTGAGAGTCATCCCAACGTGGTCGACGCAGGTTTCTTGCACGTAGCTGACCAGGGCCGTGGCGAGCCTCGTTTTCGGACGTGGAACAGCGCAGAGGATCACCCCGAGCAACGCTAGGTTCGGATTTGCGTGGCGTTGCGCCGCGACGATATCGGACAGCGCCTCGGCGAGGGCGCTCACCGCAAGGTGATCCGGCATCGCGCTCAGAACGGCGAAGTCGGCGACCTTCAAGGCCGGGATGGTCGTTTTAGTTTTCTGCGGCGGCGTGTCGAGAAACACGTAATCGTATTTCCCGCGTAGGCGATTGATCGGCTCGATGAGCAGGTTTTGGTGAATGAGCCAGGGGTTTTGGACGAGGAACGTGTCGAGTTCCGCCAACTTCCGGGAACTGGGGACGAGATGAATGTTCGGTGGCAAGGCCACCTCGGATTCATCGTTCGTGATGATCGTGTCCTCGGCGCTCTCCGCTCCCGTGAGCAGCTCGAAAGAGCTGTTCCATCCATCGGTCGGTGCGCGTAGTGCCTTGGTCGCGCCCGAGGTCATGTCTAGATCGATGATCAGGGATTTGCGTCCCCGCTCCGCCAGCGCTCCGGCGAGTTGAATCGTGTTAGTGGTTTTGCCGACGCCCCCTTTTTGGTTGCCGACGGCGATGACAACGGTGTTTCGGATTTTCTCAGTCATTTCCCTCCTGTTCTACGTGGAATTATACGGCCAATTGGCCAAACGGCGCGGACCGCGCCTTCGGGCCAACGGGCCAGTTTGGGTTATCCCACATTCCAAAGCACCACGCCAGAGGGCTTCGGAGCCGTTCAACGAGAAATCGATCCGAGTGAGTGAAGCCGCTTGGCCCATTGTCCAACTGGCAAATTGCATTCCAGCCGTCCCATTGGCCCGACGGCCTTTTGGCCAACGGATGTAGATAACCCCTTGCGCGAACCTAGCGAAGTGCGGGATGCATCAGACTCAGGAGCATTCCCATGAGTACCAGCTACAAAACCATTACCCCCATCCAAATCGGCAACCTGCTGCACATCTTGGCGGCAGGCGAAATCACTTGGATGACAGCGCGTGTCTGGTTTGCGTGCCTGGAGATGGTGGCGATTCGAGAGGCCGCTCAACGGGTGCGCCGCCTCAAGCAAGACAAACGCCGGGTCGAGCCACACTTCAAGCGGAGCGAGCTGATGGAACTGACCGGGTTGAATGCCCGCGCCGTAGGAAAAGCCGCTGCGGCAATTCGACGCTGCGGCCTGGCGTCTCTTGCCCCGAAAGCGATCACCGTCGCTGACAGTGCGATGCCGGACGCATCGGAAACGATTCGGTCCATTTCCGGGCGGCGGAGCCCGAAGCGGCCTATCCCATTTCCCAGAACGTTGCTGCGGTTCCTCGCAATGCAACCAAAGGCAGCGTTGGGTAAGGTGATCCTCGGATACGTTTGCCGTGGGCTATCCATCGACCGAGAGGGTGGGGGCATTCGTGGGACGGGAACTGTGAAGGCCGGTTGGTTGGCCGATACCCTTGGGCTGAGCCTCCGGTCGGTCCGGTACGCTCAAGCTGAACTACGCCGTGTTGGCTGGATTCCGAAAGATACTGGCTCGAAGCAGCGGAAACTCAACCGCCACGGGGCATGGTTCCGCATAAGCTTGGACTGGCGTCCTGCGACCACGGGAGGAGAGGTTTTCGGGGGTGGGTCCGTCGCTTTACCCGGAATCGGGATTGCACCCCTGCAACCGGTTTTCAGCACTCCGGTTGCATCCCCAAAGGAAGACCTGAAAACTCCTTCGGAATCTAAAAACCAGAAACCTGGTGTTTTCGGAACGGGGATCGGAAAGGCCAGTACCAACTCCGCGAAAACGCTGCCACCTGCAACGCTGGCAAACATCCGGCTCGCGGACCTGCATGACCGGGAACGCCTCCGTTCGCTGCACCGGCAGGCAATTGCGCGAGGGTGGTTGCTGGATTGCGAAGCCGACACCCTGAATTTCTTCGGGGCGGCCGTCCGAGCCCGTTCGACCGCCGCCCGTGACCCGGTGCGGGTCTTCGTGGATATCGTTCGAAAGCGTCGTTGGAACCATGTGACCCAAGCCCACGAAGAGGAGGGCCGCCGCCAGTTCAAGGAC
>CAITXU010000034.1 GCA_903896505.1 uncultured Verrucomicrobiota bacterium | reverse complement strand
GGAGCGCGTCCCTCCGTTGGATGTCCCTCCTTCGGAGGGACTTGCGTCCGGAGGGACGCGCTCCTGCAAGTCCCCATATGGATTTCGACCACCGTTCCCTGCGCACCACCTCGCCCGTTCGTCCGGAGGTAGAGGAACGCTGTTATTTGGAAGACAGGAATGTCGGGGCTACGTCGCGATGGTTGGTTCATGGACGAAGGGGCGGTGAGGAAACTTGCCGTCGGCGTCAAAAGAGACCAGTCCTAAGTGGGCGGCAGTCCTCGATACGAACCGCGCCAGTTCTTCACTTGGGATGCTTTCCGTTCCGTGGGGCAACTCCACCTCCCACGGGGCTTTGACCCCAGCTTACGTCGTCCGATGAGGTGGGCCGTCGAATGCGGAAAGGACGACCAAGTGAGGGAACCATTTTCTGAGGTAGCCGCGGTCTGCGGAGGCCAATCGATGGGCCTGACATTGAGCATGAGACGCTATCAGGAAGTCGGGGACCAGGTGCTGACGTGGACCGCCCGACTCTCGGTACTGCTTGAAGATCGAGCCCGCAAGATGCGCAGAGGCTTCGGTGATGGGCTCATAGCGGATGGCCAGGCGGGCCAGAAACCCAATCAATTGGGGCGCACTGGGCGTCGAAGGGGCGAGCTCGGCAAAAGCGATGGGACTAATAATCAAAGGGCCTTCGGACGCTGCCGAGATTATTGTCTCAAGCCAGAATCGTGAGGAAGATCCCTTGCGGAGGATGGCCCATAGAACCGATGAAGCCAGGGCCGTGATCATTTGACGGACGACCGCCGTTCCGTTTCCGGTGGCCCACCGCGCAGCTCATCAATCAATTCGGCTGACGACAGTTTTTCCCACCGATGTCCCTTCAATTCCCCTGCGGCAGTGTTATTCCAAGCCTCGATGGTCTGGTTCCATTCGTGACGATCCATAGCGCGCCTTGCAGTCAAAAATGGAGCCGTTTCGTCAAACTCAAGGCGGTCACCCGGATTCAAATGAAGCCGCTGACGTAGCTTCAATGGTATGGTGATTTGGCCTCTTGAAGTAATGGTTGCCTTCACCACTCAAAAGTGAGCACGCCAAGTAAGGAATCAAGTGCTCTGATAGGTTTTCAGGGGATTCAACGAATCAACGGGTGACGTGAAGACCTTTTCGTTGCTTTCTTGCCATTTTGTCGGGCTCGCGCTGGGCTGTTGTGCGATTCATGCGGTCGAGCTGCCGGTTCCGGATTGTTATGGTGTCGTCGCCATTGCTCCGGACGCTGCGCAATCTCTGGCCGCTGCTCAAGCCGGTCCATACTTGGCCGGCCAACGCAATGGTCTCCCGGCTGTGTGGCAAAATGGGTTGTATTTTCCACTGACCCGGGCGTTGCCCGCCCAAGACTGGCATCCTTCAGCGGTCACTGTTGCCGGGGGTGTCCCATGGATCGGCGGATGGCGCGAGGTTCCTTCATCCCAACCCGGGCAGCCCCCGTCACTGCCTCTGGCCAGCGCCTGGTTTGGAACGGGCGGTATTGAAGTAAATATTGCCCCGGCAGGTGTGAACGGAACCCCGTTGATTGGAAGCGCGGTCCTGGGGGCATTTGCCGGGGACGCTGGCGACGGAACCCAGGTCTCCCAATTTGTGGGGTATGTTCTGGACTTAAATCAGACCGAACGGGCGGCTCTGTGGGATTTCTCCAATGGTCCCCAAAATCCGCCCGCAGTGAGTTTTTTACCCAATGGATCGAGGGCATTGTCCATCTACCAATCCAATGCGGTCGGATATCAGGCAGGCTCGGTGGACCAACCCCAGCTTTGGCAATCGGGCCAGAATATTGCATTGCCCCTTCCAGGTTCGGCGGCCAGCTATACGGGAGGACGTGCCGTGGCCGTGGGAAGCCACTTCATCGTGGGTTACTCCCTTACCTCAGATGGGCAGACCACCCATGCGACGATTTGGAATACCGATGGCAGTCAACCGCGTGATATCCAGCCCGCGGGGTTTCTTTCGACTCAACTCACCGCCACCGCCGGAAACTATCTCGTCGGAGTTGGTACGGATACGAATGGTGCTGCGCATGCATTGCTCTGGAGCGGTGACGATCTGAATCATCCCCGGGACCTGGCACCTCTACTGACCAATGATCCCATTGCCCAAACCGGGGTACCGAACTTGATACCCACCGCCGTGGACGAATCGGGCAATATCACAGTCGCCATCGGACAATCACCCAGCCAGGCGGCATATTATCTGGTGCGCCAGGGTCCGAGCGTCAGCGGATTGACGGTGCTTCGGGCGAAGCCAACGTTCCTGACCTTATCAGCCCAAATTCTTTCTCCCTGCAAGCCCGTCACGGCACACGTGGAGCTGTATCAGCGGGGAGTCTGGGTGGCCAGTTCGGCATCGCAGCTGGTGCCCGCGGGAACCCGGACCGTGACCCTGACCAACACGATTTCGGGTCTGACACCAGCGAGTTATTATTTTGCGCAGGTGAAACTCGACGGTGCCGTTGGCGGCTTTGGTCCAACCACCGTGCTCTATTCCCCCTCCGACAATCTTCCTCCGTATGGGCATACGAATTTTACTTTTCAATCCCAAACGCCATTGGTTCTGGCCATCGCCGACCTACTGGCCGCGGCCATTGATCCACAGGATGATCCGGTCCAGTTGGGGGACCTCCAATTCCTGACACCGACCGCCGGCGGTCAGTTGATGTATAACTTTGGAGATACCGTGGTGACCTATCAGCCAAACCCAGGGACCGAACAAGACCATTTTGAGATTCCCCTGATGGACAGTAACGGTCGCAACGGCATCCTCCTGGTGGACCTCGCCCTCTACGTGCCACCTCCGGTCGTCACGATTGCCCGGGCTGATGCGACGGGAGTCTTGACCTTGGGAGTGACGGCGCAGCCCAGTCGTCCCTACTGGTTGCAAGCGACTGAAAGTGTGGGTGCATCGGCGACCTGGCAGAATATCGATGTAGTCACCACCGATGCCTTGGGGAACGCGGTCCTCACTGTTCCGCCGTCACCATCACTCCACCGATTCTTCCGGTTGTTTCCCCACTGAGGGCGAATAGGCCGTCCGCGCCCGCCCTGGGAACGCGGACGTCTCGTCCGCACGGCGTTTCGAATCGCCTCTGGTTTCACCCTCGCCCCTGTTTTTTATCTGCGGAAATCTGCGACATCTGCGGACAAATCTCTGCCGTTGGTTGAGTCGGGTCCGCAGACGGACGCAGTTTAAAGCAGATTCTGAAAAGGCCCATTGGATTAAAAGGCGTAGCTCAACGAACCGAAGAATCCCCGGCGCATTCCGTACTGGGCTGCATTGACACCCACCCCGCTTCCGTCCCGAAGCTGATAGATGTGGTCCGTTAGGTTCACGATATCCAGTCGCGCCCGGAGAACCCGTCGGCCTCCCAGCTTGAAGCTCTGGACCACTCCGAGGTTCACCGAGTAATAGGCAGGCACGGTGCTGCCATTGGGAATCGTGTTGCCGAAGGAATCGGTGGAGTCGGTGTGCAGTCCGCTGCCGTACACCGCGTCCAAGTAGGTTCGCGTGCTGGATCGTGTGGATTCGGTCCAGGTATAGGCCATCCCGAAGGAACCGCTCACGGTCTGGTCATGGTCTAACGCCACCCAATGATTCCGGACATAGTCCCGGTCGGTGCCCGGACCATCGGGACCAAATAGGAATTGGGCGGAGTTCCAGTTCTTACCCTTTCCCACGGAATAGCCGATGTTGGCGTAGGGAGAAAAACCGCCGTGCGCATAGGAGCCGGTGAACTCGACCCCGTAGACTTCCCCCTTCTCATAATTGAACGCCGAGAGGATGAGCGTCTGCCCAAACAGGCCGTCGTCGAGTTGATTGCGGGCGGTCTTGTAATATCCGTCCACGCCGACTTGTAACCCCGGCATGAGCGTCTGTGTCAGGCCAATATCCAGATAGTGCGAACGCTCGGCCTTGACCGGATCGTTCTGGCTGCTGCCCGTCGAGTTCGAGGTGTTTTCAAACTTGGCCAGGGTGGAGTCGGAAACGAATTCCGGCGGCGGCGGCGTGAAGTAGCGCGCGTAGCCGGCGTGGATTTTGGTTGTGGCGGTGGCCTCGTAGATCAGGTTGATGCGCGGACTGAGCTGGCTTTCGGTATCGAAGTGGGACGAATAGACGTCGAAGCGCGCGCCGTAGTTGAGGGTGAGTTTGGGGAGGAGCTTCCATTCATCCTGCAGGTAGGCACCTCCAAACAGGGCGTGCAGAGTGTGGTCATCCACGATGCCGCGCGGTGCTCCGATGGGATTGCCGATGGAGTCGAGGTCGTAGACCGTCACGGTCGAATCCGACGACACCGAATCGTCGAGAACGGACCCTCCGAATCGCAGGGTGTGATTGTCACCGAGCTGCCAGCTGCCATCCGCCTGAAATCCGCCACCGGTGAGCTTGCGGTTCACGTCGCTGGCTGCACCGTTGAAGTAGAGATCGCCGATGGGGTCTGGTGTGAAGTGGACGGTGCTTCTGCGTCCAAAGGCGGACAGCTGAAAGTTCAGGTCTTCGACCGACTTCTGATAGGCCACCACGGCATAACCGTTTTGCTCCCGCTGATTTTCATCCAGGGCAGTCGAATCAAACGTGGCGGGAAGTCCCACTGGAACTTCACCGGTGGAGGTCCGCGCGAATGGGCCCGATTGCCCCGGTGTGTTGGGCACCTGAAAATCGCTCGATGAAGCGCTGCCAATGAAGCTGAGCCGACTGGTGTCATCGAGAAGATAAGAGACATGGGTGAACAGCTTGAACTGCTCCGTGACATCGTGAATCGCCGTTGAACTGGAGGTTGGATTTTCGATGCCGAGATCGTTGTGGTTGTAGCTCCCCGTGACATATCCGCTCAGTTTTCCGCTGCTGCCTCCGTATTCAACACTGGGACGCACCGTGTTGTAGCTGCCGCTGTAGAGTTGCACCTCACCCCCGGTCAACGACGCGCCACTCTTGGTGTGAATGTCCACGACACCGGCCGTGCGAAAGCCGTATTGGGCGGGCAACGAGCCAGTGATGAGTTGGACGCTGTCGACGAAGCGGGTGTCGAGTTCCTGGCCGAAACCTGAAATGCCTTCGGGGAGCAGGACATCATTGATTCGGTACTGCAGGTTCCCGTGCTCACCGCGAACGTGAAGCCCCCCGTTGGCCGCGGAATCCTGGGCCACGCCGGGCGCCCGCAGCAGGACCTGGTTGAAGGGTGCATTGGCGCCCTGGGCAAGGTCAGCGATCTGGTCGCTGGTGATGAGATAGGAGGTCGCCCCGAGGCTGGACACGATTTGTTCGCGGGCCTCATCCAGGTGGCCCACCACCGTGGTTTTATCGAGAGTGACGATGTTGGTGGCACCATCGGTCACGGCGGGTTGAGCCATGCCCCGAAGGCCAAGGACCAGAGGGATGACGGGACGCAGAGAAACAGAAAGAGGTCGGCGGACGGATTTCAACTGAAACGGGTTCATACGGCCAAGGGAAGACTGGAAGTTCGATGACGGTGGAATGGCGGGTAGCGCTGTGTCAGGCGGCGCGATGCAGTTCAACGCCTGTGAAGGGCAGGAGTCGCGGAGAGCGGGACGGCGCGTGACCGCAGCCCGGAACGGAGTCGTTCAGCCTGCTGCGGGAGGAGGCGCGGAAAATCGATGGGGTTCGGAAGCCGGGAGGCACCGCCTCCATCGATCAGGCCCCAGGGGTCGGCGGACCGCGACTTTGGAAGTCTTGACTGAATTCCAAGGGCGGCAGCGGGGCAGGGGGCAGGAAAAGGACAACGACGTGTCCAACCTGGACAGGGACGATGGATATGGTTCCAGCCGATACGTCGATACAGCCCGAGGCTACGAGACAGACGGCACAGGAACCAAGGCCATCGACCTCCTCATGGGGGATGGAGCCAGCGATGCCATCCTTCGTTCTGCGCCAGCACGCCGCAGAGCAGCAACAAAGCACACAAGCATCCGGCTAACAGCCGAAATGCCGGATGCCGATGCAATGAATGCAGCTTGTGTTGCAAATGTTTCGCAATTTGCATTCGAAGGACAGAACCTGTCAAGATCTCGTGTTTGGTTTTACCGGGGATACCTGTTATCGAGCTGTGAACAGCCGGAATCGTTTGCGGGTACGCGACCCGTAGGACCAAGCAGTGGGCGATTTAAACGCCGCAGCTTTTCAGGTGTCCATTGTGGTGTCCGGGTTAGCGTCTGTGGCGGCAATGATCTGGAGCCTGAATTCTTATTGGGGGCCAGAAGCATCTCATTTGCAGGTGGATACACCTTTTTTGGTTCCAATTTTGAGCGGGAAGAATCTTCCCCAGAACGGTCATCATCCCGTGCTCTTCCTCCAGTTGGCGTCCAAAAAGACTGTTGAAACACCTGTTATCAGTGTTTAAAATGTATACGTGAGTAATATTGACCTAGAATCTCTGGACCGAGCTTTGGGCCTCTTGGGAGATCTAATACTGGTCCGGCACCATCCGCCCATCCACCTGGTCGTCTGCGGCGGGTCAGCGCTTATCGCCTTGAGGCTGGTTACCCGGACCACGCAGGACGTCGATGTTCTGGCAACGCGGGAAAACGGCCAGTTGCTCTGCGCCCGACCGCTGCCGGAGTGGTTGCTGGCCGCTGCCGAGGCCGTTCGCTCCGAACTCAGCTTGCCGACTCATTGGCTCAACGACGGACCGGCGGACGAAAACCTCTTTCGCCTCGGTCTTCCCGTGGGAGTGGCCGAACGACTGGTCGTTCGGGACTTTGGCGCTGCGCTCCAAGTCAGCTTCATCAGTCGCTATGATCAGATCCACTTCAAGCTCTACGCGGCTGCCGACCAGGGTGGCCGGCATTTTACCGATTTGCGGAAGCTGAATCCCTCGCCGGAGGAATTGTTGGCGGCCGCCCGGTGGACCTTCACGCAGGATGTTTCCGACGCCTTTCGCCAGGTCGTCTTCGAAGTCCTCCAAGCCCTCGGCCACGGAGATCTGCATGAACGCCTCTAGGGAACACTTCCAGGAACACGTTCTGGGCTTTCTGTGGCGCCAATGGTCCGCGCTGGGGGTTGCAGGTCAGTCGCAATCGATGGACCGCTGGATGCTGGATCCGGAAGCGCTGCTCCTGGCCACCACGAGCCTGGGCCGGGACCCCCGGCTGTTCGACGAAGTGCTCGATTGGCTCGACACCAACGGCCAGTTCATCAACCTCCAGCGGTTGCAAAACCTGGGTCAACGCCTCGGCGATCTCACGGTGCTGCGGGCGATGGCGGCGCACTTGGCGCGCCGGTCGGTTCATGCCAAGTGGAAGACGCTGCTCCGGGAGAAGCCCACGGTGGCCGAGGCCCAACCGCTGTTTCCTGGGGTGCCAGTGTTCGGCTTACCCGACGAGCTATTCGTCCGACACGGATGGAAACGCGGCCCGGTGACGCTGCGCCAACTGAGCCAACGAGCCGATCCACATCGGCCGACGAACTTTCTCATCAAGTTGCGCGCCCTCTTCGGCATGCAAGCCCGGGCCGAAGTCATCGCCTATCTGCTGGCGGAAGAGTCGGGGCATCCGGGCGAAATGGCCGTACGGCTCGCGTATTTCCCCCGGACCCTCCAGACGACGCTGAATGATCTGGCCCGGTCCGGCCATTTGCAGTCCCGGCGTGAGAGCCAGGAAAAGCGATTCTGGCTCCGCCGCGACGACTGGCGCTTCCTGCTCACCTGGACTGCCGCCTCAGGTGAAAGCGCGCCTGAGTTTCCGCGCTGGGTGGATTGGTCTTCAGTTTACGTCGCCCTGGAGTCGGTCGCCCGGTTCCTGAACCGACCGGATATGGAGCGTGCGTCTTCGGCCGTGCAGGCCATCGAACTTAGAGCTTGTCTTGATACGCTGGACCCCGCGTTTCTTCGAGAAAGCATCCAGGTCCCGCCAGCGATCACCGGGGCGGCTTACGTGGAGGCGGTCTTGGGCGAGCTTGACCGGCTCCTCAAATAGCCGTGGAGGAACCAAGGCGTCGAATAAACATAACAGGGAACTGAAGACACCAAAGCACCTCGTTTCTACAACACCACCACACCGATTTTGGCGGCGGCATCGCGGATGGCCCCATCCTTCGTCGCCAACGGAATCCGCTCGCGTTGAGCCAGTTCGAGGTATGTGGCATCATAAACGGTCAGGCCGTGCGTGACAGCGAGTTCCGAAACCCGCGTGAACGTGAAGCAATGGCCGGATTCATCCACGACTGCATTTAGGCCGCCGAGAGTCGTGAGGGCTTGCAGTCGCTCCTCCTCCTTGAGTTTCTTGCGCCGTTCCAAGACAAGCAGGGCATTAGCGACTTCGGTAAGCCAAAGAGTCGGAACTACGAGTCGGGTGCCGCGTCCCACTTCCTCCAATAAGGCTTCGGTCGTCTTCGTTGCCTGGGCTGGATGCACCCAGGAAATTCCGATCGACGCATCGACCACAATTTTGGATATCATCGCCGTCCTTCTGCTATCGCCGATCTGACTTCGGCATCCGTCAACGCCCTTTCACCCCGAGTTCGGTCCTGAATCTTCGCGCGGAGGGCATTGAGTTGGGCAACCGCCAATTGGACCTGCGCCAGGCTTTGTTGACCCTCGGGGACAACTCGGGCTACCGGTTTATCGTGACGAGTGATGACAATCTCCTCGCCGCGTGAAACGCGTTCGAGCAGCTCGCCGAACCGGGTCTTTGCTTCGAATGCAGTCATGGATGACATCGGTGTTCCTCTATTTTAACCAGTCATCGTCTAGTGTACTTGGGGATCACGGATAAGGCAAGGCTCCAAGTCAGGCGGTGAATGAGATGCGGAATGTTTGGGTCACCCTTCCCAGGATTCAAAAGCTCCAGACTGATACTTCACCCGGAGCCTGCGGGCCTCAAAACGATAGAAAGGAAAGGTTTAACCCATGCTCAGGCGCTGCCCGCCGCATTTTCCGCAAACGAGGCCTCGGTCCGTAGAAGATCGTGTAACGTCACCAAACCGATGACTTCGCCGTCCTTTCGGTCCAGCACGACGACCATATGAGTGCCGGAGTCGATCAGAAGGGCTTGTAAATCGGCGACCGTCTGGTCGCGACGGCAGGTCACCGGGCTGGCCAACCTGGGTTCTCGTTTTTCTGCAAGCGCTGCTTCCGCTTCGCTTCGGGGCAAAATCCCGCGCAGTTTTCCATCCGACAGAACGGGAAACCGTTCGTAGGGCGAGGATAAGGCATGGCGAAGAGCATCAGGAGAGAGTTCCACGAGATGTCTCGGTGAAAAGTTCGCCACGGCAGACACGGACAATTCCCGCCAGCTTTGCAGGTCCCGAGGGGGACGCACATGCTCCAAACGATGACCGTCCTGAGCGAGAAGAGCGTCGTAAAAGTTCTCATGGTTCATCCTTCGCCCAATCGTCTGGCTGACCAGCGCACCCATCATCAAGGCCGGAACCAGGGCGAATTCGTGGGTCATCTCAAAGACCATGAGAATGCCTGTCACGGGCGCAAAGACGACTGCCCCCAGGCAAGCGCTCATTCCGACCACTCCAAGAGCGATGGCGTCTCCCCGAGGGACATGCCAGGCGAGGTCAACCAGTCCCGCAATGACGAGCCCGCTCATCCCGCCAAAAAATAGAGTCGGTGAAAAGATTCCTCCACATCCGCCCATCCCATAACAGGACACGGTTGCCATCAATTTGGTCAGGAGCAGGACGACGGCCAGCTGCCATCCGAGATCGCCTCTCAGCGCGCTGGAAAGATCGTCATATCCCAAGCTGAAAACGCCCAAATGTCCGGTTTGCCAGAAAACGCCAACGCCGAGCAGCCAGGTGATGAGGGCACCAAAGACCGGGATCAGCCAGGCAGGAATCTGTCGGACCTCCTTCATTCGAAGCCTGAGGCCCAACGACAACCGTTGGAAATAGACGCCAACGGTGCCCGCGAATGCAGCGACGACGGGGGTGAGCAGGTAGGCCCTCCACGTGGGTGACTCGACGCCCAGCAGTGAGAATGACGGCTGCTTGCCAATGATGGCATGAACGACGAATGCTCCGAGAACAGAGGCAGGCGGCCTCATGACGGTTGGCTTGAAACGGCGTACTTACGCCCTCTACTTCTAATAAGAGTTAATGAAATGTAAATGACGAACATTTGCAACGTGTTTTTTCATCACAGGCTGATCAGGAGGAAGATCGATTCCCATCTTGTTTCGAGTAAGTGGAATGTCGACTTTAAAGACGGCTGTAAACAGCTACGGCTCAAAGGTTTCAGTCTATATTCGGTCCTTTTAGTACGTCCGTCCATTTCGCATTCCGCCTCGAATTTCGATCTCAAATGCTTGCCGCTGACAATCGGGCTTGCGCCAAATCTTTCGGGGATAGACGGCAGTCCCTTGGAATGGAAAGTCGTTCCTCCCCTAGATCCCCGGGACCACCCGCCCCTCTTGGTCCAATTGTGGTGGTTGGTGTTGTTTTGGACAGGGCAGTAAATCCCGAGCAAGGGATTGAGTGACCAATAAGTGACCACAATTCGCGTGACTTGGCGGCGGAAAGCGAATAAGTGCGTGAAGTGCTGAAAGTGGGAAGGTTGCTCAAACCCTCGCAAAATCAGGGAATCTGGCCGCTCGGAAGTGGTGGCTGGGGCCGGAATCGGCCATCTTTCCTGTACCAGATGTCTGAAAATGACCGTATTTCGGGCGCTAATCAACTGAAATTGGACCTACCCTTTTACTGCTTTCGCATGCCGTTTGGTGTCCATTTTGGTGTCCGTTTCCTATGGCCGAAGTAGCATTGAGCATTGCTTCGTGGTTATGGCTACACGCTGGGGGCGTCGGGCCAGCGCTTGGCGGTGGTGGAAACCCACCGGCCCAACACCACCGTGGTAACCCGGCGATCGGTGAATTATGACTACGATCTGGACCTGCATTCCAGTGCGCCAGTTCCCCGGCTCTACCGGCTTGGGGAGGAAAGACTGTTTGACGGCGCGGCGGCGGCGGTTGGTCGGGTGAGCGCGGGTTACGACCGGGCGGGCAATGGATCGTGGCAGGGTGCGGCGGGGTCACGAGTGTGAAAGGGCGGTCGAAAAAGGCGGCACCCTGGAACAACGTGAAGGGTGTACCGAGACATGGAACAGTGGAGCGAGATACGGCGGCGGGTGCTTGCGGGAGGAGTAAGCCGGAGGCAGGTATTGCGGGAGACAGGGATGCACTGAAGGACGCTGGCCAAGATACTGGCGCACAGTGAGCCACCCGGATAGATTCCTTACACCGTTTGGCGGGACAGCCGGTTGGGTCTGAGGGTCACTTCTTCTTGCCGTCCTTCTGGTCCGCATTTCCCTGCTGCTTGCGAAGCCGTTCGATCGTCTGCCTGATCGGCTTATCAAAGACTTCTTGCCGATTGCGAATCGGTTCTCTGCCTTGCCTGACGTATTCGTCGAACCCTTTGACGGGAGCGTTAGTCAGGATCGGTATTTTGACAACAGACCAGTCACACTTGCTTTCCACCAGCCATTTCCACTCGTTCTCGTTCAACCGCCACTGTCCCTTCATCCTGGCTTCGGCGATCCCGGACTTGGAAAGTTCAACTTTGGTCACCTCGTTTATCTGAACCATCGCCGAATTGGTTGCGCCAATCAGCCTGCACCTGTCGTAGTCAATCGCGATGGGCACTTGAAGCGATAATTCGTATCTGCCGGCAAAATGGGTGACGCTGTTCCACATTGGCGCGTGGGTTTTGCTACCAAAGTTTGAGATGAAGTGATCGACGTTGGTCGCTCCAAAGAACGATTCAACTTCCTTCGGAAGAATGAGCGTCTCAACGCCGTGACGCACGACCTTGTCGTGACATTCGAGTTCTTCTAAGATGGCGGCTGCTTGAACATTCATCGCGACAACCAGCAGAGCTATCAAGCAAATGGTTTTCATTTTCACAATGGGATTGCACGTCATTCTGCGACCATCGTTGGCTGCCACCACGACTCCGCCTGCCAGAGGTCGCTGAATGAACCCTGACGGACATGCGCTGCTCCTCAGAACAGAGCTTACGCCGGTCGTTTCCGTACCATGAGCGAGCGCTGGAAGAGCTAGACTCAGCAGTCAAGGGGCACTGCGCGAGTGGACACATTGGCGTCCGTTTTGGTGTCCACTCGGACCACCTTTCCTCGTAACCAGCTGAATACAAGTCAGTTGAAACTGGAGGCGAGGGTCGGAATCGGCCATCAATCCTGTTCCAGACGGTTTAAAATGGCCGGATTTCTGGCGCTAATCAACTGTAATTGGACTTACCCATTTACCGCTTTCGCCTGCCGTTTGATGTCCATTTTGGTGTCCGTTTCTATACGCCGAAGCCCGAAATGCGGCGGGACACAATTTAAGCCGCGTCCGCCATAGCTTTAACGAATGAGCAACTGGATCGTCGCCGACCCGTAGCATTTGAGCGGAAGCCCGCGCTTGCGGGATACGAGGATTTCCGTGGCGCTACTTCTGTAGTCGCTTGCCGCCGGTCTTTCGGTCGCCGAAATCGTGGATGCCTACCCCAGCCTGACCAGCGAAGCGGTGCGCCGCGCGTTGGAGGAACTGGCGAAGCAAGTGGATTTTCAGCCGACGTGAAAATCCTGCTGGATGAGAACCTGCCGGGAAAGCTCGTTGCCGCTTTGCGTGCGGAAGGTCACGAGGTTGAGTCGGTCATCACATTGCGGATGCAGGGTTTGGATAACGGGCGGCTTTACCGGTTTGCCCGGCAAAACTTTGAGGTCTGTTTCACGCGTGATTTTGTTTTTGCCAACAATGTCCGGCAGGGGCCGACACCGGAAAACTTCAAGCTGGTGCGCGTGACTTTGGGGCAAAGACCCCAGGATGAGTTCATCCTGAATTCCCTTGCGGCTTTTCGGGCGATGGATTTGGGGGAATTCCAGCAGGGTGACGAATGGCCGTAAACGGGCCGATTCTTGGTTATCCGACTGGTCCAGACGCCAGTTTTGGTGCTCTTCCTTCGCGAACCGATGCCGACCGCAGCTCGTATCTTTAAGATGTCATAGAACTTATGAATGGAAAACCTCACCATTAGACCCAGCGGGACATTGGCCGGGCAACCTGTTCAAAGTTGGTGATGGTCCTGATAGCCATCCCGGTCGACTAAAACTCGGAGCTTGTTGTGAATTTGGGAATCGATTGAAATACGCGGCCATATGGCATGGTCGGATCGTTTTCCTAGTTCTTTGGGGATGTCCTTACCGCTTCTGCTTCACCATCCTGCCAGAAGGTGTCACTGATCACTGCACCACCGCTTAATATCACCTCCTTTTTTTTGTTTCCCGACGGATAATAACTGGAGGCCAGACCGTCAGGTTTGCCGTTTCGCATCGTCATTTTTTCCGACAACACTCCGTTGGTGTGCCATCGCTCAAATTCACCCTCGAATTTTCCCGCCACCAGCATCCCCCGGAGCATCCGTGTTCCATCAAAGTACCACTTCTCGCGGAGGCCGTCCTCCAGTCCATTGACAAAATGCTCCCGGACCTGGAGCACTCCATTGGTGTACCAGCCTTCAGACAGACCGTGGATGCGGCCTTCCTTGATCTGGGTTCGAGACAACAGCACGCCGTCGGAGTTGGTGCTAATCCATGCGCCCGAAAACGGGTTGGTTTGTCCGCTTTTAAAGAACAATCCATTGGTGCGGACCAATGTCATCAACGAGACCTCCTCCACCGCCTGGTTTTTCCGGACCGGCTGAGGCTTAACGGCGCGGTGCGAAAAGGTGAGCCATACCGCACTGCCCCCCAGCAGGAGGAGCAACAGAAACACGCCCACCCATCGCACTCCGAGCGTGGAACCGGTGCGAGGTTGGATGGCACCTTCTGCGGGAGTCATCATTCCGCAGTCAAGCGGAAGAACGCATTGACAGCATCCATCGAGGCGGAGCTGGGTATCTGGATGCGCATCAGTGTGGTATTGGTGGCGAACCACTGGTTGATCAGCGGCCCGGTTTTCCCCTGAGAAATCACCTGAAAGCTCATGGGAGCCAGTTTTGCAACCGTTGAACCTGCCTGCACCGTGTAATTGCGTCCCTGGACTGCCGTGAACGTGAAGCGCGAGCCGGTGTCGTCATGACTCACGATATTCAGGGCAAAACCATTGGTGGGTGCCAGGTAGTAGGTTCCTGACACATAAATCTGGTAGTAGGTCAGCCCGGTACCCGGGGCCAGGTCACCTGGGTGGATTTGGTGGGGGGTCAGCTTCAAGCCCAACTGCTGAATGATGGTCCGCTTCCAGGCGTCGGGTAGCCCGTCATTATCGCTGGAAATCCCCAAGGTCAAATCCAGCCGGGTCCGGCTTCCCGGTACACCCAGCGTGGCGAAATCCCCCCGCATTTCCATCGGCACGTACACGTTGTTCCCCGAAACATACTTGAGACGAAAGGTGGCAGCCGGCATCAGGGCGTTGGGCTTGTAGGTCGAGCCCGTGACACCCGAGTCCATGGAGATGGCGAGGGAATAGTTGCCATTGTCCTCGGTGAGCGCAACCACCGGGACGGTCTTGGTGAAGCCGGTCCCGGAATCAAACTGGACGCTTCCTGCTCCATTCGAAAGTGGATTTCCCAGTCCATCCCGCACCACACCGTAAATGGCAGCGGGGGGAGCCGGGGGAAAGGCCAAAAGGTCCTGCTGTATGGCTGGTGCCAGTACGGATGCCGCGACCGACCACTCAATCAACTTTTGTTTTCTCATGCTGAACCTTTGATATTCTGAAGTACCGATTAATTGCCCGAGTAGGAATAGGTGACAAAGTTCAACTTGATATCCTTGACGGAGCGTATGAAGCGGTCGAGACCGCCATTGGGATCGTTGAGGAGCGCCTTTCCTGGAATGACCAATTTCCACTGGCTATTCCAAACCGATCTCCCGATCAAGCGCCGATTGGTGAACTGGCTTTGTGCAAAGGCGCTGCCAGCAAAGATGGATGAGCTGAAATTCGCCTCATTGGCCACGGGGCGAAACGCCTGGAACTTCCGTATCTGGAACAGCGGTTCCTGAAGGGAATCGCTGGTTTGCCAAAGCGGTTTGGTCGAGAAGTGCGATGCCCCCAGATTATACGGCACGGGGACGGCGACATCGGCGACGCTCCAGGTCCGAATGATGGGGGTATCGCCGAGGGGCGGTGACCGCATCGAATCAACACCCACGGGGATCAAGTAGACGTAGGGGGTGGCGGCCAGGGCATTCGGGTCCAGGAATGTGACGTCCGGATCCGAGGTGTTGGTGGAGACGCCGCTGGAAATGCTGCTGGGAGTATCCATGCCCTTGTACCCATCGAGTGCGACGCCGATCGAGAAAATCTTGGTCGAGAAGGAGCTGCTGCTGAAGCTGTGGTCGCCCGGCGACAGAAGCTTCCCGAACAGGTTGTAACCATCCGTTATGGTGGTTGAGAAGGGAATTACGAAGCCCGGCACCGGGAGTCCACTGCCGTCATCCACCTGCAGGCAGTATGCCTTGACATCAGAATCCGACAGAATGTTGGGGAGCCGATTCTGGCTGAGGGTATCCCTCCAGGCGCTATCCCCGGATACACCGGGAAGGATACGGTAATTTTCCGTCCGCAGAGAAATGGTCGTCCCATAGCCGTCGGGGTTGTTAAATCCGAGGCGGCCCTTGAGCACGGCCCAATCGGCCGACATCTGAGCCAGCACCGAGGAGAGGCCCGGATCACCAGAACTGCTGCTCCCGGCATACTGGGGATTGCCACCCCCGTCGACGACACCCAGCGATCGGGTGCTGACGATCTGGTTGATCAGGTTTTTTCCGTCCCTGGTTCCCAGGGAACCGGTTTCGTAATCATAGGCATAGGCGGCCAGAAGGGCATAGCGTTGAGCCAGATTAAACAGGGTGTTGTAACGTTCGAGGCGTTCGTTCTGGAACAGCCGGAAGGAGGCATCCCGGGTCCGGTATCCATTGATAATGGCCGCCTCACGGGCCCGGTAGGTCTCGCGAGTGGCCAGAAGCTGGTTGCCGGCGGTGATGGCCGATTGAACGGCACTGGCTTTGGCGCTGAGGGTGCGCAGGGCTGAGTCAATGCCGGAAATCGACGTTTTGAGATCGGGTTCGGCGTTGCGAACCGCCTGATAGCTGGCGAACAGCGTGTTATCCGTGTCGAGTCCACGAATCAGGGTGTCATTTAATATCTTGCCGATTTTATCACCGTTTTGAGCTGCGGCATTTGAGAATCCAAAAAGGGCATCCTTTGCCATTGCGGTCGCCTTGGTGACTCCCGCTGCTTCCACAATCGCCTCCCGAGGCGCAAAGAATTGATCCCCACCGAATGCCACCCCGGCGATGAGGGAGGTGGGAATGACGGCCTGAGTCGCAAGGGAAGCTTCTTCAATGGCTGCGATGATCTTTGCATTCCCGATGCTGTTGATGTCCTTTAAATAGACCAGGTAACTTAGAGTGACGTCCAATCCCGAACCCACAGACTGAAGAGCTGTCTTGCTGATATTATAGTCCACTGTCTCTCTAAAGTTTTTGACGGCCTGCTCATAGGCAAAATCCACTTTGACCGCCGCCGCAACCGCATTATACAGGCCCCACCAGGCAACTTTGTAATCATTGATGGTCTGCTGGATTGTGCCGGCGTACGCCCTCGAACCCGTCCAGCTTGCCGGCTTCTCGACATATTGTTCGCTATTGAGTGTGAATTGAATGAAGTCCGATCCGATTGAATCACGGGCCGCATTCCAATCACTGGTCCAGGACAGATATTGGGGTGGCACCCTGCTATAACGGAGATTGAAAATGGTCTGTCCTCCGGCGTTGAACGGATCGGAAGAAAGTTTCAGTGCGTCGGCCGATTCAGGAATATCGGTCTGGTTGACGTACATGTAGTGGAACACATCGGGCCCTGCGTAGTCCTGCGGGTAGGTTTGCCCGACTCCCATATCATCGGAATAGGGGGTTCCGAAGATGGCGATCAATTGGTTGGTGAAGGCCTGCTCCTGGGCGTTGACCCCATTGACGAAATCGGTCAGGGAGTCCCGTTGACCTCGCAGCGCCTGCGTCACATTACCGACCTGGTTGTAGGCGTAGACGGCGTTATTCAAGGCTTGAGTGGCGCGGATGTACATCTGCTCGTAATGGGTCTGTGCGGTCGCCCCGATGACCAGACTGGGGTTGATATCGAAGGGCACGGTCCCATCGGGGAGACCCAGGGGGTTCAGATGAGCCTCGGCGTTATCCATGCCCGTCAGGAGTGCATCGGAAGAGGCCGGAAGCTCCATGAGTTCACTCACCGTGGTTCGATCCACCCTGGTGATCCCGGCGTGGGTCGTGTCCGGGTCCACTGCCGGGAGCATGGAATTTCCGACAATCCAGTTCAGGTATTCTCCCTGACCAAGACGACAGGCCCACTGGTCCGAACCCCAATTTTGCCGACTGTAGCGAGCGAGCGTGGTCAAGTTCGTGTTGATGACCGCATTGGTATTGACGCGGACCGGGTTGAGATTCGCCCAGCCGTTGGACGATCCCGGCAGATATTCGCCGCGCCAGGTCAGGTCGTAAACCAACTGACCCGTTCGTGCCATGGCGGCAGCGGACTGGGCAAATTTCCGTTCGTGCATGTAGTTCACCAGAACCGGCACACCGAGCACCGTCGTTGCCTCGGGAGAGGGCACCCAACTAAAGTCGGGATCCATGATCAGCTTGTAGTAATTAAACAGGGCGGTGAGATAGTGGCCATAGGCGTCCCCATGTCCCTGTGGGAACATGTATTTTGCGTCGGCGGGCCCTACCGAACCGGTGTTGTTGTCGGGAGCGGGTTTGATGTCAAAGTTCAGGGAGTAGATCTGCTGACCGGAATTGATCCCTTTAGTAAAGTTCCAATACAGCCGGTTGTAGACCGGGGCAATCTGCACCCCGGGAGTCTGGAAGTCGTCGCGACCACGGAGAAGGTCCTGTTGCTGTTCCAGAATGGTGGCCGTCTCACCCATGAAGGGGAAGAGAGCGGTGGCATCGGTGTTGAAGGTCGAATCAGTGCCAACACTGACGGTGGGATTGTTGGCCTCCGCCCACGCCTCATTGCCCAGAATGGTGTACAGGTCGGAGATGTAACCCGCCGCAAGCAAAAGGGCATCATTGGCCGGACCATAGTTGATGCCCGAGTCAATACTCAGGTTGCGAGCCTGATTGAGGATGGTTTCATAGATGGCAATCAGGCCCTGATTATTGAGGGTGTTTTGATTCAATGCCACGTTGCCCTCCCAACGAGCCCCGGCCTGGGTCAGCATGCTCACCTGATCATTCACGGAATTATTCAACAGATCGGTCACCCGCTGGTTGAATGGGTTGATCCCACTCAAGGCACGCTTGACATATCCCTCGGCCAACTGGGCGCGAGTCCATTGAGACCATCGTCCATAGGTCGGATTATTCGTGTTCGTGCTTCTGTAACGCGCCACCAACCATTGATCTCCCAGGGAGACATAATCGGCCTGGCCACCCAGCGTTGCCCGGACCTTGTCGGGGAAATGGTCCGACGACAATCGGAGCCAGCCGTTCCCCGGAAGATTGGTGGAGGTGTCATCCATGGCGGGTGCCTGGCCGTCAACGGGTGCCCCGATCCACCAATCAAATTGATAATCCTCCGCGTGGCCGGCGAGGTCCACCACATGCTGGAGCGTGATGTAGGGACTGACGGGATTGGAGTCTGTGACAATCTGTAAACTACCCCGGAAGAGGTTGGGAGTGACCTGGAGCACCTGAATGCTCAGCGGACTCTTTTGGGCCGCGGGTGATTTTCCTCCTTGCATCACCAGGGTGACGTACCCACTTCCGGGGCCAGCCGCCGTCAATGCATAGGAATCCACGGGAACGTCCTGCGATAACGCCACGCAAATGTCGCCGGACCCGTACGTGGTCCTCAACGGATTGTTGGTATCAGCCTGCCAATGACCGTTGCTCCAGGCGTAGGGCGTGACCGTTACCGACAACGAAGCGATCGCATTGGTCCATTGGCCATAGTTCAGGTCACTGACCGCACAGAGCCCATTGAGATAGGTCGCATCCGACGCAGTCAGGACATTGGGAAACAGGTAGGGTTGGCCCGTCCCTGGATTAACGAAGTCACCACCGAAAACCAAGGCCCCGTTGGCCCCAACCGTCGAGTCAAAGAAGAAGCGGTCGGCCAGGTGCGGTGGTAAAACGGGAAAGAACACCTTCCCCAACTGGTTGACGGTCTGCACGGAACTGGGCAGCTGTGCCAGCCTGCCATTACCCCCAAAAGTGAATGTTTTGTACCGGGTTGGATCGTGGAGGATAACCGACGGGTTGGTGAGGCCACCGACGACCATGGACTGTTGGTACAGAATGCCGACACTTGTCTGATCCCGGACGGCGGGAAGCCCAGCAGAGGCCACCATCAGCGACTGGGCTACCGACATCTGCGGTATATTGGTGGACCAGACAGCGGAATAGGCGATGGGCAAGGCGTTATCATCCCCAATGGTGGCGGATTGGGCGTTGCCATGGATCGGATCTCCATAATATTTTCCCGCTGATTGGCTCCAGGCTCTCAGATAGGGTGTGACCGTTCCCACGGGCGGCTGACTGGCCGGAGTCAGTGTTGCACCCGAAGCATCGACTGGAAAATAGAACCCGGGTTGGGTCTTGTAATAAAACTGCATGCTTACAAACGCTTCATCATTGGCGTCATGGGGACCACGATAGAACCAGATGTTGCCGTCCCGATCCTGATAGGTGCATTGGTTGATATCGGGTGCAGCTGATGTGTTCGAATTCTGAATCCCGTTGGCTGTCCATTGGATGGCGTTTAGGCTATGATGACGCGTTTTCCGGAGGATGGACATTCCATTGCGCATTCTAGCGTACACATTGTAATCCAATACCGGGACAAGAATGTCGGCACTTCGCAAACTGGCAGGTAGGGCTGAACCGGGTGTTGAGGTGAATCCCAAATCAATATCGACGACTTGAGTTCCATTCGTGTTCCCCACCGAGGTGACTCGACCGGGAAAATTGGTCCGGAAGGAGGTATTACATATCTCGACGGGCTGATTGACTGAAAGACTGACACCTGTGGAGATGCCAAAAAGATAGTGGCCATTTTGATTGCCCGCGCCGATGGCTGACAATGCCATCGGTTTGTTGGACGACAAGATTCCAACGGCCGCGGCATTCCCGGCAGCAGGCCCCGGATCAACGGATTTCAGAAACACCCAGGTACTGGTTGTATCGGAATACAGTTGATAGCTTTGGTAGGGGACCAAAAGCGGGGTGTTTGCAGTACTGATCCAAACGTCCTGTTCATCGAAGGCGCTTTGTCCAAATATCTGGTTATTGTCCACTGCCGTGTAAGAAGTGACCGAAATGGAACCAACCTCATGGCACACATTCGTCATCGTGGTGGGGTTCAATGGCTTTTCCGCATTGAAAAGAGCAGGAAGCGGAGCGGGGGCTTGCAAAGCGGGAGCCAGCCCCCCGTTGTCACCCACCGTCAACTGGTAATGGAAGGTCCACTGATGGTCTGGATCCTCCCGCAGCACGTGGAATGGCCTCATGCTGGGGCGTCCGTCGACATCGATGTATTCGAGTAACACAAACGGTTCCGAAGAGTAATTGATACCCGACATGACATTGAGGTCATCGCGCAAGGCATAGGCAGCTCCTCCCAGAATCAAGGCATGTTCCTCATTGGGGTTGAAGCCCGGTTGGCTCCTATCGTTTTGAGTATATATCCACGCCTTTTGCTGAAGACCGGTTAGCGGGCCACTGCCTTGATTGCTCGCGAGGACAATTTTGTCCTGGGTCGATTGGGGCCAACTCAAGTTGTAGTATCCCATGGTCGAAGGCCAATAGGTCGGAGTGAAATCGGAGGAAGGTGGGTGGGAGGGAGTGAACCACCAGACCTCCAGGACGTTATTGGATGGAGACGCATTCACCGCAAGGATCGAGCTGGAGGTGGTGTTGGTAAATCCAGACGCCAGGGGATCGACATAGGCATCCGAGGCATAGGCAGTGCCTGTTGCCGGATTGATATGTCCCGATCGGTAGATACCGGTGGCCGGGGAAGGAATTAGCCCATCGGGATACTCAATACGCTCTCCCACCATCTTGTTCTGTGTGATGACGGTCGGTAGCGGTACCTGGTATAAGAAGTTGGTTGAAGGGTAGAGCTGACCGGTGGGGATGACCTGCATCAGGGTTTTGGAGCAACTCCATCTGAGGTGAATTTCAGCACCGCCCCCCCTGTTGTAATAGCGCAAGTCCACTGGATAATACTGGCCGGCCACCATGGTGACCGTATTGCTGTAGGATGTTGGAGCCTGATCCATCCATTGGTTTATAAGGAGAGTTGATCCAATCCTCACTTGTGCTCCATCGTCCGTATCGACTTGAATGGTATAGGTGTCGGTGTATTGAGCCTTGATAAACCCGGTCCATCGCACTGCGTAGTTGGCGGTACCCAGGGTTCCTCCAGGACCCGTGGATGTCCACGTGAAGTCAATGGTGGGATCCACGCGTGAAAAGTTGGTTGTTCCGTTGAAAAAATTATTTGGGTCATCATATCCGGGATTGCTGAAATAGTCCCCCTTCAACCCGTGTGTCGGGACACGTTGCTCCATGGTTAGAAGATTGGTGGCCACGGTTCCCATGAAGGCCGCCGAACCGGTCGAGACGGAACTGTCCAGCCACGAAGCAACCCGTTCGAAATAGACGGTGTTGCCCGCATTGTATTGAAGGAGAGCTCGAAGGGCTGGCTGGCTCGGTGTCAGCCAGGTGTAAAAAGAGGATGAGTCTGAAAACGCCCGGGTCGTATCCAATGGATCAAAATAGGCCAGACTGACGTTTTGATTGCCTGAAAAATGGATGGCTGTTGTGGAGGCCGAAGCCGCGGAGCCTGCGTCCGGGCGGATGTACTGGCTGTAGGTGGTTGGATCGGAGGACCAGTCCTGGATATAGGTATTCAAGTAGACCGGCCATCGAATCCCCAAAGTTCCAGCCTTGTACCAATATAGCGACAGCACATTTTGATTGGTTTCAGGAACCACAGCCCAATATTTTGACAGCGAAGGGGTGCTGTCAGCGGAGGCCAGTGTGTAGACCTTCTGGCTAAAGGTCAGACTTTGAATGGGCACCGGTGTGAGAACCTGTGCCTGCGGGTCGGGTATGGCGGGAAGGAGGGGACTGCCCAAATCCACAGAGGACACAATGGCCCGGGGCTTTTGGATCACATTGACGAGATCATAACCCAGGAACTGATGTGTCACTCCGTCCGCATTCAGGTTGCCATAGTATTCGACAAAGACGCGACCTTCGGCGTTGAAGGCCCCGATGTAAGAGGTGGTGGGATCATACCAGAGGGTTCTGGTTTCCGACAGTCCGTTGGTTGCCATCAGGGTTTGTCCGGGAGCCGTGTAAGCGGTGGTGACGCGAATCGGAAAGGTGTCATTGGTGACGACAATCATCCCGAACACCTTACCCGCGGGTATGGTTACTTGGGGGCCATGATTGAATGGCGTCTGATTCCAGAAAATGTTGACTGCGGGTTTGACCGGTGTGGAAGAAACCACGAACGTGTTGGTGACGATCGCATAATAGTAGCCATTTTGACGAATGTAGCCACTCGTATTGGTTGGAGTGGAAGACTCTGGATTGGCCTTGACCCACGGAATCCAGACCTGCCCGGATTGGCTTGCAAAGACCACATTGGCATCCGCACACCAATAGAATCGGTCGCCGGAATGTCCGTTGGTCGTGTACGGTTCGGATCGCCAATAGGATGACGGATTGGAGATCGCACTGCCCCGTTCATCCACGGATGGGGGTGGAAGCACCTGGCCAAAGAGATATTTGGAGGCGTCCATGACGTAAGGTGCACCCACGCGCGCACGGGCCAACACCCAGTTGACCGTTCCGTCAGAATTCATACCGTGAGGCAGGCCCAGCGAGACACTATTTGCGGCCATGGAAGAGCCGGAACCCAGAGTGGAGTTGGTGGGGGCCGACACGGCACCGTAGGACACCAGGTTGGCAAAGTTGCCTGCGGTTGCGGTCGGTGAACCGGAAACCACCGGTGCTCCCT
Source organism: uncultured Verrucomicrobiota bacterium (assembly GCA_903896505.1). GTDB lineage: Bacteria > Verrucomicrobiota > Verrucomicrobiia > Limisphaerales > UBA9464 > CAILNN01. The sequence goes on along the minus strand of CAITXU010000034.1, from coordinate 1,840 downwards.
TCTGTGAAAACAGATTGTAGAACCCGTTGGTGGCCACCCACTGAAGCGGTAGGGCGACCTGCCCCAGCGCCCGGCCCGGGATGCCGACCATCAGTGCGATGACTGCCATCATCCGCAAACTAACATTGATAATTCTCATTCAAACAATCGATTGACGCTTTAACCACATGATTCCGACATCCCCACTGACCCATCCGGAACGGATTCGACTAGTTAATCCGCATGATATAGTATAACGCGTAGTAGGGGGGGATGATGCTGAACGCCGTGGAGTTCAGGCCATTTCCGGTGCCTGTGGTCCGCGCAAGCTGGTAGCCAAAGGGGTTGTTGTCGGAATCTGTCTTATTGGAGCCCGCGTATCCGGCATTTGTACCATTGTTCTCCGAAAAATAGATGTCCTGATAGTCGTGGGTATGCGGCGGAAGATTGGATGCGGTCAGGGTGACGGATGCGGCTCCCCCGGAGGCTCCGGAAGTCCAAGTACCTCCACTGGAGTCCGTACCGGCACCTATGACAAATCGACCCTGCAGATTCGGCGTGCCTGCAGTTCCGTCGCAAATATGCCAGCCCGTTGGTATCTGCGTTGTGTTTCCCGCCCACAGCATAACGGACCCCACGGGAACCGTTCCCTTCCCCGTGACTGAGAATGCGTTGACTGTGTTGTTCGGCATCGAGAGGTCCACCGAAGAAGTGAAGGTGCCACCCGTGATGGAGGCTCCTGCAGTGAAGGTTTCACTGGCGGTGAACGAGTTCCCTGCGATTTGGAAGGCCGTGTTGGCCAGCATGGCATACGGTGAAGTGACCAGGCGCAGGCGCGGGGAGATCGTCGTTGCCGAACTGCCGGTGCCGTTGATAAATACCGATAATTCCACATAGCGATCCGAGGCGTCGGTGGTATTGAAAACGGTCGGTAAATCCGGACGAACTTCGGTGTTGTAAGCCGTGCCCTGTCCCAGCAACACGCTGAAATTGCCCTTATCGATGGTGGCGACTTGTTGTTCGGACCATAACAACGTCCCGCCGGTTGAAGCACTGTAGACGCGAAAGATCACCGTGTAGTTGGCCGGGGTGCTTGAGGCCAACGCATTGCCGTTGGCATCGGTCAAAAAGCCCTGGTAGGCCATGAGGCTGGGCGGGCTGGAATTGGCACCCTCGACCGTCGAGATTTGAGCCAGACTGAGGGCCATCCAGATTGCCGTTGTTCCGAGTCGAAGGGGAGTTGATAAGCCGTTGCGCGAGCCTACCGATTTTGTCCGACGTGTGACGATGTGAGCGTACTTCATAACATTAAGAAGGAGAGTGGGAGTGGGAGGTTGAACTACCGGGCTCTGTTGGAGAGGGTCGCTCGGAAGTGGTTTTACGTTCATGGATAGGAAAGAGAAAGAGTCACTGAGAGGGCGGTGCTGCGGCATAATTTACATCACCCGCCTGAGAGTAGGTGACCGTCACGGTATCTGTCATTCTGGATGCAGGTGAGATAAGCCTGACAGTCAGGGTCCCGCCAGCATCTTGCATCAAGGTAGCCCCGGCACTGTCCGAAATGGTGATGGTTACTGGTAAGCCAGACGAGGCCGATGCGGAGTATGAATCGAGGGATGTAAAGACATATCCATAAGAGGACGGTGGTTTTAAAGTCCGGGTAAACTTTCCCGTCGAATTGACGTTGGACGTTGTTATGGTCTGGGCGGCCTTGTTGACCGTGAAGGTTTGTTGGACTCCAGCCGCTGCCTGATATTTGGTATTCCCACTCTGGCTGGCGGAAACCACGACCGTCCCCACGTTGGTGTAGGTGAGGGTTGACCCGGAAACCGTCGCCGGGCCGCTGAGAATGGAGTAGGTT
>CAITXU010000033.1 GCA_903896505.1 uncultured Verrucomicrobiota bacterium | reverse complement strand
TTGGCCGCGTTGAGCATCAATTCCAGGCCCATGTAAATGACCAGGAGATTGCGACGGGCAAGAACCCCGAACAGCCCCAGGCTGAACAGCAGGACACTGACGACCAGATAGTGATTGAGAGTGGCGTGCATGACCTCAGCTTCGGAAGAAGGGTGTTTTTTTAAAAAACCCGTTCATTTCAATTCCTTTTTGGTGAGCAGAATCACCCCAACCATGGCCACCAGGAGGAGGAGCGATAACAGTTCAAACGGCAGCAGATATTGAGTGAACAGAATAATGCCCAACGGGCGGGTCGCACCCACGGCGAGGACCGTGGAGGTTTGGGAATAAGGCACCGCCTTCAGTACCGTCTGGAGCAGCAGCCCTGCTATCACGCCGACAGCAACCACACCCACACCCACCGTGAATCGGCGAAAACGTCGACGCTCTTCCTCTTTAAGGTCCAAAAGCATGATGACAAAGAGAAAGAGCACCATCACGGCTCCGGCGTAGACGAGGACCTGGATCGCGGCCAGAAAAAAGGCATGAAGCAAAATGAACAATCCCGCCAACGAGACGATGGTCAAAACCAGAAACATCGCGCTCGTCACAGGGCTGCGGCTCAATGGATTCGCCACGCAGAGAAACCCAAAGAACAGGGCCAGGCCGGCAAATCCGTAGAAGAGTAGGTCGGTAAATTCAGGCATGTCAGTCGATCGAATCGAACTTCGATTTCAATTGGTCCGGACGGGAAACACTTCTTGGGCCTCAGCCTCTTCAAGTTTGTGTTTCCATTTTTGGATTCCTCCATGGGTTCCACCCATTTGGAGAAGCTTGGCCTTGCCGTAGACCATTTCCTCCCGGCTTTCACCGGTCAATGAATAGTCCTTCTGGAGGAAAATGGCCTCTTCCGGGCACACCTCCTGGCACAAGCCACAGAAGATGCAGCGCAGCATGTTGATCTCGAACTCGGCCGGTGCTTTCTCGGCATTCCGCCGGTCCGCCGGAGCTCCGTTGGGGCCAGGCGGCGTGATTCGAATCGCCTTGGGCGGACAAACGAACTCGCAAAGTTGGCAGCTGACACACTTGGTGCTCCCCTCTTGATCCTTCACAAGGTAAGGAGCCCCGCGATACCCCTGTGGCACCACCCACTTTTGCTCGGGGTATTCCATGGTCAACGGACGACCCTGCAAGGCGGATTTCTTGAAGTGCTTCCACGTCACCTTCAACCCGCTCATCAAGGTCGGCAGGTACGAGTTCTCGAAAAAACTCAACGGCTTGCGGTCGACAATTTTGGTGCTCATACGGCTTTGGGGAACCTGTCCGTCAGGTCCCGATGAAATCGCGTTGGAAGAAGAGCAAGGTTCATGGGGAAATGAAAGCCAGCACCAGGGCGGTTGCCAGGATATTGCCCAAGGCCAGCGGGATGAATCGACGCCAGCCCAAATCCATCAATTGGTCATATCGGAACCGCGGGAGCATCCAGCGGACCCAGATAAAGACCACCAGGAGAACCACCAACTTGGCAATAAAGATGGCGATGTGAAGCAAGCCGACCAGCAGTGAAGAGGCCGGTTCGCTCAAGAATGGAAGGGTCCACCCCCCAAAGAACAGGGTCACCATCATGGCCGACGCCGAAATCATCGCTGCATATTCCCCCAGGAAGAACAGGGCGAATTTCATGGAGCTGTATTCCGTATGATAGCCACCCACCAACTCCGACTCCGACTCTGGCAAGTCAAACGGAAGACGGTTGGTCTCGGCAAATGCGGCAATCAAAAAGATGGCAAAAGCCAACGGCTGATGGAGAACCATCCACCCATGCTTGGCTTGATATTGCACCACGGCACCCAGATTCAGGTCGCCCACGACCATGAAGACCGCCACCACACTCATCCCCATGGCAATTTCATAGGAAATCATCTGCGCACTGGAGCGGATTCCCCCGAGAAATGGGTACTTTGAATTCGCCGCGTAACCGGCCAAAACAATTCCGTAAACCCCCAGTGAAACGATGCCAAAGGTGTACAAGACCCCAACGTTCAAATCGGCAATCACCATCTTGTTGTCCGGGTTCCCCAAGGTGGAACCGAACGGGATAACGGCGAAGGTCAGGAAGGCAGGAATGACAGCGATGGCCGGGGCCAGCCAAAAGTAAACCTTCCGGACATAGGCAGGAGTAAAGTCCTCTTTCAGCAGGAACTTCAAGCCGTCGGCCATTGGCTGAAATATGCCCAATCGGACCAGCATCGGTCCAAGGATCGGAATAAACTTTGTAATGGGCGGCGCGGTCCGGTTCGGTCCCACCCGATCCTGAATCCAGGCGGATATTTTCCGTTCGGCGAGCACGGCATAGGCCACGAAGGTCATCGTGACGCCGAAGACGATCAGAATCTTGATCGCCGAGAAAATCACGAACTGTGTCGTCGGCTCCAGATAGTCGAAAAGATTCATCGGATATCGTTAGAGGGTCACGGTAACGCCAGTATCGCCGAGTCGCGACCATTCCAATCCAGCCAGCGGTGCGAGTTCCCGGGCGAGCAGGTTGAAAAGTCCCTCAATGGTGGAGTAGCCATTGCCACCCGTGACCTGATGGACCAACTCATGGAGGAATTCCCATTCAGGCCGGGCAGTCCCAGGAGGTTCGACGGCTTTCATGAACTTTTGAACCCGCCCCTTGGCGTTGATGAACGTCCCACGCTTCTCAGCATAAGCACAACCCGGGAGCACGTAGTGCGCAATCGAGGTGGTGGGGGTGGGTACAATGTCGCTCACCACCAATAGAGACAACCGTCCGAGAAGGTCGGACGAGAATCCCGCCGCAACAAGGTCCTCGCCCACGACCACCAGGCTCTTAATCGAGCCGGTCTCGATTCCAGCTCGGATTCGCGGAAGATTGATTCCCGCTTCGGTATACGCCAAGCCGGTGATCCGGGCACCGGAATAATTGGGGGCTTTCTCAGCATGGACCAGCAGGCGGTCCGCTTCGCCCAGATGCTCAACCACGTCGGTGATGGCATCGAACTTCCGAGCCAGTTGTTTCAGCAGGAACAACTCCTCGGTCGACAACCGGGCGCTTCCGACAATGGCAACCGAGCCAGGAGCAGCCGTCACCAGACGGGACCCAATCTCCGAAAGAGCGGTTTGCCAGGTGGATGGTTTGCCTCCGACCAAAACCTCCTTAAGCCGGTTGCTTGCCCCCACCCATTTGTAGTCGAGTCGACCACTGTCGCACATCCACGGTCCGTTGACCGCATCATTTTCCCGCGGCTCCAGCCGCTGGATGACATTTTCGCGCGATCCAATGATAATATTGCATCCGGTGGCACAACCGGGACAGACACTCTTGGTCTCCTTGAGAAACCAGACGCGCATCTTGAATCGGAAATCCTTCGACGTCAGCGCCCCCACCGGACAGAGGTCCACCGTGTTGAGGGTGTAATTGTTGTCGAATTGCCTGCCGGGGGCAGCAGCGATGGTATTGTAAGAACCCCGATTGATGATTCCCAAGGCATCATCGTTGACGATGTCCTTGGTAAATCGGATGCAGCGTGTACAGAGAATACAGCGCTCATCATCCAAAACAATGCGTGGGCCAAGGTCGACCGCCTTCGGTTTGTGGACCTTGGTTTCGACAAACCGGCTCGCCGCCTGCCCGTGTTCGACTGAATATTCCTGCAGCTTGCACTCCCCTGCCTGATCGCAAATAGTGCAATCGAGCGGGTGATTGATGAGAAGCGATTCCAGGACCGCTTCGCGCATCTGAGCCGTCGCCGGGGAACCCGGATAGAGTTCCATTCCCGGCGAGATTGGAGTTGCACAGGCGATGGCCCCGCGCGGAGTCCCCGGTTCATAGGGCAAAACCGACCGGGCAATCTTTGGCGAACCGTCCTCGTTCAACGCGGGCTTCTTGGTGGCCGGGTCCATCACCGGAGTACCAAACTCCACCAAGCACATGCGGCAGTTTCCTGCCACGGGCAACTTATGGTGGTAACAGTAATGAGGAACATCGACGCCCGCATGAGCGCAAGCCTGGAGCATTGTCGTGGCCTGGGGCTTTCCCTGCCAATCGGGCGTGGTCTTCGGCACCTCGATTTCGCGCCCATCTACCTTGACCTTGATCCTTTCGACCGGAGGCGGTGCGGGTTTGTTTTCAGCTGTCACGGTGGCGGACATGGTTCAGTCAACGGTTGGGAGCCAGTCGATTAATGGGATGCCGGAGGCTTGCCAGGATGGGCTTCGTCCGCGGCACCGCGGGCCTCGAACTCTGCCTTGAATTTTTTGACGAAGCTGAGGGTTGGCCATGCAGCCGCCTCACCGAAGGCACAGATGGTGCGGCCCTGGATGTTCTGGGCGATGTGGAGCAGGTAATCAGCATCCGACTTTCGGCCTTCACCATGGGTCAACCGATGCAATGCCTTGCTCATCCACAAAGCACCCTCGCGGCAGGGCGTGCACTGACCACAGCTTTCGTGCGCGTAAAACTCGGAAACGTTCGCCAGCACATCCACCGGATTTCGAGTGTCATCCAGGACAATAATCGCCCCGGACCCGGACATCGTCCCGGCGGCCTGAAGCGAGTCAAAATCGTAGGGGAGGTCCAGTAGATCGACCTCGACGGTCGTCATCTGCCCGTCGGCCCCCTTGCGCTTGAGTTTGAAGCGTTCTCCGGCCTTCAACACCTTGGATGAAGAACCACCGGGAATGATGGCGCGAATGGACCGTCCAGGACGAAGACCCTGCCCGAAATTTTCGTGGTGAATCAATTCACCCAACGTGGCTTTGCCCACTTCGACCTCGTAATAACCCGGCCTCTTGACGTCACCACTCAAGCTGATGATCCGGGTGCCCGTGTTGTTGACTGTGCCCAGCTTCGCGTACTCCCCGGCCCCCATGCTGACGATGTGCCGCACGGCGCACAAAGTCTCGACGTTGTTCACAATCGTCGGACACATGTACAACCCCAAAACGGCCGGAAAATACGGAGGTTTGATGCGGGGATAGGGTCGCTTGCCTTCCAGCGATTCAATCAATCCCGTCTCCTCGCCGCAAATATAGGCCCCGGCTCCACGGTGAAGATGTATCTCCAGGTCCACCCCGGTTCCCAGGATGTTCTTTCCCAAAAAGCCCTTCGCGCGGGCTTCCTTCAGCGCTTGGTTGATGATTCGGGCGGCCTGTGGAAACTCGCCCCGCACGTAGATGTAGGCCAGCTTCACGTCGTTGGCCCAGCAGGAGATGATCATCCCCTCGATCAGTTGATGCGGGTCTTTGTGGAGGATTTGCCGGTCCTTGAAGGTTCCAGGCTCCGATTCGTCCGCATTACAAATGAGATATATCGGTTTTCCACTGCGCCGGTCCACGAAGCTCCATTTCAAGCCGCACGAAAAACCTGCCCCGCCGCGACCTCGCAAGCCGGACTTCAAAACTTCATCGCGGATGACTTCCTGAGGAGACTGTTTCTTTCCGTCCGGAAGTTCGCGGGACGTAGTGGCGAGCGCCTTCCGCAGCGCCTCGTAACCGCCATGACGCAGGTAACACTCAATGTCGGGAGTGTACCCTGTCTGGTCGGCGTGCTTTAAGATCAAACGATATTCCTGAGGCATACCTATACTTGACTCAACGGTTCCCCTGACTAGTTTCGTGCCGCTCCGGCCTGCCCGATGGTGTAACGGTAGCACAGCAGACTCTGGATCTGTTTGTCATGGTTCAAATCCATGTCGGGCAGCCATACTTTACTCCGGGGCATCTTTTCCGCGTTAACTCTTTCCCCGGTCATTATTTCCCCGGTCATTATTTCCCCGGTCATTATTTCCCCGGTCATTCGAAGCTCGTTCGAGGTGTGGTTCATACCATGCCTCTATTTCGAAAGCGTGCCTGCCGCTCGGAGCTGGGCTCCGCCGCTTTTCCCCTCGGCCAGGATGGAATCAGCTTTCGACGCATCCACCTTCTCACAGAGGGTGTCATTCACCAAAACCACGGGTGCGGACCCGCAGGCGGCAAGGCATTCGACGAATTCCACCGTGAAATTTCCGTCGGGTGTGGTTTGTGGCACATGAGCCTTGGCGTCCAAGCCTAATTTCTCGCAAAAATGCTTCCTTAGGTCCGAGGCACCCGCCAGCGCACAGCTGAGGGTCCGGCATACCTTGATGTGCGTCTTCCCCAATGGTTCCTGGCGGAACATGGGGTAAAAGGTCACCAACTCGAAGACATTGATGGGGGCCAAGCCCAGCTTGGCTGCGGTCCACTCAACCGCCTCCGGCGAAACATAGCCAAAGTGCTCCTGAAGCGTATGCAGAAACATCAGGGACGCACTTCGCTTCTGAGGATAACGAGTGACCAACTCGTCCAACTCAGCTTCCAACGGTGCTGGAATGGATAAACTCATGGTAAAGGGAGATGTTATCGGCCTATCGGTCACACTCTCCCATGACAAAATCAATGGACCCCAGGATCGAGACCATATCGCTCATGAGGTAACCGGGCAGCAATTCCGGAAGCACACCGAGATTCACAAACGACGGAGCGCGTATCTTCAGCCGATAAGGGGTTCCCCCTCCCCGGCTGTTGATGTAAAAGCCCAGTTCACCTTTGGGATTCTCGGCACCAAAATAGATCTCGCCCGATGGCGCATTCACACCTTGGGTGACGAGAATGAACTGGTGGATCAACTCTTCCATCCCGGTCAGGACACGGTCCTTGGCGGGCAAGACCACCTTCCCATCCGGAATATTAATAGGTTCGCCCCGACTGTTGTCCGGTCCTCCCGGCAGGCGATCCAGGCATTGACGAATGATCCGGACACTCTGCCGCATCTCCTCCATCCGAACGAGATAGCGATCGTAACAGTCACCCACGCTACCCACCGGAATATCAAATTCGAGGTCGCGATAGACGAGATACGGACTTGCCCGACGGACGTCATAATCCACTCCGCAGGCGCGCAAATTCGGCCCGGTCAGCCCGTAGTCGATGGCCATTTCACGGGAGATCACCCCGACATCCCGCGTCCGATCCACAAAAATGCGATTCCGGGTCAACAACTTCTCGCTCTCGTCAAAATTGACGACGACCTCGTTGCAAAACTGGCAGACCGCATCCACCCAACCCCGGGGCAAATCACGCGCAAGTCCACCGATCCGAGTGTAGGACGTGGTAAACCGAGCCCCGGTCAGCGCCTCGGCCAGGTTGTAGATTTTCTCCCGTTCTGTGAACGTGTGGAGAAACACGGTCATGGCTCCAACGTCCATGGCGAAGGCCCCCAAACCCAATAGATGGGCCGAAATACGGGCCAGTTCGCAACAGATCACACGGATATACTGACATCGCGGGGGCAGCTTTCCGTCAATCCCCATCAACTTCTCGACAGCCAACGCGTAGGCCACATTATTGGCAAGGGGTGCGAGATAATCCAGTCGGTCCGTGTAGGGAATGAACTGGGTATAGGTCATGTTCTCCGCGATCTTTTCATCGCCGCGGTGGAGATACCCAACGTCGGGTGTGGCCCGGATGATGGTCTCTCCGTCCAACTCCAGGACGATCCGCAAAACGCCGTGAGTCGAGGGATGAGAAGGCCCCACGTTGACAATCATCTTGTCTCCCTCGAGGTCCCGGAGCTCATCCACCAACGGCAACCGGTCGGCAACCCGGGCGGCGGAATCACGAAACTCTATGGTCTGGCTGGCCATGGTAGTTAAAAAATTCAGGTCAATTCAGCAGTTGGATTGCCATGGCGTTCAGCCTTCAGCCGAACGGGCCCGGGGCTCGCGCCCGATGGTATCCCGGCTACCCGCCACCGTCACGAAGGGGCCCCCTTCCAAAGGGGCCGGACGGGTGAATGCCACCTCCGGCATTTCCGAAGGCTTTCCCGAAAGCGGAAAATCCTTGCGCAACGGGAAATAGGGATAGCCATCCCACATGAGAATACGGCGCAGGTCCGGATGACCTTGAAACCGAATCCCCATCATATCGAAAACCTCCCGCTCATGCCAGTTGGCCGTCCGCCACACGGTTGAAACGGTCGGCAATTCGGACTTTTCCTCGGTCACCGACGTCTTGATCCGCAAATGGCTGCCGTGGGACAAACCGTACAGTTCGTAAACCAACAGCCATCGGGGATCGTCCCCGTATTGGTCGACACTGCTCAGGTCTAACAAGATGTCGAAACCCAGCTTACTCTTGGCAAAAGCGCAAACATCAGCAATCCGGTCTGCCGACTGAACCACGACCGAAACTTCGTCGCGAAAAACGGGGAGCACGACCACGATGTCGACAAAAGCAACCTGGAGTTGTTGGGCGAGTTCGAGAGGAGTGGGCACGTTGGGCGGGGTTGGAAAAGAAATCGGAGTATTACCTCCCGCGTCAGCTGGGAAGGGTCTGAACTTGCGGCGTGTCGAGGTCGAATTTCATCCGCCCGTAGTAGGCCGGACCAGAATCCCTCTTGAGGTCCTTTGATATCGGTTCACGCCCCACCTTGGCTTGCAATCGCATCAAGGCGTCCAGCAGCGCTTCAGGGCGCGGAGGGCATCCAGCGACATAGATATCGACCGGCAAAATATTATCCACCCCTTGGAGCACCGCGTAACTCCGGTACATACCGCCGGTGGAGGCACAGGCACCCATCGCGATCACCCACTTCGGCTCGGCCATCTGCTCGTAAATCCGGCGCACGGCCATCGCCATCTTGTAGGTCACGGTGCCCGCAACAATCATGACATCCGACTGGCGCGGTGAAAAACGCATCACTTCCGAACCAAACCGGGAAATGTCAAAACGGCTGGCACCCGCAGCCATCAACTCAATCGCGCAGCACGCCAGCCCCATGGGCATGGGCCAGAGAGAATTCTTCCGGAACCAATTGAGCGCCGCATCCACACGCGTGTGCACCACCTCACCCTCGATCTTCGAGTTGTAGCCGTAATCGGCCGTGGTGAGCCGGGGCGTCGTCGGGATGTCGGTAACGGTCATAAAGAAGCGGAACGGCATACGACCGTCCTTGGGGGAACTTTGAGATCGGTCGTTCCGGGCTGCAAGTGGCTTTTGTGATTTTTTTCACAAGCCCTCGCCGAAATCAACACTAACCCCTCATGCAGAGAGACTTAGAGGCCGTCCTCGTTCAGGGCCGATTGGTCGCCGACTTGTCCCGCTCAGAACCTGGCTCTGGTGGGCGGGGCCCCCCGCCCCTTCCCCAGCCGTTCTTTTCCCGAGCGGCATCCAACTCGGCCAGCTTGGTCCTCTGCGCCTCGGTGAGGAGTGGCAGTAGCCGGGCATGCCCGGCCTTGATGGACTCGCGAATCCGCTGCGTGGTTTCTCGATGGAGCTTCTCCATCTCGGCTGCCCCCTCCTTGACCAGAGGTTCGATCTGACGCTGCTGCTCCTCTGTTAACGTCAATTCTGCCGTGAGTCGTTGGAGAATCCGTTGACTCATCGGACCGCTCGGAGGCGGAGGACGAAAAAACTGGGATTTACCGGATCGATAGCCAATGGCCCCACCCGCCACGGCGCCCAGCAGAAAGGTCGCAACCAGATAAACGACGACGGCTGACCGGGAGAACGGGTTCATGGTATCAATGGGTCCGGGCGAAACGGTCCGTTTAGCGTAAAACCGCCACGTTAAATGCGGCATCGGTGACCGCCACTTCATCAGCTGCCGGTGTGACATCGGTGTGCCAGGTGATCACAACCGTCAGGAGCGCTGTGGCTCCGGCGAGGGCAACACCGGCACGGAACAGCCCCATCCAGGATTCTCCGATTCCTCCGGACCGTGCCGTGCGCCATGCCCCAAGAACCCGATTCTCCGATGCCCAGCTCAACCCGGGAATGGGCTCATTGACCTCATTGACGAGGGCCGCACTCCGTAACAGTCGGTCGAGCGGATCCGAGTGATTGGTTTTCCGTTTCATAGCGTGGTTTCCTTTAAAAGCTGTTGGAGATGTCGTTTCATTTTTTGACGGGCCCTAAAAGCCCGGACTTTCACCAAAGCCCGGCTCCAACCGGTCTGTTGGTGAACCTCTTCCACACTGCGTCCCTCCAGATGGAGCAGGGTGATGGCCAATCGGTCTTCAGGATTCAACATGGCCAGCATTTTGTGAACCAGTTCGCGCGCACCACTATTTTGGTCCGAGGGAAGCTCTCCATCGCCGCTGGCCAGATTCTGAACCACCGCCTCCTCCTCTTCCGAAAGGTCCGCATAGCGCAATTCAGGTCGAACCTTTTCATGAGCCAGCAGATTGAGGCATGTGTTCACCGCAACCCTCGCCACCCAATGGGTGAAGGGGGCCGAACCACTATATTGGTCGAGTTTCGTAAACACTTTGACAAAAACTGCTTGAATCAAATCTTCCTCGGCAGTTCGCCGGGGCAAATGGGAACGCACGATTTTGGTCACCAGCGGCGTCAAGTGGGCCAGCATCTCGCGGGCAGCGACCTCATTCCCACCTCGGACACGCTCCAAACAGGCAGCCACATCCAACTCAAGCGAATCGGTCTCGTTCGTTACCCCATCACTGGATGATGACTGTCGGATGTCATCATGGTTACAGAAACGCGTCTGCATGGCCAGATGCGAACGAATCCCTGCGGCTCGGTTTGACTCTGGCGATCCAACCCCCAACCTACCCGCCTAAACATGGCGCTGCTCGACCTGACCGACCTGCGCAAATCGTTCACTGCCCCAGATGGAACGAGGCAAATCGTCGTTCAAATTCCGCGGTTTTCTGTCGACGCCCGCGAAAAGGTGGCCTTGTTCGGCCCCAGCGGCACCGGAAAAACCACCTTCCTGCATCTGATCGCCGGAATTCTGGCCGCCGATTCAGGCATCATCACCATCGCCGGACAATCCATGACCGGCGTCTCAGAAGCCAATCGGGACCGGACCCGGGCGGCGCACATCGGATACATCTTCCAGACCTTCAACCTGTTACAAGGTTTTACTGCCCGGGAGAATGTTCGCCTCGGCATGGCTTTTGGTGGCCCTGTGGACAACGCACGCGCCGAAGAACTCTTGCGCCGAGTCGGTCTGGGACATCGCCTGGACTACTTTCCCCGGCAGCTTTCAACCGGTCAGCAGCAACGGGTCGCCGTCGCCAGAGCCCTTGCAAACCGCCCTCAACTTGTTCTAGCCGATGAACCGACCGGCAATCTCGACCCCACCAACAGTCGTGAAGTGCTGGAACTCATTCGCGAAGCCTGCACCGAAACGGGAGCCGCCCTGCTCTTGGTGAGTCATGATCCCGCCATCCTGGGCACCTTCAGTCGTTCCGAATCGCTCGCCGACCTGAACCACGCCTCCCAATTCCGAACCCCCTCTCCCCAATGACTCTTCCGCTGCTCATCCGGAGGAGTCTCCGGCAGCACGCCCTGTCCACCACGGTGACCGCCCTGACCGTGTCCCTGGCGGTCGGCTTGCTCATGTCGGTCTGGATGGTCAAGAAGCAGTCGCATGACACCTTCACCGGACAAGCCGGAGGATGGGATGCCGTCCTCGGTGCCCGCGGTTCCAAGCTTCAGCTGGTACTCAATGCCATTTTCCACCTGGAAGCCTCGCCCGGGAACGTGGCCTGGGACGATTACCTGACCATCCAATCCAACCGGGCGGTCGCCGTGGCCCTTCCCCTCGCCATCGGCGACAACTATCGAGGATTTCGATTGGTCGGTACTCTGACCAACCTGCCTCTCGTCGCTGAGTTTGGACGGGGGCAGCATTTGCAATTGGAAGCCGGGGGACGCTGGTTTGAGGATGGGTATCGGGAGGCGGTGGTCGGAAGTTTCGCGGCCCGAAAACTGGGATTGAAGCCCGGAGACGAATTCCACCCGTACCACGGGCTGAACTTTGACCCCAAAAACGAGCATCAGGATACATATGTCGTGGTCGGAATTGCCCGCCCCTCAAACACCCCGATGGACCGGGTGATTTGGATTCCCCTGGCCGGACTGCAAAACATGTCGGGTCATGACCCCTCGACGGTCAGTGACATCAGTGCGGTCCTGATTAAACTTCGATCTCCCATTGCCGGACAGCAATTGGAGGTCCTCTATAATCGTCAGGGCAATCGCCTGACCTTTGCCTGGCCCATCGCTCGCGAAGTGGCCTACCTGTTCGATCGATTCGGCTGGGTGGACCGAGTTCTGACCTTGATTGCCTGGTTGGTGGCGGTGGTCGCGGCCGGTTCCATTCTCGCCAGTATCTACAATTCGATGAGTGCCCGCCGGAGGGAATTGGCCATACTTCGTGCCTTGGGAGCCCGTCGCTCCACCGTTTTCTCAGCCATCGTCGCCGAGGCAGGAGCGGTCGCGCTCCTCGGGCTTTTACCAGGGTATGCCTTCTATTTTGTCATCATTGGAACCTCCGCTGCCATCATCCGCGCCCAGACGGGTGTCGTTCTAGATCCCATCGCTTGGGACCCCGTGCTCCTCTGGGCTCCGTCCGCTTTGGTGACTCTCAGCGCCCTCGCCGGAGTTATTCCGGCGGTCAAGGCCTATCAGGTGGATGTCTCCGGCGGACTCGCCCCTGAATCGTAACGGTCCACTCTCCTCCCTGCATGCTGTTCAATAGCTGGAGCTTCGCCGTTTTTTTACCCATTGTCTTTGGGCTCCATTACGCCCGCCGACAACCAGCCTGGCAGATCGGCGTCTTGATCCTCGCCAGCCTCGTTTTTTATGCCTGGGGCAGTGACGCCCAGGGTCACCCACATCGGCTCCTTCTGCCGTTGTTGTTTGCCTCCACCGCGCTCAATGGTCTCGCCGCCCAATGGCTCCTGTCGCCCAACACCTCATCACGACGTCGGCGCGTGATTCTGGCAGTGGCATTGGTTTTCAACCTCGGTGCCCTGGCCTGTTTCAAGTATGCCGGACTCCTTGCTCAACTCCTTCTGCCCCATGCGCTTTGGGAAACTTGGGGACGGAAAATCGCCGGCATTCCGCTCCCCATCGGCATTTCGTTTTACACCTTCCAAGGTATCAGTCTCGTCGTTGAAGCATGGAAGGCTGATAAATCCGGTTTGGAAGGACTGACGGCACCCCATGGAACCGCAGAGGTCGCCTGGTTCCAGGCCCGTGTTTGGTTGTTCAAGACCTTCTTTCCCCAATTGGTCGCCGGCCCCATTGTCAAAGCCCGGGAATTCCTCCATCAAATTGGTCCCAAACGCCTCGCCGATATCGATGCCGGAGGGGCCTGTAAAAAGCTGGCCCTTGGCTTTTTCCTCAAAATGGTAGTCGCCGACAATCTTCGGGAAGTCACCTCAGCCCTTCACTACCCTGAACTGACTCTGCTGCCCCGCATCAATCTTCTGGCACTGCTCTACGCCTTTTCCTTTCAGATCCTGGCCGATTTCGCCGGGTACTCGCTGATCGCTCAAGGTTTGGCCAAACTGTTCGGCTACGAGTTACCCATCAATTTCAATTTTCCCTACCTCAGTCGCAGTCTGACCGAATTCTGGAGGCGCTGGCATATTTCCCTCTCCAGTTGGCTTCGCGAATACCTCTACTTCCCGCTGGGGGGAAATCGAAAAGGGGAAGTACGGACCTACATCAACCTTTTTCTGGTCATGTTCCTCGGCGGTTTATGGCACGGAGCAGCCTGGTGTTTCGCTCTTTGGGGAACTGCTCATGGCCTTGGACTGGCCATCGAACGTTGGTTCGGTCGCCAATCCGCTTCCGACAAGCGCCGACACGGAGGATGGTCCGCCCTGGCCTGTCTTCAGGTTTTTGTCGTCTTCAATGTCGTCTCATTCCTGTGGTTGTTGTTCAAGTTTCCGGAACCGAGCCATGTCGTGGCCTTCGTTCACGAGCTCATTTCACATCCGGGTCGACCGAAACCACAGCCCCTCTTTGTCATCGTCCTTTTCTCAGCCCCTGTCATCCTCTGGCACCTCTGGGCGGCCACCGCAAGCTGGCGGCAGACATGGCCGTCGATCTGGAAAGAACGCATCGAGGTCGGGGCCGCGGCCCTCCTCGGCTTCCTCGTCGTGGTCAACGCTGGCCCTTCAGGGGAATTCATCTATTTCCAGTTCTAGTTTGATGGATTTAAGAATGAAATCCTCACGTCAAGCCATCTGGATCGTCGGTCTGATGCTGACCATGGTGGCGGTCTGGTCGGTTCTCCGGCCCTTACTGCCACACAGCGAATTGGCGGAAAACAATTTCCAGGCAAATCTTATTCGCCTCCAGGCATGGCAACTGGACCCCCATCCGGCAACAGTCTTCGTGGGGAGCTCGATCACAGGTCGGTTGCTTCCCCGCTATTTCACTGACACCGCTTTAGGCACTGTCGCCAACCTGGGTCTGGATGGTTCGGGCCCTGAAGCGGGTCTGCGGTTGCTTCTTCAGAGTTCAAATCTTCCTCCGGTGGTCCTGATTGAAGGCCATCGGCTCGCGAAAAACTGGAGCACCAATGATGACTTGTTACTGGCGGCCATCCATGACCCTCAGTTTACCGCCTCCCGGTGGGTGATCGGGCTCCGTGCCGACGTGCGTCCCTCCTCCATCATTTTTAGCCTGCTCAAAAATCATTCGGGTGGCGGTTCCGCTGCTGCCGCCTCTCAAGACTCGTCGAGTCACCTCGTCGCGGAAACCCCCATCCCCGGTTGGGAGGAACGCATGCGGCTCCTCATCGATCAACTCCGTCAGCATGGCACCGATATTTGCCTGTATCGGTTGCCCGTCGGACGGGAAAACCTCCCATCCGATGGCGCTCCAGACTTCATCGCGGACCTGGCCCGGACGTGGGGTATCCCTTACCTCGACGTTGACCGGGAATGCAAACGCCGCGGCCTGGTCCCGACCTACACCGATGGCCTCCATATGACCCCTGCCTCCGCCCGGGAGACCGCCATTGTGCTGGCGGAACTAACTGCCAAATTGGCCAGACGCTGATCGCGTGATGGGCATGGTTCCTTCCCCTAGAAGCTTCTGCATGTCCGGAACTCCGGATGGTCTCGTGCCATCGAATGTTCCGGTCAGACTCATGGACACCTTCATCCGAGCCCACTCCGAGCGTCAGGCCATGGATTGGGCGTTGGTGCTGGTCAGCCAAGGCATCGAGACCGTCATCGATCGTGAAACACTCGGAAACGGTTGGGCCTTACGATTGACAGCCCAGGACCATGAGCGGGCATTGCGATCCATCCATCAGTATCGGCTTGAGAACCGACGCTTCGGTTGGCGGCAGTCGCTTCCCGGCTCTGATTGGACCTACCATTGGGGGGTGGCGGGCTGGATGATCGTTTGCGCTGTTGTCTTTTACTTCCAACCGAAGCTCGAACGCGGCTTGTTCGATTCGGCCGCCGTCCGTCGGGGCGAATGGTGGCGGGCGTTTACTTCGGTCTGGCTGCACCAGGACCTCGGGCATCTGGGAATGAACCTGGTGTTCGGAGGACTGTTCCTGGGCCTGGCCATGGGACGTTACGGTGCCGGGTTTGCCCTGTTGACCGGGATGCTTGCCGGGGCTCTGGGCAACCTCTTCGGACTATTTCTCCGTCCGGAAAATTATGTGGGTTTAGGGGCCTCGGGATTGGTCATGGGAGCTCTTGGAATGCTCGCCGCACAAGCAACCCCACTCTGGAGAGCCGGACGATGGGGAGCACGACTCGCTTGGACCACGTTTTGTGCCGGAGCGGGCCTCTTTATCGTGCTGGGCACCGATCCGAGTTCCGATGTCATCGCCCACGGCGGCGGATTCGTCGGCGGACTACTGGGGGGTGCCATCGGAGCGCTCATCCCCGATCGAATCCGCCCCGTGATCAGTCGGTTTGCGGGAATTCTGGCCATCGTCCTCGTGGCTGTGACGTGGCGATACGTGCTGGTGGGGCAAAAGTGATGGGGTCGATTGGGACGCTAGAATGCCGACTGTTGGGAGAGCGGCTCCAAAATGCTGACCCGACCATTTCTCCGTGGAAAAGGACCTCAGGAATCCCATGGAGAACTCTGTCCCTATAAAGGCGCACTTGAAGATCGAGGTTCC
>CAITXU010000032.1 GCA_903896505.1 uncultured Verrucomicrobiota bacterium | reverse complement strand
GAATGTCGGCGAAACGGCAGCATCCCACCCGTGGCGCTCCGGGGTCAGGCCGGGTATAACTTGCGAGGCGGACGTGGTACGGACCGCCGCGGCTCGACAGGAGCCTCGCCCTACCGATGTGACTGTGATTCATTAGGTTGCAGACGAATCAAACGTTGAGGTAAAAAGCTGTTATTTGGAAGACAGGAATGTCTGCGCTACGTCGCGGTGGGGGTCCGCCCCTGCGGAATTAACGCAATTCGGACCGCCTCGGCTCGCCGGGAGGCTCGCCCTACCGAGGTGCCTTTAGAACGGGAGAGGTGATGACCCCTGCAATGATTGGGGAATAGCAGGAGCGCTGCGTTCAGCGACCGCTCGTCTCCCCTGCAATCCAGCCCAGATACTTTTCGCTCCCGTCGGTGATGGGCAAGACCACAAACTCCGGGACCTGATACGGGTGATGGGTGTGGACCGTTCGTTCGAGCTCCTCGAGCTGGGGACGGATGGTCTTGAAGACGATCAATACCTCGGCGGCGGATTGCAATTGGCCTTCCCACCAATAATGGGATTCCACCCCGGGCAACAGGTTGGCACAGGCCGCCAGCCGGGCATTCAGCACGACACTGGCCAGGCGCCGGGCCACCTCGACGTCCGGGACCGTCACCAGCACCACCACCGCGTCGGAATTCGAAATCATACCCGGATCGTGCCACTAAGTGAGAGACCATGACAATCCGGTGCCAAGCCGCCTTGTGGATTGTCGCGAGGCCAGGTCCGGCCTAATGTTGTCGGATGTCTGAAATCGCCAACTACGTTTTGCACGGTGCCGCCCAGGTCACACCGTCGACCTTGGAGAAAACCCTCCGGAATCTGCCGCTCTGGAAAGTGGAATTCGCTCAAATCAATGCCCCGCTTTTTCCGCATTTGGTCGATCAACTCGAGTTTCTGGCCGATGCGGTGGAGGATGTAGCCGAAGGGGCCTACAAGGAACTCCCGTACCACGCCCTGGCCTCTGCGGTGTTTGCCCTGACCTATGCCCACCGGAAGAACGATGTCATCCCTGATTTTGTTCACAGTCTGGGGCGGGCGGATGATTCGAGCGTCGCCCGGGCCGTCTTGATTCTGCACGAGAAAGCCTTCGCGCGCTACGCCGAGGCAACCCATCGAAACTGGGAGAAGATCACCAGCAAACCCTGACCGCAGCCACGGTGGACCCGGCGATTCCGTACTCGTTAATCCCGGCCTTGGAGGGCCGTTACGGGGTCGGGTCCATCGGTCGGTTGAACTGCTGGACTTGTGCCGCCCTCGCGATTTTGACTGCTGGCACAACGACACTTGCCGAAGCTGTGCCCCGAGCCACCACGCTGGCCGGGCTTCAGGAGCAATTACGCCATTCCATTGAGCATTCCCGGGATACCAGCGCCATCTGGGGCGTTGAAATTGTTTCTGCGCTCAATGGACGAATCCTTTTCGAAACCAACGCCACCCGGCGGTTCGTTCCAGCGTCCAACACCAAGCTGTTCACAGCAGCCCTTGCACTGGAAAGTTTGGGAAGCGCTCATCAGGTTGCCACGTCTCTGTCGGTGACGGCACCACCCGACGCCAATGGCATCGTGGAGGGCGACCTGGTGGTCCGTGGTGGTGGCGACCCTTCCTTCGCCCCCTCCTGGCACGGGGACAAATGGGAACCCGCCTTTGACCCACTGGTCGAGCTGGTGACCCGGGCTGGAATTCGTGAAATCCATGGGAATGTCGTGGTTGATGCCGGACGATTCCGGGGGCCGATACACGGACGGGGATGGGACGAGGAGGATGCCCATTTTGCCTACGGGGCGGCGGTCAGTGCGCTCACGGTCGGAGACAATGTACTGGAGGCCAGTTTGACGCCCGGACCCCACCCGGGTGACCTCGCGTCGGTCCGATGGATGCCGGTGGACGATTTCAAAGCACCCCTCGCCCGCACCACCCTGGGCTTTGACAGCGTCAACCTGGTTTCCACTGTGGCGACCAACCAACCACTCCGGGTCGATGTCCAGTGGCGCAAATCAGGCCATGCCGTGTCGCTCAAGGGAGCCCTTCCCGTGGGTCGTAGGCCCTACATCCTGGAGTTGCCGATTTCAAATCCGGCTGAGGCCTTCGGGGCCTATCTGGTGGAGGCACTTGCCCGGCGGAATGTGACGATCAGCGGCAGTATCCGGTCGATGGGCTCACCCGAAACCCGGGTCCCGACCAACCGGGTGGAGCTGGGCTCCGTTCCGTCCCCCCCGTTGGCGGAATGGATTCGACCGACGCTCAAAAACTCGCAGAACCTTTACGCCCAGCTGCTCTTGCAGACGGTCGGTGCCGAAGTGGAAACGCAGCAACCATCCGCAGGACCGCCGTCCGTGCCGGAAGCCACCACAGCGGATTCGGGTCTCCGACTCTTACCCGCGCTGCTCGATAAAATCGGCGCCTCCACCAATGCCGCCAGCCTGGAGGAAGGGAGTGGCCTTTCCCGTCAGAACTGGGTGACTCCACATGCCATTGTCCAATTGCTTTCGTGGGTGCCCCGTCAGTCCTACGGTTCCGTCTGGATGGATTCCATGGCAGTTGGCGGGGTCGATGGGACCCTTCGCAACCGGCTCCTTCACCCCGCCGTTCGGGGTCGCGTCCGGGCCAAGACGGGTTCGCTCACCGGGGTAGCCGCCCTCTCGGGATATGTCACCAACCGACTCGGGCAGGGAACGGTCTTCAGCATTGTCGTGAATCACTGGACCCGGGAAAGCGCCGCTGAATGCCGGGCGGAGATCGACCAACTGGTCGAGCAGGTGGCCGAGTTTCAAGGGCCCCTGGAGTAGTGAGATGGCGTCAGGCCGGACGCCGCAGTCCCCGAAGGAGAGGAGCGGCGGACCAATAGGTGGAGACTGCCGGATCCCGATGGAGCGGCAACGGGGCATGGCCGGACGCCTTCAGAGTCCAGCCAAAAGGTGTCAGCAAAACCCAATAGAATACCCGCAAGACCACCTGACTGATCGGCTTTCCCACATGAAAAGTCGCGATGGTCACTGCCCGGTACGGTTTTCGAAACCAGCGGGGCCGGATCATTCCAACCACCAGAACGATCAGCAACACTCCTTGCAGGTAAGGCCAGGTACGAAACGTCGACGGATGTCGATGGTGCAGGAGATACGCGAGCAGGCTGGCGGCGGCCACCCAGACTGCGACGAATTTGCGCCATTCCGACGGTTGCTCGCGCAGCTTGGGTCCATCGCCGCTGGAAGGCAGCGCCGGCTCCAATTCCTCGACCCGAACCCGGTCCGCCCCTTCGACCGCCGGTCGGGGCTGCTCGGCGCGCAGAAGTAGGAAGTGGCCCACCACCAAGGCATCCATTTCCGTCTTGAGAAAACAGCGATAGGCATCGGCTGGTGTGCAAATGATCGGCTCGCCCCGGATGTTGAACGACGTGTTCACCAGGACACCACAGCCGGTGATTTTTTCAAACTCGCCCAGCAACCGATGCAACAGCGGATGGGTCCGCGCATCGACCGTCTGAATCCGGGCGGAAAAATCGACATGGGTGACTGCGGGAAGGCTGGAGTGGGGATGGCGGACCAGGTCCAATCCGGTGGCCTCAGGAGACGGTGGATTTCGAAGCTCGGGCCGTACGGGTGCCACCAGCATCATGTACGGCGACGGCTCGGTGAGTTCGAAATAGTCGGCGACCCGTTCCAGCAAAACCAGGGGCGCAAAGGGCCGGAACGATTCCCGAAACTTGATCTTCAGGTTCATCACCGATTGCATCCGGGGCGAGCGGGCGTCGCCCAAGATGGAGCGGTTGCCGAGAGCTCGCGGACCGAATTCCATCCGGCCCTGAACCCACCCGACGACTTTTTGGTCCGCCAGCAATTGCGCCACCGTGGGGACGAATGAGGGGTCGTCGAGACACCGGTAGACGGCACCAACCTCCTTCAGAAGCGGTTCGATGTCGTCGTCAGTGAAGCCGGGGCCGAGGGCCGCCCCCTTCATGGAATCGGGGACGCAGGGAGTGCGGACCGGCGACGGACCCTCTGGAGGCTGGAACCAAGCCGCAAGGGCAGCCCCGAGGGCGGCACCGGCATCACCTGCGGCGGGTTGTATCCAGAGCCGCTCGAAGATTTTTTCCCGGAGGATGAGCCCATTGGCGACGCAATTCAGGGCCACTCCGCCGGCCATGCAGAGGTTTCTTGCACCGGTCACCTCACGGGCGTGTCGGGCCAGGCGCAGCAGGATATCCTCGGTCACCGTCTGGATGGATCGGGCCACGTTCAGGTGACGGGTTTCGATCGGCTCCGACGGGTGCCTGGGGCGCCCACCAAAAAGATCATGAAATCGGAGATTTGTCATGGACTGCCCTTCCATGAACGAAAAGAAGTCGAGGTTCAGGCGAAAGGAACCATCCGCCTTCATATCCAGCAATTGCTCACGAATGCGGTCGGCGTAGACCGGCTCGCCATACGGAGCGAGGCCCATGAGTTTGTACTCACCCGAATTGACGTGAAACCCGCAGTAGGCGGTGAAAGCGGAATACAGGAGGCCAAGCGAATGGGGAAAACGTAGTTCCTGCAGGAGCTCGATGGCATTCCCATGGCCGCGGGCAATGGTGGTGGTGGCATATTCCCCGACCCCATCGACCGTCAAAATGGCGGCCTCTTCAAACGGGGACGGGTAAAAGGCGCTGGCCGCATGGGCCTGATGATGAGTGGTGAACAGGATCGGACACGAGGCGGGCAACCGAGGTAGCTCCTCACGGACGGTTCCCACAACGTTCAGCCGTCCTCCCACCCACTGCGGGAGTGCTTGAACAAACGAGCGAGCACCGCAGGGAGCCACGGTCAGCCAGGTCTCGACCGACCGGACAAATTTGAGAATCGGCTTGTCGTAAAAGACCACGGCGTCCAGGTCCGCTTCCGTCAGCCCGGCTTCTCGCAGGCAATAGGCAATCGCTTGGGACGGAAAACGGTCGTCATTCTTCCGGCGGCTGAACCGTTCCTCTTGGGCGGCCGCAATGATTTCACCGTCGACGACCAGCGCAGCCGCGGCGTCGTGGTAAAAGGCGGACAGGCCTAGAATCTTCCGCATGGGGTCAGGCTCACAAAAACGGATACATGAAGGGTGCCAGGACACTCGAGGTGCCAAAGATCAGCATGGCTGCCAGGAGCAACAAAAGAGCGATGAGCGGAATCAGCCACCACTTCTTTTCTTCCCGCAGAAATCGGAAAAACTCTTTGGCCAGTTGCCACATGGATGGGTCGCGATTGTTCCGAGACCGCACGGCAATGGCAATTGGGAAAACCCGGCTTGGATTGGAGGATTGATGCCGACCGCTCTGATTCTTGGTGTCGGGTAGGGCCTTCCCGTCTAACCTTCGTCATGGCTCAGGACGGAAACCCCGCCCCTCCTCCGCGTCGAGAATCGAAATCCGCTTCCACCCAGAAATCGGGAAGGAAGACCTTCAGCCTGCGCACATGGGTGTTCCGGTTGATGGCCTTTTCAGTGGTCCCAGGCCTGCTCCTGATCGCCGAGGGAGTCGCCCGACTGACCGGGGTGGGTCATTCGACGAGTTTCTTCATTTCACGAACGCTCCCGGGTCGCACGGTGTGGTCCGGAAATCCCGACTTCGGGCTGCGCTTTTTCCCGAAGGAGCTGGCACGGGTCCCATCGCCTCTGGTTCTGCCGGTGACCAAGGGACCGGACACCCACCGGATTTTCCTGTATGGGGAATCCGCCGCTTTGGGCGATCCCGAACCGGCCTTTGGGATGGGCCGATACCTCCGAGTCCTCCTCGAGGATCGATTTCCAGGAGTCCAATTTGAAGTGGTACCGGCTGCAATGACGGCGATCAATTCCCACGTTCTCCTGCCCATTGCCCGGGAATGTGTCGGGCATGAGGGGGACCAGTGGGTGGTCTACATGGGCAACAACGAGTTTGTCGGTCCCTTCGGTGCCGGAACTGTCCTCGGGCCGAAGGTGCCTCCGCTGGCTTGGATTCGGGTCAACCTCGCCCTTCAACGATTGCACTTGGTCCAATGGCTGAGTTCCCTGACCCGGAGTAGTCCAACGAACGGCCAGCCCGCAGCCTGGGGCGGGATGAAGATGTTTCTGGAGGCCCAGATAGCACCATCCGACCCGAGGAAGGAAAAGGTGTATCAGGCGTTTGAACGGAATTTGGCCGACATCCTGAAGGCAGGGCAGCGCGCGAAACTGCCGGTGGTCGTCTGCACGGTGGCCAGTAACCTGAAGAATTGCGGTCCGTTTGCCTCGACTCATGCTGACCTTGGAACTGCGGATGAGGCCCTTCTTCGGACGGACGAGGCTACGGGACGGGCAGCCGCAGCGAGTGGAAACTGGGCGGCGGCCAGGGATTCCTTCGCCGCCGCCATTCGACGGGCACCCGACCGGGCGGACCTGTACTATCAACTGGGGCAATCGGAGTTGGCATTGACCAACTCCCCGGCGGCCCAGGATGCGTTCACCCGGGCGCGCGATCTAGACAGCCTTTCCTTCCGGGCCGATTCCCGGATCAACGAGATCATCCGGACGACCGCCGCCCGGTATCCGGCACGCCTGGTGGATTCGGTGGAAGTTGCCCGGCAAGCGAGCCCGCAGGGAGTGCCGGGCAGCAACCTGTTCCATGACCATGTGCACTTGAATTTTCAGGGCAATTATCTTATCGCCCGGGCCATTGCCGAACAGGTCGAGGCGGCGATGCCTCCCACGCGGCTCGGAAAAACAGCCCATTGGGACACGTTTGAGAAGGCTTCGGAGAGGCTGGCTCTGACCGATTGGGACCTACGGCGGGTGGTGGACAACATGGGCCGCCGTCTCTCGGAACCCCCGTTCACGACCCAACTTAATCACGCCGAGGAAATGGACCGGCTTCGCGGAGAGTTGCGGGCCATTCGGTCCCGCCGCACCGCCGAGTCGGCATCCCAGGCCAAGGCCCGATATCAGGCGGCGCTCGATCGCGATCCGGGCGATTTTCTGATTCGGGGCAACCTGGCCAAGTTTTTGGAGGATACAGAGGCCTGGTCGGAAGCCCATGCAGCATGGGCCATGGTCCGGGACCAGCTGCCGTGGGAACCGGCTCCCTACTATTATTTGGGCAAGGTGGCGGCGAAAGAGAAGCATCCGGATGAAGCCCTGGCCCTGCTGGACCAGGGTCTGGCCATCCGTCCCGACCTGGCCGATGCGTGGTTGGAACAAGGCCGCCTCTGGCTGGAAAAGAAGGACTATGGCCGGGCCCGGGCCGCCGGAGAGACCGCCCTTCGCTATCAACCCAACAACGGGCGTATTCTCATGGGGTTGGCCGAGGTCGAAACGGCGAGCGGCAATTCCGAGGGGGCCTTCCGCCGGCTGAAAGAGGCCGTGGAACGCCAGCCGACGCTTTGGGAAGCCCGCTACTTGCTGGGCGTTCAATACGTGTCACGCAACCAAATCGAAACAGCCCGGGAGCAATTTGTCGCAGTGGTACGGCTCCATCCGGAATATGCTCTGGGGCATTTTAATCTGGCGGTGGCACTGGCCAAGCTGGGGCAGATTCCCGCCGCCCGTGAAGAATTTGAGGCGACGCTGAAATTGGACCCGAAAAACCAGACGGCCCAAGAGTACCTGAAAAGCCTGCGGAAGCCGTAGGGACGGCAGGTTTGGAAACCTGCGGCACAGCAGCAAACTACACTTCGTGCTATTGGGGTCAGGCTAGGTGGAATTTGAGCTGAATTACGTGGGGAGCATGATTTGGACCGCCTAGGCGGGGGAGGAGCCCGTTACCAAGGTGCGTTTAGGTCGGGACTGGTGATGATCCCAGCAGTAAATGGGGACTT
>CAITXU010000031.1 GCA_903896505.1 uncultured Verrucomicrobiota bacterium | reverse complement strand
TGGTAAACTACGTACTAACAAAGGATACCACAAGCTTCGAGGTAGGACCGCCGTTCGTCACACGAAGGGAGCTTGTCCCCGAGCCTGAAAGTGTCAAAACGACACTCTGGAGGCTCCGCAATGTGGGGTCAAATTTCGGAAACCCCAAACTGGCGGTCCAATCCGATTCCGTCTTGAGGGCCAACGGTCCGCATCTATCGCAGCCTCGGCCAACGGCCGAGGAAAGTTGGATTGGGGGTTTTAGGGCTGAAGGCCCGGGATAGAGGGGCCATGGTCAGGGGTTCGAATCGCCGAAGCGAAGCTGGTTCGCAGTCCACAGGACCGAGGCCGCTGAGCCGCGGCGGTCCCGCACCATTCTACGTCCGCCAACGCGAAGCGAATGGGCCGTCCGCAGGACTGGGAACGCGGACGTCTCGTCCGCACGACGGCCCGAACCACGCCTACCCCGCGATTTGTATTCGGGGCGGAATCGCGTGGGGGGCGTGAATTGGAGTGCCTCCGGCTCAGCACCGGCCATCGCCTACAGGTCGTAGTCGCCGTTCGTGAGACGGCGCTGATCGATCGGGAGATGACATCCCGGAAAAAGTCCGGCGGCGTTTTGCTGGACCGTGTCGCCGCGTGATCGGGCCACAGTCCCACCGATCGGTCTAACAACGAGCCCCGGTCGAGTAGAGTTTGTGCCGTCTGACGAACGGCGTTGACTACAAAAACG
Source organism: uncultured Verrucomicrobiota bacterium (assembly GCA_903896505.1). Lineage (GTDB taxonomy): Bacteria > Verrucomicrobiota > Verrucomicrobiia > Limisphaerales > UBA9464 > CAILNN01. The sequence goes on along the minus strand of CAITXU010000031.1, from coordinate 41,069 downwards.
GTGTGGTACCGGCGGTTGTTCGAACCGCCGCGGCTCGACTTTTTTTGGCCTGGCCAAAAAAACAGGCGAAACCTTGTCCCGCCTGGTGTCACAATGGGTTGAAATGAGCCGGCGACCCAGCCGCTGTCCATTAGCCGCGGCGTGACCTGCGGCAAGCCGCGAAGCCAAGGAGACCGAGTCCGGCGAGGGCTGCGGAGGCGGACGGCTCGGGGACGGGCGTGTAGTTATAGGTCACCTTCCCATCAGCCGAGGCATGATCCGTGAGGATCGCAACAAGGTTAAGGGTGCCGCTCAAAACAAAGCTTCCGTGCGCCGTGACCTCCAAGTCGTATGTGCCTGTGCCGGTGAATGTACTGAGCGTGGGAGCATCGGTGAAGGTAATGATTCCGCTGCTCCCAGTGTAAGTTGAAGGTCCAAGCGTCTTGCTCGAAAACTGAGGAACAATCGTGGGCGAGAAAACGGACGAAGCCGTAAACCCCAGGCCGCTCAGACTGCTGTCCGTCGGGGTAAACTCCGTAGAAACCGTACCTCCAGCAAGTTTTGGGGTGCCAGTGGGGTTGAACAATAGAACGGAGCTTGTGGACGAGCTTGAAAGTGTCAAAACGACACTCTGGAGTGTTCCCCAAGAGGGGTTAAATCTCGGAAACCCCAAACTGGCGGTCCAATCCGTTGCCTGGCTGCTGATTGCAGGAGAGGCGTTGAATGTAAGGGACTGTCCGACCGTGACGCTCAAGGACAAACTTGAGGCAGCGGTCAACAGTGCTATCTGATTTGAGATTGTCAGGGTCTTCATGAACTTAGGAGCAGACGGTTGGGCACCGAACGGAATTAAGGGCTACCAGATATTCTAACATTCCGTCCAGCAATTCATCTTTTTTGTTTGCGACAAAAAATTAAACCAAAAATATTCCTGCGCCGCAACCCCGCAGTAGGGGCCTTCACCACGCAAAGCGGTCGTGGACACTAGACTTGGGCTTCCCGACATCACCCAGGACAGACAGGCTCCTGCCAAACTGCGGTGGTCCGAATCGTCTCCATTCTGATTCTGTCTCGAGGGCCAACGGCCCTTTCCGAAACCCATTCCTCCACATAACCGCTTGACTTCTCATCCCTTCGCTTCAATTGCAGAATATTGATTAAGAGCAACATCGGCGAAGCTGCCAATGAACCGGGCATCAGCGAACGGTCATGGAATCTTGTAGGCCGCTTGCCCTCAAGCGGCGCGAGCCGACCGGGTCTCCCCAAGACGCCGGGTTGGGGAACCCGGCCTACAGCGTATTGCTTCCATACCGCCACCGCCAACAAGCTCAGCAAGTTCATTTTGCCATTCCATCATTTCCAAAGGGTGGAAGCGTCTCCGCCGCCTCGAGAGATTAGATAAGGAAAAAGCTGATCCGTTGTAAGGTAATGTTGCAGAAGGCGGAGCAGCAGGGGCATGGGACGATATTGATCCTCTTCTGCTAGGCCTGATTGTGGTCTGCTGGACGAACTATCATGGCAAATGGTTCATGGCACTTCCATCCAGAGGCTTTGAGGATTTGGTCAGAATGATTCAAAGGTAGGGAAGACCTTCAAAATTCGGAGGTGAATAGAGTCCGTGAACCGGATTGACAGATCGGCGGGCGTTCGATGTAGCGCAGGTTTCCAAACCTTCCAGTTGTCAGTTTTTCGCCTGCCCCGGCGACTCAAACAAACGCCATTGAAAAAAGGGGTTCTCTGAGCTCTCTGAGTCCTCTGTGGTTCGACTCTTGCTCACTGTCCTGAGGATCAATCGCACAGTGCACTCAGAGAAAAAAGGATTGGGTGATGGGGCCGATGGGCACCGGTCCAAGACGCAAGTCGTCAGAACCACGTCCGTCTCGCAATCCAGCCCAGTTATATCCAGCCTGACCCCGAAGTGCCACGGGTGGGGCGCAGCTGTACCGAAGGTTTTCAAACCTGTTGGGACGTCGGTAAGTCGGGCAGCCTCGGTCCTGCGGACGGCCTATGGGCTTCGCCCCTGCGGAATGGGGCACCGAAGTGGCAGCGGCATCCTGCCGCTTGGGCCTGCGCCCGCGAATTTGGTATGGTCCAAACCGCCGTAGTTCGGTCCTGCGGAAGGCCTATTGGCTTCGCCCTTGCAAAACGCATGTGATCTGAACCGCCGCGGCTCGGCTGGAGCCTCGCCCTACCGATGTTGTTCTTGTTCAGGAGGTTGCACTTGAATCGTATGGCTAGAAAGAAAAGCGGCTATCTGGCAGGCAACGATTCCGCCGTTTCCACGGTCGGGGTCACGTTGACATCGGGTCGTTTCCACACGTACCGGAACATGATGACCCTTAGGGCGGCGGTCAGTGGAATGGCCAGAATGCCACCCAAAATGCCGCCCAGTAGGGTCGTGCCTACCATCAAGGCGATGATGATGGTGAGGGGATGGAGTCCGACGCGGTCCCCGATGATTTTGGGCTGAAGAACTAACGCCTCCGTGGCCTGAACCACACCAAAAATGGCCAGGACCATGAAGATGTGAGCCCAATCGCCGAACTGAAAGGCCGCGATGGTCATCGCCAGCACGAAGGTGACGATGGTGCCCAGGAAGGGGATGATGCTCAGGACAGTAGCCAGCAGGCCGAGCAGCAGGGCGTAGGGCAGGTTAATGATCAAAAACCCGACGGTATACATGAGCCCGTCGGCCATGGCCACCAGCACCTGGCCTCGGAAAAAGACCACCAGGTATTCGTTAATGCTGCTGAGCACGAACACCAGTTCTTCCTTGAAACGAGAATCCGAAACCGGGAGGTAGGTGGTCCATTGGCTGGAAATGCCACGCTTCTCGATCAAAAAGTAGAAGGCATAAACCGGCACCAAGGCCAGTCCCACAACCAACCCCATCCACGATGCGACGCGCCCCAACTGGCTGGCCAGCCAACCGCCGATCTCAGGTGCGACGGCGGCCACCCAGCCCCCGGCGGATTTGAGGGCCCGAGGATCGAGGGCCTTCATCCACCAGGTGGATTCGGTCGTTGAGGTGGGAAGGTTTGCGAGCAGGTTGGTGACACTCAGTGTGACCTCCGGGGTCAGATTGGTATCGCCGCCGGTCAAGTCGATGGCGGCATTGGTTCCACTCTCGAGGTGGGTCAGATTTGTGGACGGATGGTTTTTCAGGCCCAGCTTTTCCTGCCATTCGGGAGGCAGGATTCGTTGGAGGCTTGGGGGTGGATGATTGAGGGAATTGTCGACCCGCACCTGGAGGGTATGGAGATACCCGGGAATGCGGTTAACGAGTTTTCCGAATTCACCAATGGCGGGCGGGACAATGAGGACAATCAAGGCGATTAACACACTGGTGGCCAAGGCAAACACCAGGATCACGCCTCGCGCCCGGGATATGCCTCTCTTCGACAGCCATTCCACGACCGGATCGAGCAGGTAGGCGGCGACACCGGCGATGGCCAGGGGCCAGAGGACCGGTGCCAGCAGCAAGAGGAGGTACCGCAGTCCCATCACGGCGGTGCCAAGAATGGCCAGGGTCAGCGCGACGGAGAGGCCCGTCAGGGCAAACCAGATGGTCCGGGCCTGAGGTTCGGTGGGAGGGGGGAATTTCACAGTTCAAGCCTGACCGAGCCGACGGGATTTGTCCGCCGATGCCCGCACGGCGGACATCAATGCGGCACGAACGCCCGCGCGTTCGAGTTCATGAATTCCCTCAATGGTGGTGCCCCCCGGACTGCAGACGGCATCCTTCAGGGCACCGGGATGCTGGCCGGTAGACAAGACCATCTGGGCAGCTCCCAGAAGGGTTTGGGCGGCCAATCTTTGGGCTAGGGCCCTGGGTAAGCCGGCGGCCACGCCTCCATCCGCCAGAGCTTCGATCATCACAAACGCGTAGGCTGGACCGCTGCCGCTGAGGCCGGTGACGGCGTCGAGGAGGGCTTCGGGAACCTGGATGGCGATGCCGACGCTGCTGAGCAATTGCTGGGCGGTGGCGGCATCGGACTCGGTGGCACCAGATCCTAAGGCATAAGCGCTGGCCCCCTGACCAACCAATGAAGGGGTATTGGGCATCACCCGAATCACTCGTACGCCGGGTGCCTGGGACTCAAGACGTTCCAAGGTGATTCCGCCTGCCACCGAAATGAGCAGGTGGCGGTTGAGGTTCCACTCCGGGCGAAGGGAGCTGAGAACGCCCGCCACCTGTCCCGGTTTGACCGCCAGAAAGACAATGTCGGCAAACCCGATGACTTCGGCATTGGAGGCGGTGACCCGGGCGCCCACCCCTTCGGCAAAAGCGGTCCGGGTGGACGGTTGGGTGGCGCTGGCGATCAAGCGCTCGGGAGTGACCAGGCCGGACCGAAGAAATCCGTGGGCCAGGGCAGTCGCCATTTTCCCGGCTCCGAGGAATCCGATGGTGGTTGTCGCCGTCACGTTTGAATCCTGACTGAGGAACGCATCCCATGCGAAGCCTAAAACAACCCATGGCCATCACTGGCAGTGTTACCGTTATGGGTTACCTTCCATTCCAGCAGGTCAGGCTGAAAGGATCTGCGCTGGATCACGACCCATAGATGACGATGCAACTTGTCGAGCCATTTTCCCCACCCGTTCAAGAGCCGGCGCATTTGCGAGTGGCCCGGTGGAGGCGCGAGGTGCCCCTGTATCGGGAGTTGTATCAAGCGGTTCCAGGACGCGCCGACTTGGCGGCCAAGGATTGGTTTCGACTGCCCTTCATCACTCGTCACGAGATGGGGCTGAATTTCCCCCATAATTTCCTTCGGGACGGAGTGGAACTTTCCACGTTACTGGACCGTGCGGAAGTCGAGTTGGAGCACACCTCCGGGACTTCTGGAGAACGGCAGCCGCTGCTGTTGGGGGTGGGCTGGTGGGGGGAACAGGAAAGTCGGGCCCTTCAATTGAACCGGTTCGTCGCCGCGGAACTGGAGAAAAATCCTTCCGCCCGGCGGGCCGTTCTGGCCTCGCCCTCCTGTGGCGGTGGACTTTGCAATCAGGGACAAACGACTGCCCGGGAGAGGACCGATGAATCGGTTCTCCTGCTCTCGACCTCCCGGCAACCCTGGTTGTGGAGTGAGGCGGAATGGGACCGAATCGTCTCCGAGATTTTGGAGTGGAAGCCTCTCTTCCTGGACGCTGATCCCGTTTATGCGACGGCTCTGGCCCGTCATTGTCTCCGGCGTGGCGTTCGATTTCCGTCCCTCCGATTTGTTCTCTCCAGTTATGAATTTGTCAGCGGATTCCACCGCGCTGCGGTGACCCGTGCGTTGGGGGTTCCCGTCTTCAATCTCTACGGGGCAACGGAAACCGGGCATCTATTGATGGAAGACGCCAATGGATTTCTCCGGGCCAGCGCTGAAACGGCCTGGCTCGAAATCGTCCAACCCGACGCTTCAGGGATCGGTGAATTGGTCGTCACGACCATGACCAATGAGTACATGCCCCTGATCCGCTACCGGATCGGAGACCTGGCCGTTCGTTCGCGAATGAAGTCCGATATGGCCTGGGAACTCCACGGGCGTGTGAGGGACTGCCTGGTCCGCCCGGACGGTACCCGGGTGACCACCCGCCAGGTGGATGAGTGCCTGACGTCTGCCACCGGCATTCTTCATTATCAATGTGTTCAGGACACTTCGGGAGCTGCGCGCATCCGGTACATTCCGGACGATGCCGAGACCAACCCGATGGGTTTGGCCGACGCCTTGGGTGAATTGCAACGACTTGTTGGAAGTCCGCATCCCGTCCTGGCTTGGCCAGCGGAAATGTTGTTGGGCGAAGCCTCGGGCAAGTTTCGGTTGACCCGTAGAGCGTTGGACTAAGTCAGACGATTGCGGAGCGACACTTTCTCTTCAGCTTTTGGATGGCCTCCCCTGCCTATGTGGAATGGCACGCCCGCAGTGCCTTCAGCTTCCTCCGGGGCGCCTCGCTGCCCGAGGCTTTGGTCAACGAAGCCGCCTCCCTGGGTTGCGGATCGCTGGCTGTTCTGGACCGGATGGGAGTTTACGGTGCTCCCCGATTGACCTCGGCTGCGGCAGCCTCCGGCTTACGGGCCCGCTACGGGGCTGAACTCCTCCTCGAAGATGGCTCGGTCTTGCCGGTCATTGTCGAGAATCGAAACGGCTATCAAAATCTATGTCAGATGCTGACTCGGGCGGCCCTACGCGCTCCCAAGGGAGAGGGAAGGGTCCAATGGAGCGAACTCCCCGAATTTGCCGATGGATTGATCGCCCTCAGCGGGGATGAGGAAGGACCGCTACAACGGTCTTTCCAGGGCTCTCTAAACCCGCAGCAGCCTGGAATATCACCTGGCCCGAAAGAAATCCTTCGTCGGCTGACGACGGCCTTTGGGATGGACCGGGTCTATGTCGAAATCCAGCGGCATTGGGACCGGGAACAGGATGCCGCCAACCTAGCCTTGGTGGAACTATCCCAATCGAGTCGACTGCCCTTGCTGGCCACCAATGGCGTCCTCTATGCGCATTCGGACGGACGAAAGCTTTTCGACATCTTTACCTGTCTGCGAAATCAGGTTTCGGTCGATACCGCCGGACGTCGTTTGAGTCGCAACGCAGAGCGATATCTGAAACCGCCGGCGGTCATGTCGGAGCTCTTTAGCCACCTCCCGGAGGCACTCGCCAATACCGTTCGACTGGATGAACGGGTAGGATTTCGTTTGGCAGACTTGGGCTATGAATTCCCGCGGTATCCGGTCGAGCCGGGGCAGACCATGCCGGGCCTTCTTCGGGCCTGGACGGAGGAGGGTGCCCGAGGCCGGTACCATGGGAAGATACCGACCAAGGTCCGCCTTTTGCTGGAAAAGGAACTGGCCTTGATCGAAAAGCTGGGATTTTCCGGCTATTTCCTGCTCGTTGCCGACTTGGTTCGCTACTGCCGATCGAATGATATCCTGGCCCAGGGGCGGGGCAGCGCTGCCAACAGTGCTGTTTGTTATTGCCTCGGGATCACCGCAGTCGATCCGGTTCGCTTTAACGTGCTCTTCGAGAGATTCCTAACCGAAAATCGCAAGGGCTGGCCGGATATCGATATTGACCTTCCCAGTGGCGATCAGCGGGAGCAGGTGATCCAGGAGGTCTATCGACGGCATGGTCCCCACGGGGCTGCGATGACCGGGACTTTCATTACCTATCGGGGACGGAGCGCGGCTCGGGAGCTGGGAAAGGTCCTTGGGTTTCCGGGGGATGTTCTGGACCGGTTTTCCAGTCTGTTTGCCAGCGGCGATTTTCCTCACACGATGGCTTTGCAGGAGCAACTGGAACGTGCTGGATTGCCGCTAACCCATCCCCGAAGCGCCACCTTCGCCACGCTGTACCAGCAAATGGCGCGGCTTCCACGGCATTTGGGACAGCATTCGGGAGGGATGATCATCTGCCAAAATCAGCTCCACCGATTCATTCCTTTGGAAAATGCCTCGATGCCGGGTCGTGTGGTGGCCCAATGGGATAAAGACGATTGCGAAGACCTGGGTATCATCAAGGTGGACCTACTTGGCTTGGGAATGATGGCCGCCCTCAAGGACACCGTGACGCTCTGCTCTGAACGGGGCCATCCCGTCGACCTGGGCCAACTCCCGGAAAATGACCCCGCCACCTTTGAACTTTTGCAGAAAGCAGACACCGTCGGGGTCTTTCAAGTCGAGAGTCGGGCGCAAATGGCCACCTTGCCCCGGATGAAGCCGGTGTGCTTTTACGATCTGGTCATCGAAGTGGCGATCATCCGTCCCGGCCCCATTCAAGGGGACCTGGCCCATCCCTACCTGAGGAGAAGGTCGGGGACGGAGGCGGTGGACTATCCGGCACCGGAGCTGGTTCCTGTGCTTGAACGGACACTGGGTGTGCCGCTGTTTCAGGAACAGATGCTTCAAATGGCCATGGTGATGGCCGATTTCTCGGGAGAAGAAGCCGAGGAATTGCGGAAGGCGATGAGTTTTCATCGGTCTGACGAACGGATGCAGAAGGCTCAGGTGAAGCTGCGGGCGGCGTTGAGCAGGAAAGGCGTTGCTGAGGAAGTGGCGGAATCCATCGTCAAATCGGTCGGTTCTTTTGCACTCTACGGATTTCCAGAGTCTCACGCGATCAGCTTTGCCCACCTGGCCTATGCCAGTGCCTATCTGAAAGCCCATCGCCCGACTGAGTTTTACTGCGCTCTGCTCAACAACCAGCCCATGGGCTTCTATTCCCCGGCAACCCTGGTACAGGACGCCCGTCGGCGGGGGATCAAGGTCCGCCCCGTGTGTGTAGCGCAATCGGATTGGGACTGCACCTTGGCGTCGGATTCAGGCATTCGACTGGGTCTTCGGCAGGTCCAAGGACTCGACCGTCGGCATGCCCAGGCACTGATCGACCAGCGTGCCTCGCATCCCTTCAAGTCCCTGGATGATTTGCGGGCCCGGGTTCCCTTCACGGCGGCAGAATGGACAACCCTGGGCGAAATTGGTGCCCTCAAAACCGTGACCCCGCATCGAAGGGCGGCCCTCTGGTCAGTCGCACGACCCCGAAGGGAAGGGGAGCTCTGGCATTCCGAGGAGGGGCCGGTTGTTTCCGGGCCCCTAAACCCCATGACGCCTGCGGAACGATTGCAGGCGGATTACTCGGGGCTCCGACTCACCACGGGCAAGCATCCGATGGCTCTTGTCCGGTCCAAACTGGCGAATATCTGGACCGCTGACGATCTGCTCGAGGTCAAGGACGGCACCCGTGTCCGGGTTGCCGGGCAGGTCATCTGTCGACAACGCCCCGGGACGGCCAAAGGCGTCTGCTTCGTCAGCCTGGAAGACGAAACCGGGGTGACAAATGTCATCGTCAATCCGGTTCTGTTCGAACAGGAACGGTTGACCATCACCGCCGAACCGTTCCTTCAAGTGGTGGGGCAGGCCCAACGTCGGCACGGCACGATCCATGTGAAGGCCGAGACGATTGAACGACTGGAATTCGTCGAACTTGCCCAACCGGGTTCCCACGACTTTGGGTAACTTCGGAGGAATAACCTTCCTTTGAAAGAGATCGCCTCCCGGTTCGGGGGCGCGACTCCACTTCAATGGGCGGACGCTGATCGTGGCACCGCCAAGCCCAGCAATTCCGGAATATTCAGTCGGGTCCAATAATCGACCTGAGCTGGACCGCCCCGGCCCTGATTTCCGTGCAGCCCGTTCAGGTGAAAGCTGCCGGAGTAGATGCGACCTTCAAATTCAAGTCGGACTTCCCCAGAGGGTGGGACAGGCTGTTCCCCGCCGTAGAAATTCACCATGGCTTCGATCTCCCGGACGTCAACCGGTGTCTCAAATTCAATGAACTCATAGTCGCGATCAGGGGAGGCCCGATGGTCCTTGTAGTAGTAGCCTTCCGGGCTCTGGGAATGATCGAAAAAGAGGACTTCCGCCTCCGGGCGGGGGCGGGAGTAGAGGTCCAGATCAACATTTCCACGCCATCGGATGCCGATCTTCAGACGTCCCAAAGGAGATTGGGGTGGAACCTTCGCAGTGGTGGGAAGGGTTTCCTGGGTGATCCAGTCCGACTCCCCCACCGTCCGATTTAGCCGCCACATGGTCACCTTGGTCTTTGAAGGATCGAGGGCAAAGACCGGCGGATGGAGGTCCTCGGAGGCCACTCGAACCGATTTGAAGACGGTGGCCAAATCGGATGAAAAGAGGCCCAGACGCCCGGATTGCTCCTTCAGGAACAGGCTCCAGAATCGCTGGACGCGATCGTGGTGGAGTTCATTGAGCCAGGGATCCCCGAAAAAGCCCCAGAGAACAGTCAGCCCCACCAAGGCATTCGAACGTCCCTTGAGCCCGTAGACGGATTGGTCCTTCGAAGCGAAGAGGTGGCCGTCGCTGGGAAAATAGCCATCGCGCATCGAGAAGCCGGGTTCCTTCGGATCGATGTACAGCGGACTGCCGAGGACCACCAGGGTCACTGGATGGTTGGAACGCACATGCTGCTCGCCGACGAAGGCCAGGAATTGGGGCATTCGAATCGATCCCGGCAATGGACTGGCTTCGGCACCATTGGTTCCGGTTTCGCGGGCTAAAAATTCCCGAAGTTGCCGGATGGGCTCTTGAAATTGATTGACCCGGGTCCGCTCGTTTTGAAATGCGCGGGAGGTGGGTATCACCACATGCGTGACGGTGGTCAGATGACAGGCATCATAAACGGATAGGGAGCTTCCTCCCGGCAAATCCTGAACCAAAAGCCCAACCACCCGTCGGTAAACGTCATCTTTGACCGACCGCTCCAGATGAGGTGACAAACCCACGACCAGGTCGACGGCTGGAGGTGCAGGAGTTGGAGCGGTTCCCGCGGAGGCCAGCCAGTGAATGGCCAACAACAATACCGTCCGAATCCGAAGTTTCATCCAAGGGTTCATGAACGCGAGGTGATATCGGTTGGGGGATTTGTTGGAGACGAAGGTTCTCGGAGTGCAGGCACCCGATTTCCGAGAACCATTCCGCCCAGTTGCTCGCGCAATTGGGATGCAATCTGGTCGAGGAGGACCCGCTGCTGATGGGTTTGGTCCCGGCGCAGGGCTACTTCTCGTTGCCATGCCGATTGCGCAAAGGCCAATAGGGCGTTGAGCTGATGTTCCAATCGTTGCTTCTGTCCGCGTGCCTCGGCCAGTCCGAGGCGTTCGCGCGACATTTCCGTTTCGAGCTTCACTCGTTGCTCTTCCAATTGGGAAAAGCGTGGATTTCGCGATGAGCGGGCGGAGTGATGCCGATGGAAGACCTGGGTCATGTAGATGCCGAGGACCGCCGAGACAAAAATCTCGGCAACGGCCTGACTGCCGACCAGCAGGATGTCAATCCATCGGGTCCCGGCTGAATTGGTTCCCATCAACCAGCCGACATCGGAAGTCGGTGCGGAAAAGACGGAAAGCGATTGAATTCGCTCTGCGGTATTTTTGGACAACGAGGGATAAACGGCTGCATAGGCCGAGAGCCATGCCAACACTCCGAGGATGCCCAGCACCAGACACGACCAAAGATAAACCCCGCGCAGTTTTGGGTGACGCAAACAATCCCACCCCACCTTCACTGCCAGGGCTCCAGCCGGGAGAAGAGCCGCCCAGAAATAGGCCCGAACCGGATTTTCCTGGAAGGTGACCAACCCCGATTCGAGAAGATTGAAAGAAATGTTGAAGATACCAAAGACCAGGAGCCCGACTACACCCACACCGGCGAGGATGAACATGGCCACATCCCACGCATTCCAAGGGGTGGAGGGGGGACGCTCGGTGGGCTCGCCCGGTTGCGGACCCAGCGGGTTGGCAAGCAGGTGCGGAAGCGATGAAAGTTGACCCTCGATTTCACTGAGCCGGAGTTCAAGCCCTCGCAACCGATGTTCGTGGAGACGGGCTTGCTGGTCCAAACGCTCCATTTCTCCGGCATTACGATACAGGAAGAGGGATCGATGGTAGGCTTCAACAGCTTCGCCACCTGCAGGATCGGCGATGGCGGCCTGGTCCCGGATGAATTCCAGATGAACCTGATCGGACGGCTCTCCGGTCTTGAAATTCGGAACGTTCGAAGCAGAAGCGGCGTAGGTTTGTCGCGAAAGGAGGGTCATGGTCGTTGGGAGGCAAGGCTCCGCGATGTGGAACTTAATCGCGGAGCCGATGGACCTGGAGGAAGGCTCTAAGGACTATTTCTTCAGGGGGCTGACATCTTCCCCAGGAAGTTTGAGACGGGACAGTTCCTTTTCGATATCCAGTAGACGCTTCTTTAGCTCGGACTGCTCGTCCAGCAATGCCTTGCGCTGTTCTTTCAGTTCTTTGCGCTGTTCTCGGTCCTGCTGCAGCTTCTCGCGGGCTGCCTCCACTTCGGCCTGTCTCGCCTCGCGTTCTGCCTGTTTTGCCTCTTCCAGAGCTTGGCGGCGTTCTTCCTCCGCCTCGCGTTGGGCTTGTTCCGCCTCCTGCTTGGCTTCCATTGCGGCCTGCTCTGCTTCAAGTTCAGCCTGCTTTGCCTCTTCGATGGCTTCGCGACGGGCTTCTTCCGCTTCATGCTGGGCTTGTTCCGCTTCTTGCTTCGCCTCAAGTTCGTTTTGAACCAGCGTCAGGTTGCCATTGGCGTCGGCGGTGATTCGGGAGGTGACGGCCGCTTTTCCAGAGTTCTTGGCAAGGACTTCAAAGCGTCGGGTTTCAGCCTGCAATTGGCGGACGACCTTCTCCATCTCGGCTCCGGCGGAAGGTTGGGGCTGGTCCCTTTGGAGGAGTTCATGGACCAGTTTTTCAAGGCGTGCGAGGCGCTGATCCAGGTTTTCAGGGGCCGCTTCCTGTGGGACCGGGACGTTCAGGGCGGACGGTGTCGGCGGGACCGGAATGGCTTTCAAAACCTGGGGTGCTTGCAAGGTGGGGTCCGATTCCGTCGTGGGAGCAGGGGGGGCGGGGATGGCCCGGGGCGCTTCAACCGGTGCGTCTTTGGACCGGGGTCCCGATTCGGTCGAACCAATGGGCTTTTCCGCGGCTAATGCATCGGGTGAATCCGCCCTGGCAATGGTCACCGTGCTGTGGAGGTCCGTGGCCAGCGGAAGACGGACCGGTGTGGGAAGCGCCTGGGACGTGGTCGAGGTGTGAACTGCGACGACGGGGGCGACGTCCGCGCCATCGACCGGAGCGGATGTCGTGGGTGTGGGTATCGCCGTGGGGGGAGCATCCGCCAGAGCGATGCGAGGTCCGATGCGGAGACCGGCCATGGCCAGTATCACGGCACCGACAGTGAGCGCTCCCACCCGAACCCGGGATGGCAGCGGTGAGGTGTTGCGTTGTGAATTGAGAATCATATCGATTCGTTCTTTCAGTTGACTCTTGTGACTCCACGCGCCGGAGGCAGTCACCCAAGGGCGACCGGACCGGCGGCGGACAAATTCGGTGAGCAAAAGGGCGTAATCGCGTGGGCTGGACGTGGCCTGAAGGACATGGTCGTCGCAGGCGATTTCACGTTCGACGTTCAAGCGCCTTGCCAGAAGCCAGACGGCAGGGTTGAAAAAGTAGAGCGCCTGGGCACCCAGCTGGAAAAGGTTGGCCCAATCATCGTTGCGGGCGAGATGCGCCAGCTCATGGCGCAGCAGCGTCCGCAGTGCATCCCGTTCCAGGGAATCGGAAAGGTCCCAGGGAAGGATGACCGCCGGATGGAGGAATCCCGCAGCCAGGGGGATGGAAATTCTTCGGCTGACCAAGAGCCGCGGTTTGCGATGAAGCTTCAAATCCTGGGATACTGCGCGGAACAGTTGCAGGTCGTCATGCTGAGCGGATTCGGAGGATTTCTTCAGTCTCCAAAGTTGAAGGTATTGGAAGGCCAGGCGAATGGATAAGCCAATGGCCAGCACCATCCATCCCAAGGCCAAACCGGCAGACCAATTCCTCCGGGAGACCGCCGCCGTCCATTGTGCGGGGGGGGCCGTCAGGGCGGACCACCAGGACGCTGACTTGATCCAGTCGTATGCTTGACGAAGCGCGGAATGGAATCGATCGGAGCGACCCGGTGAACTTTCCTTAGCAAGCGGTTCTTTCGGGTTTTGCCGATCATGAGGTAAGGGCGCTTCCATGGCTGTTGATCCTTGGGCAGCGACTGGCTTGGTGGTCCCCATCGAAGGCTCGAGCAAATTGGGCGGTGTCGATTTGCGGGCACTGGGGTTGTGGCTCCGCGATGAACCGGACGGCTTCAGATGTTCGGGAGCAGTAGAAGTCACCCGAGTGATCCTCGGCAGAACCGCAGCAGGAGTTCCAACGACGCTTGCAGGTGCTTTTGGCTGGGATTGAGGACGAATAAGCCAATGAACTGCGGGAAGAAGGGTCACAACGGCCAGGGTTGCCATCAGCAGCGCATGGCGTGTGGCGGCATTGATCGAACGCGCGAATCTCAGGTAAGCGAGAACTGCGAGGGTGATCAGAACCCCTTGATAGGTCCCATTGATGAGGGCCGTGAAAATGTCGCCAAGACTGTTTTCAATACCGGTTTTCATGGATCATCCCTTTTGGATACGGCGTTTGAGTTCGTCCAACTCGGACGGGCTGATATCCTCTTCGCGAAGGAAGGTCAGGACCAGTTCACCGGGTGAATCGGAGAAAAATTTTCCGAGGAGTTGGCGAACGGCGCTGCGGGCAGCATCTTCGCGTTGCACTTTTGGAAGATAAACATGGGCGCGTCCCTCCTTTCGGCAGGTCAGGTAACCTTTGTCTCGGAGGATGCGCATCAAGGTCAGGATGGTGTTATAAGCGGTACCATCCTTACCGCTGAGAGCCTCGACAACGTCGGCCACCGTCCCGGAACCCTGGGCCCACAGGATTTCCATGATCCGATGTTCGGCGTCGGTGAGGCTGCTGGATTTCTTTCTTGGCATGAGCGGAGGTTCAGCTATTAACGAATTAGTTGCAAGATGGAGATCGGGGGACGGCTTAGCAACTAAATTCTTAGTTGATCAGTGAAAATGTTTGCAGCCGGGTCGCGAGCTACTTTCCCACGCCTCCATGAAGCAGGTCTGTCAGGCGGGTGAAGGAGTCCGCCCGGAAGCCCATGCTTTGTTTGATCTGGATGTCCCGGGTCAGGGGATTGGGAATTCTCCGCGTTTCATGCCAGTGCGACCAGGTGATTGTCCTTCGAAGGGCACTCCAGAAACCGGAAACGGGAATGGGATAGTCGCTTCCGTGCACCATCCGGTTCATGTACGGTTCCGACAAGAGAGTCCGAAAATGAGCGGACCGGAAAGGGGTTTGCATTCCGCTGTTGTCGCCATACAAGTGCGGGTATTTTTCGAGAAGTCGCGCAAATTGGGGGAGGTAGTCCGGATCGAAAAGATGACTTCGAGTTCCGCAGTGTGCGGCGATGACGGTGACCCCGCATTGCAGGGGCAGTTCCAGCAAAACGGGGTCAGCGAATCGGGGATTGAAAACGGGAAGGCTTAATTCCCCACCCGTATGGGCTAGAAGGGGAAGACGGTGATAGGCCATGCGCTCCCAAAACTTTCGATAAGCCGGATTGGAACAGTTGATGTTCTGGCAATTGGGCAGGCACTTCATCAGGACCGCCCCCGCATCGACGCATCGATCCAGTTCAGGGATTGCGTCCGACCTGGCGGGATGAATGGAAACACCAGCGAGAAGGCGTGGGTTGCTGCGGGTCAATGACAAGACGTAATCATTCGGAACATACATCGAGCCAAAGTCCGGTAGCAGGCGACCCTCGGATGTATACGCGTGTTCATGGGCCAACAGCACCACGTGGCTGAGCGGCGATTCATCGATGAACTCGAGCAATCGGTCTCGATAAACTTCGTCCAGATTTCCGCGCAATGCAGACCCCGGCAGACCGATGCTATGCAATAAAACGCGGGCCAAAAGTCGGTGACGTGGGGACCGAAGCGATAGCGAGGCTCCGGAACCTGACGATCCGTTCCCCACGACATGGACGTGGCCATCGATCATTTGGTGGAGCGGATGACCGTTGGGCGATCTTGCTCAAATTAAACTCTGGAATCTTCGATGTTCCGAAGCCCACCAATTTTAGTGCCGCTTTACCGGTTGGTCGTGCCGTAGTTCCGGACCAGATAGTCGACCAATTCAGGAACCGAGTTGGTCGAAATGGGTGCGGCAAATTTGACCCGCATCTTCGTGACCTCGGCCTCCCATTGTCCCCGCTTCAAGGGAGGTTGGGTGGAAATATACTCGGTCGAGTGACAGAGCAGGCAATTGGACTTCATCAGCTCCACGCCCGGACTGTTCTTGAGGGTGAATGGCTCTGGCGGAAGCTTCCATTCTTCCGTTCCTTTCGGAACGATCGTCGATTGAGCCAGCGCCATCCAAGTCAGAGAGGCGGCTCCGAGGCAAGAAATCGAGCGGAACAACGATGGGCTCTTCATAAATTCGGAATCATACCGCAAGGACCGAAACCGATTCGACGACGTTTCGCATGTACCCCGCCGGGTTCCAGAGTGGTTCCAGCGGTTGAGACTCGCCCAGTCGATTGGTCGCTTTTACCCGAAGTTCATGCAGTCCGGTGCGCTTGGGAGTCCAATCCACTGTCCATTCACGAAAGGCGAATTTACCCAGGCTTTCTCCCAGGCGTCCCACCTGCCATCCCTGCCGTGGATCGGGGGAAAAGAGGATTTCCTCGATTCCGCCGCCGCCGTCGAAAGCAATTCCCCTGACGCGGATCGTTTCACCCATTTTGACCTTGGTACCGTTTCCCAGACTGGTGATGAACGAGCGCACATTGAGTCGCTGAATGGGGACGGTCTTCTTGGGGGTGGTTCCTGGCTCGACATGAGCGCACGGATCGTCGGGAATCCGGTAGGCGGGATTCATATAGAATCCCTGGTAGGATTGGTCGACCAGGGTGATTTCGTTCACATGCTTCACCCAATAAGTCCCGTAGTATCCAGGCACGACCAACCGTAAGGGGTAGCCATTGAGCCAGGGCAGGGCCTCCCCATTCATCTCCCAAGCCAGGATCGGTTCAGGGGCGAGGGCAACGTCGATATCCAAGGCTTTGATGAAATCGGGCGACGCGGGGAGCAGGGGGCGGTCCAATCCATTGAAAAGGGCTTGCCGGACCTCGGCTTTGGGCTCAGCGGCTTGCAGGACGTCAGCCAGTCGGACACCCCTCCATCGCGCGCACCCCATGGCCCCATTGCCCAATTGGCCGCCCGGGACACGGGGGGTGAAAAAACCGCGTGAATTACCCGAACATTGGTTCACTGCCACCACCTCGGTGGTGGGAAACGCCTGCTGCAATGCCGCCACTGAATAGCTGATCGGCTTTCCCACACTTCCTTTGATTTCCAGCAGATACTTGTCCGGCTCCAATAGTGCCGGTGAGGGCGGAGAGACCGTCAGGTGATAGCGTACGAAAAAGGCGGCGTTGGGAGTCAGTAGTCCGTCATTAAACACTTCAAACGGAGTTTCCAACTGTGGCGGACGCGAAGTATGCCGAATCAAGGGACGCTTTTGTGGATATTGAACCAGCGGGCGGTCGCCATTTTCAAAGGGCAACGTCACCATAGGCTCCCCCTCGGCGATCAATGCGCCCGGCTTCGCTGCTGCGGCGGCGCTGGCACCCACAAAAGTCGATAGGAACCGCCGTCGACTGACTGTGGAGTGGTGAAATCTGGTCACGCCCTAATTTGGCTGGGATTGCCCATGAGAGCAATTCCGACTTCGAAGTTGTCCGGGACGACTGCTGCCTCGTGGCCTATGGCTGCCAAGGAACCGGCTATTCTCGAACGGTGGCAAACCCCTGTAGGCCGCTTGCCCTCAAGCGGCGGGAGCGGACCGGACCGCCCCAAGGCGCCGGGTTCGGGGATGCAGTGGAAGTTTAGTTTCAGAGGATATCCCTTGTCCGCACCAAAAAAGAGACGCTATAACTAGCGGACACTAAGCTGGGTAAACGATTCGATCGTGCACTTGAGGCACGTCAAGAGTGTGAAAAGCGGTGTAACATGAATGTCACATTGCTGCCATTCGTTTGCCACGGTGAACGTCGAACCATCTACATCGAATGAATTTTGCTACGGGTAACTCTGGCATTGGCTCCATTTCCCGGGCCGCTCGGCTTTCGCTGGCGGTCGGCTCGCTATTGGCGGGTGGAATTGGGGTATCGGCTCAATCCTCGGATGCCTTGATCGACAAGCTGATCAAAAAAGGTGTCTTGACGGTCGACGAGGGTGAGGAATTGCGCCAGCAAGCCGACAACGACTTCACTAAAGCGGTGCAGGTGAAGAATGGGATGCCTGACTGGGTGACCAGCCTGAAGGTTGGCGGAGATTTCCGCGGCCGGTTCGAGCAGTTTTATGCCGAACATCCAGGGTATACCACGCGGACCCGGTACCGAATTCGCGCTCGCCTGGGTGTGACCGCCACAATTCAGGATGATTTGGAAGTTGGAATCCGGCTTGCAACCGCCGACGCTAGCAATCCTCTTTCTGCAAATGCCACGCTTCAAGGCAACGCCACTCGCAAGCCGGTGACCTTTGATGCGGCCTATGCCAAGTGGACTCCGATCCATGACGGGACCTGGACTGGTTCCGCGACCATTGGTCGGTTCGACAATCCGTTTCAATTGTCGAACATGGTGTTTGATAATGACTATATTCCTGAGGGAGCGGCCCTCCAGGTTGGCTACCAATTCAATGACCGTCAGTCGATTAAGGCGGTGGCTGGATACTACGTCCTCGCTGAATTGAACCAATCCAGTGTGACGAACAATTCGGGTAATCCCATCATTGATGGCTCGGCAATTCTTTCGCCCAGTCATGATCCGGCCATACAAGGAGCCCAGGTCATCTGGGATGCCAAATGGACGAAAAAGTTGGATTCACAAGTTGGAGTGGCGTTTTTCAATCTGTCGGGAAAGGACAATCTCGGGACCTTTCTCGCCGCCAACAACATTCCCAATGTCAATTCCGGCAACACCCGGACACCTGCAACCCAATCATCGCCGGGGCGGCTGGTGTACGACTACAATCCCTTCGTGATCAGTGAAAATATCACTTACCACCTCGATTCCTTCCCAGGTTATCCGGGAGTGTTTCCTGTGAAGGTGTTTGGTGAGTACATCAACAATCCTGCTGCACCCTCCAAGAACGAGGGGTATCGGGTCGGTCTGACCCTGGGCAAGGCGGGAGACAAGCGTAAGTGGGAAGTGACCTACCGTTACCAAAGCCTGGGTGCGGATGCCTGGTACGAAGAAGTAGTGGATGACGATAACGGAGCCTTCTATGCCAATACCATACCCGGCGATACTGGCCCGGTGACTTCCCGGTTCGGTAACTATGGCAACTACAGAGGGGGAACGAACGTCCGCGGGCATTACTTCCAGCTGCAGTATTCGTTCACCAGTTCCGCCTCGTTCGTATTCTCGTATTACCTGAATACGGTCATCGATAAATTTCCGGACCCCAGCAACATCAACACGCTGGGCGACAGATCCGCCGCGAGCCATTTCATGGCAGACTTGATGTTCAAATTCTAAACCATTTCGACCTGATTCACGTCCAATCGTCGGTATGTTGACTATGAAAAACAAATTGCTTCTTCTCGCGGCTTCGCTGGCGACCGCCGTTCAGGTGCTGGGTGGCAGCATCACCATCAAGGGCTCCGACACCATGGTGGTTCTGGCTCAGAAATGGGCGGAGGCCTATATGCAAAAAACCCCGGGTGCCAAGGTCCAGGTGACCGGCGGTGGTTCGGGCATTGGATTTGCCGCACTGCAAAACGGCCAGACGGATCTGGCAACGGCCTCCCGACCGATCAAAGCCAAGGAGACCGAAAATTGCATCAAGTCGTTCGGGAAGCGTCCCACCGAATACAAGGTGGCCCTTGATGGCATCACCATCTACGTCAATCCCGTCAATACCGTCACACAACTGACGGTCGATGAATTGGAAGGAATCTATACCGGGAAAATCAAGAACTGGAAGGACGTGGGTGGCCCCGATATCCCCATTACCGTCTATAGCCGCGAGAATAGCTCCGGCACTTATGAGTTCTTCAAGGAGCACGTCCTGAAAGGCAAGGACTTTGCCGCGAGCGCACAAACCCAACAGGGCACCGCCGGTGTGGTTCAGGCCGTTATGAAGGACAAGGGGGGAATCGGTTACGGAGGTGTCGGGTATGCGAGCGGTGTTAATCGATTGAAGATCGCGAAGACCAAAGGTGGAACCTATTTTGAGCCGTCCGAGGAAGCCGTGTTGGCAGAGAGCTATCCGCTGTGGCGCTATCTGTACATCTACGTCAACCCGGCGGTGAACACCGGCGAAGTGTCCTCCCTGTTGAAATGGATTCGCAGTGATGAAGGGCAGAAGTTGGTGTCGGAGGCCAGTTACTACCCCCTCCCGGCCAGCCTTCGCGCCAAGTAATTCCATGGGTTTTGTCAGCTCTTCAGGGGCTGGCAGGACCGGATTCCATGGGAAATTTACCTCAACGGACGTTCTGCTGGGGGAAATCCTTGTTGTCATTCACCGCCATTGTTCATGACTGAGGAGACCCCAGAGCAGCGTGGTGTCGACCGGGATTGGTCGGGAATCCGTCGGTCGGCAAACGGGCGACCCTTGGAATGGATTGCTGAGAAAATGATCCAAGGGGTCAGTTTCACGGCCATCGCCGGGGTTTTTCTCATCTTCTTGTTTGTAGGCAAGGAGGCATTTCCTGTTATCTTGTCCCAAACTGACAGCCGTTTAATTCAACCGATTATTCCGGCCAGCCAAATGGCGACCACTCCGCCGGAGGTTCTACAGCGATATTTGGGACTTTCAGTCCGGGAATTCAAAGCCTTGGACCAGGAGACCCTCAAGGACCTGATGCAGGCACGCGAGGACGGGTCAAAGGACATCCCGGAGTACGCCCGCTCGGATCCGGATTCGGGCGTCAACGGGAGTGGTTGGAGCTACCTTCTCACACCTCATCAATGGAGTGGGTATGATCGTCCTCAGTACATCTGGCAACCGGTTGGAAACATCCAGAAATTCAACATCATACCCCTGTTTGTTGGCAGTCTGAAGACCACCCTGATCGGCTTGTTCTTCGCAGTCCCATTGGCATTGGCGGCGGCCTTGTACGTCAGCCAATTGGCACCGGTACGCGTCAAAGAATGGGTGAAGCCAGGAATTGAGATGTTGGCGGGAATTCCCTCGGTTGTGGTGGGGGCCTTTGCCCTCCTTGTCCTGGCCACATGGTTGCAATCGCTGTTCCACTACGAGGTTCGGCTCAATGCATTTGTGGCTGGGATTGCGCTTGGTTTTGCGGTGATTCCGTTGGTGTTTTCCATTGCAGAGGATGCATTGACCAGTGTGCCGAAGAGTTATGTCCAGGCTGCCCTGGCTGTTGGAGCCTCCCGGTGGCAGGCGGCCAGGGACATTGTACTTCCGGCGGCGATTCCCGGAGTGTTTGCTGCAGTGGTCCTGGGATTTGGTCGGGCGATTGGAGAGACCATGATCGTCCTGATTGTTTGCTCGGCCCCGGTGATGTCATGGAACCTGTTTGATTCAGCACGGAGCATCACGACCACGATTGCTGCGGAAATGGGTGAGTTGGTGCCGGGAAGCCCTCATTATCGCATTTTGTTCATGCTGGGCACGATCTTGTTTGCGGTGACCTTTCTGACCAACTTGCTGGGAGACTTCGTCATCAATCGCCTCAAGCGCCGTTTGGAGGGAAAACGATGAGTTCTTCGCCTCGTTCGGACGCACCCCGCACTTTGTCGAAGAGCGGCATGGATTGGGGGTCGTCTCTTGGAACTGCGGTTTCGTTGGCGGCGACGGTTTTCATTCTGCTCATTCTGTTCGTCATTCTCGGAAATGTCGTCATCAACGGACTGCCGCAATTGTCGTGGCGGTTTGTCAGTACCATTCCTAAGAAGGACTTTTTCGACAAAGATTCAGCAGCCGTGCTTCCGATGATTATCGGAACCTCCATCCGGGTGCTGGTCATGACCGTCTTCGTCATCCCCATCGGGGTGACCACCGCCGTTTACTTGACGGAGTATGCCCGGTCCAATTCCTGGTACACCCGGGTCATTCGGGCTGCCATCTCCAATCTGGCGGGTGTTCCATCGATTGTGTTTGGACTGTTTGGTGCCGGGTTTTTTGTGCACCTGATCGGCGGAGGCATTGACGATATGTTCGGAGCCACCAGTCCCAAATGGGGAAAGCCTGCGTTAATCTGGGCGTCCCTGACCTTGGCGGTAATGACGTTGCCTGTGGTGATTGTGGCCACTGAAGAGTCCCTTCGGGCCATCACTCCAGGGTTGAGAGAAGCAAGCCTGGCTTTGGGAGCGACCAAGCTACAAACGATCCTCCGCATCGTTTTGCCTAATGCATTACCGGGCATTCTGACGGGCGGAATTCTTGCGGTCAGTCGGGCTGCCGGTGAGGTGGCACCCATTTTGTTTACGGGTGCGGCATACTTTTTGGCAGACCTACCCCGGTCCTTGAACGATCAATTTATGGATCTGGGTTACCACACCTATATCCTGGCCAGTCAGGCGCCCAACATCGAAAAGGCACGGCCGATTCTATACGGCACCGTCTTTGTCTTGTTGTTGCTGACGTTTTCTTTGAACGCCATCGCCATTTTTGCCCGGGCTCGAATCCGACGCCGCATGCGTTCTGGACACTAACCAAAGCTCTTTCCATGGCTGCTCCTACATCCATTTCAGCAAAGAATTCTTCCACGCAAGCGGAAACGCGACCGTTGCTGGAGACTCGGAACCTCGAGCTGTTTTATGGAACCTCGCGGGCCCTCAAGGGGATATCCATTGGCATTCGGGAGAACCTGGTGACGGCGTTCATCGGTCCGTCCGGTTGCGGAAAGTCCACCTTCCTCCGCTGTTTTAACCGCATGAACGACCTGATCGACGGAGTTCGGATTGTAGGGGAATGCAAGGTGGGCGGAGAGGACATTTACGCCAAAGATGTCGACGTCATCGAATTGCGGAAACGAGTCGGGATGGTGTTCCAACGTTCCAATCCGTTTCCCAAATCGATTTTTGACAACATCGCCTACGGACTCCGGCTCCAGGGAATTCGGTCACGGTCTGAGATCGAGGGTATCGTTGAACAATCGCTCAAAGGGGCGGCTATTTGGGATGAGGTCAAAGACCGGCTCCATCAGAGTGCCCTCGGGCTTTCCGGCGGCCAGCAGCAACGACTCTGCATTGCCCGGGCCATTGCCATTCGTCCACAGGTCCTGCTCATGGATGAACCGGCCAGTGCTCTGGACCCCATCGCCACCGGCAAAGTGGAGGACCTGATTGTGGAGCTCAAAAAGGACTTCACCATCGTGATCGTGACCCACAACATGCAGCAGGCCACGCGCATTTCCGATTACACCGCCTTCTTTTATATCGGGGAATTGGTTGAGTATGACCTGACAACGAAGATATTCACCAATCCGGCAAAGAAGCAGACGGAGGATTACGTGACCGGACGATTTGGTTGAACCGGGTAATCCGTTTTACGAGATATGGTATGACGCATTTTGAATCGGAGATCGCGGCGCTCCAGGAAAAGCTGCTACTGATGGCCAGCCGTGCGGAAGCAGCGGTCAACAAGGCGATTCGTGCCTTGGTGGAGCGTGAAGATGATTTGGCCCGCGAGGTCATCCAGGATGATGACTACGTCGACGGGCTGGAGAAGGAGGTGGACGAGCAGGTGGTCCTTCTTCTGGCCAAGGCTCCGCTCGCCAAACAGCTTCGTTTGATCGTTTCCGCATCCAAGATTGCCAGGGACTTGGAGCGGGTGGGGGACGAGGCAACCACCATTGCCCGGCGGGCCATCGAGCTGAACACAGAGCCGCAATTAAAACCGTATGTTGACATTCCCCGCATGGCCACCATGGCCATGCAGATGCTGAATGCTGCCTTGCGCGCCTTTACCACCGGCGAGACCCATCTGGCGGTGGAAGTGATTCCGCAAGACAAGGATGTGGACGCGTTGAACCGGCAGTTGTACAGGGAGTTGGCGAGCTACATGATCGAAAAGCCTCCGACCATCACGCGTTGCCTCCACTTGATGACGATCAGCAAATCACTCGAACGCATTGCCGACCACGCCAAGAACATCGCCGAAGATGTGGTCTACCTGTACGAGGGAAGGGACATTCGCCACGGCATTGCTCCCCCCGCTTAGGTGGACAGCGGAGTTGGCGCAGGGGCGGTGGCTTCCGATGCTTTTTTGAGGGTCGCCTCCAATAATCGCAAGCGACGTGGGTTGTCCGCAGCCGCAAGGTCTCCCTCTCGACAATCTCGGTTGGGCGACTCAAGGGCGTGACGAACGGCGGCGATGGCCGACTCCAGTTCCTCCGGCAAAAGTTCCACGATAACCCGGGGTGCCTGTTGCGCCTTGGCCATCCTTCGGGCCATTTCCATCATGGTGCCGCAAGGCTCGAAGCACGGAACCAGAGAGGTTTGAGCCGGTGAATCGGGTGACAGTCCCGGGACGTCCCAAATCCTGCGTCTCCGACATGATTCTGGAGCGCAATTCGCCAGGACAGCGCGTGCGGCAAATTCATCGGTGAGTTGCTGCGTGACCCGATACATTCCCGTCTGTCGGCCGAAATATTCCCGGAATCCCGCAGCCCGAAGACCCCGTTGCTCGGCGTACCAATCTGCCAGCGCACCCGGATACAAGACCCGAAGGGCGTCATTTAGAACGGATAAACTACCTGCGGAAAATCGCCATCCCCTTTTGAGGTTGGGGGCCAGCTTATTGGGACGGAATGCACCTTCGGCGGTTGTCTGGACCCAGTCCCGCAATTCCGAGGGGCCAATCTCCTTGAGTTCATGGGCCGGACGGTCGGCGTCGAGTTGGTGTCTTAATTCAAAGGCGTCTGCGGTTCGAGAGACCGTAATCTCGACGAATTCGGTTTGATCGGACCATTGAGCCAACCAGGCTCTCAAAGCGGCCAAAGGCTCTTGCATGATGATTAAAACCAATGGTCGCGATTGCCCTCTTGTCAAATCGAGACGACGACCTTTCCGAATTGACGACCTTCCTCCAGGAGCTCGAACGCATCTGCGACCTTCTCCAGGGGAAACACCTGACTGATCGTGGGGTGTATTCCTTTGGCCGAAACCATTTTGAGCATGGCATCGAAATCAGAGGGGCTTCCCATCGTGCTCCCCAGCAGGCTGACCTGTCGCCAGAAAAGCTTTCTCAAGGGCAGTTCCCCTGCGTTCCCACGGGTGGCACCAAAAAAGACCAACCGCCCACCGGGAGCGCATAAATCCACCAGCTCAGCAAAGCCCGGTCCTCCGGCACTGTCAATCACCACATCAAACGGACCATAGTGGTCGCCAAACTCCCGGGCCCAGTTTCCGGACGTGTAGAGGACACCGTGGCGCGCCCCCAATTGGCGAGCCCGGGCAAGCTTTTCAGGCGAACTGGAAGTGACGAACGGAATGGCCCCGGCGGCAGTTGCGAATTGCAGGGCGAAAAGGGCAGTTCCAGCGCCGATTCCAGTAATCAGTATCTTTTCATGTGCCTCCAGCCGTGCCCGACTGAACAGAGCCCGGTAGGCCGTCAGTCCGGCTAATGGAAGAGCTGCAGCCTCCTCCCAGCTGAGATGTGCCGGCTTTAGGGCAATCTGGCTGACGGGGACGTGGATGTACTCCGCCAATGTGCCATCCTTGGGAAGGCCAAGGATGGAGAACCGCAATTCCTGGGCCTTTTCCTGGTGGCCCCAATCCAGGCCGGGATTGATGATAACCTCCCGGCCTATCCAATCGCGGTCGACTCCCGTGCCCGTGTCACAAACTTCACCGGCCCCATCCGAACCGGGAACAATCGGAAACTTCAAGCCGGCATACTGCCCGGTCTTGATCCAAACATCGCGATGGTTGAGGGCCGCCGCACGGAGACGAACCAAAACTTCGCCGGGAGCCGCCACCGGATTCGGTAAATGGTCAATTCCCAGCGTGTTAATCCCAGTCAAGACGGCAGCTTTCATGCCTTTAGGGTACCCGATCCGTTCCCCGTTTGGTCGAGCGAAAAGCGGGCGGCGGATTTGATTTGCCTCCTCTTGCCTGGGACACGGGTCACGCGGTCCCGGGTTCCGGGCGCGGCAACTCCTGGGCCATGACCCGGGCCGTCTGTTCCGACCGGTAGGCTTCATAGGCCGATGCCAATGATGGACGCTTCAAGGCGAGGATGCCAACGGACAGCAAGGCAGCATTGATGGCCCCCGCTTTGCCGATGGCCAAGGTTCCGACCGGAATCCCGGACGGCATCTGGACGATACTGAGAAGGGAATCAACGCCGTGTAGGACTTTAGACTCCACCGGTACCCCCAAAACGGGCAGACGGGTCTTGCTGGCACACATTCCGGGCAAATGGGCAGCGCCGCCCGCGCCGGCAATGATCACCTCCAGGCCGCGCTCAAGGGCCGTTTCGGCATATCGAAACAAGAGGTCGGGCGTGCGATGGGCACTGACAATTCGTGCCTCAAAGGGCACGCTGAACCGTTCCAAAACAACAGCGGCATGCTGAAGCGTTGCCCAATCGGACTGGCTTCCCATGATAATCCCAACCAGCGGTGAATCCATGCGTGCAGTCAACGCGGATTTGTCGAGGTCGGCAAGCTGGACCCCGAACCGAACGGCGTATCGAACGCAAGTTTCGCTTGCTCCGTGGGTTTCAGCCTCCGAGCGTCGCCCCATATGAGACCGCGATCCGCCGTGGGTTTAACCATGGCTGTCCCCTCGAAGCTGGCAAAAACCTCTCCGGCCGTGGAATTGCCCAAACTCTACAAACTGTTGGCCCGGGAATTGGAGGCTGACGAGCTTTCCGTTGAACCAGCCCTTCGAGCGGCGCATGCGGGTGACAAATGGTTTGCAAGTCATGAGCCTGACGTCGTGGCGCTTCCGAAGAATACGGCCTCGGTTTCCCGAATCCTGGCCTTTGCCTCGAAGCATCAAATCCCTGTGACACCGCGGGGAGCAGGTTACGGTTATGTCGGGGGATGCGTGCCATCAAATGGGGGGATTTCCCTTTCTCTCATGCGCTTGAACCGGGTTCTTGAGATTTCCCAGGACGATTTTGTCGGTGTCGTGCAGCCCGGGGTGATTACCGCAGAATTTCAGGCCGCGACCGAA
This sequence comes from uncultured Verrucomicrobiota bacterium, assembly GCA_903896505.1. GTDB lineage: Bacteria > Verrucomicrobiota > Verrucomicrobiia > Limisphaerales > UBA9464 > CAILNN01. The sequence goes on along the minus strand of CAITXU010000031.1, from coordinate 14,485 downwards.
GCCAGGGGGCTTTATTACCCACCGGACCCGGCCAGTCGTGCCGACTGTTCAATCGGGGGCAATATTGCCACGAATGCCGGTGGTCCCCGATGCCTCAAGTACGGGGTCACCCGGGACTATGTTCTGGGAGTGGAAGTGGTTTTGGCGGACGGGACGATCGTTCGGTTGGGGGGACGCTGCCACAAGAACAAAACGGGATTTGACCTTCATCGCTTGTTTGTCGGAAGTGAAGGACTGTTGGGGGTGGTCACCGAAGCCACCCTGAAACTACTCCCCCTGCCACGATCACGGGCTGGTCTGGCCATAGGTTTGAGCGGAATGGCAGATGCGGCGAGAGTGATACGTGCCATTTTTGCTGCTGGATTCCTTCCCAGCGCGCTGGAGGTGGCGGATGCATTCACCCTGGCCGCAGCTCGACGTCGGACGGGATCCAAACAGCTCGAGGGTTGCGAAGCCCACCTGATCGTCGAATTGGACGGACAGGAATCCAGCGTGCGCCGCGAAATTGTGTTGCTACGGCAGGTGGTTAAGAAAGCGGCTCCAACGGTTTTCATTCAGACCGCATTGGGTCCCGAAGCCTGTGAAGCCTTTTGGAAGCTCCGCCGGGAGTTCAGTTATTCACTTCGGGATACCGGCCTTACAAAGCTCAACGAAGACATCGTGGTTCCCCGAGGCCGATTGGAGGAGCTGTTCCGGTTTACGGCCGGGCTTCAGGAAAGGCACCAGCTTCAGTTGGCCTGCTTTGGACATGCCGGAGATGGAAACATCCACGTCAATATCATGCTCGATGCCGGGGATGCGGAGCAGACACGCCGAAGCGAAGCGTGTCTCAACGAGCTGTTTCAGGGCATCATCGACATGGGTGGGGCCATTACCGGTGAGCACGGAGTAGGCCTTGCCAAAAAACCATGGTGGACAGCCGCCACATCCACGGAGGCACGACGTCTCCACGAACAGATCAAGGCAGTGCTGGATCCGACGGGAATTTTGAACCCGGGTAAATTTGTGGGATCTACGCCTTCGGTGGTGCCGGACGGTAAAGACCCAAAAAGCCGACACTAAGGACAGCAACAATCAGTGCCGAGAGGCTGACCCACAATGTGCCTGACGGAGGACTGAACACGAATTCAACCTGATGTTCTCCAGCAGGGACGATCACCCCGCGCATTAAGTGATTGGCTCGGAGCAGCGGTACGGGGTGACCGTCAACGAAGGCCTTCCAGTCCTCATGCCACCGGTCGTTGAAGAGAAGCACCTGCGAGGTCGGGGTCTTGGTATGAACCTGGATGTGTTTGGAACCGTACTGAACGATTCCGGCTTCCCCAGGGATTGCTTTGGCGTCGGATTTAAGGTCCCCGGGCTCCTGTGACAGGACGACTGTGGTGGCGGGATTGAACTGGGGAGAAATCAATCGTGCCAAGGCCTCCGCGTTGTTGGTGCAGACCTCCCATTGCGAATAGAGCTTGGCTCTCGGCAAGGCACCGGTGAATTCCAGGAGCGCCAGCTGGCCTTGAGGATCGGCCACGGCGGTGACCCGTTCGACAATTTCCGCGATCGGTGTCTTGGCGGTGGGCGGCGTCGCTCCTGGCTTGAGTTCCAGTCGATACGGAATGGCCACTTGGAATCGTTTTTCCAACGGGTCCATGACATTGTTAAAGGCGTCCAATCCCTCTCGCCATCCGAGCAGATAGCGGGTGTTCGTCAATTGCCATAGCCGGGTAAAGACCGCCAGGTTGGCTCGTGCCTCGGGAAGCATGGCCTGCACTTGCGCCTTTTGTTCCGGATTGAGTCGGTTCATCTGGGAGATCAACGAGGCCACGTTGACCGCGATATCGTACCTCGGTGGCATGAAGGCTGTGAGGTACTCGGATTCCAATTCGGGAACGCGGGGCATCTGATCGATATCCAGCGATTGAATCTGGTAGAACTGATAATGGTTCTCGAGCCATTCCTTCGAAAGGAAGACAAACTCGGTTGTCGGTACCAGGATGCCGTCGCGTCGTGGATTCAGGAATGCTGTCACCCGGTGCTCCCATGGGTGGTCCGCCAGCCGTTCGATCAGCGGATTCCGATCGTGACGTTGGACATAGTCGTAGTGCTTCACCCAGGGAACGTCCGAACGAACCAGGTCCACCGCGACGATCAGACCGAACGCCACCCATGCCCAAGTCGCTTTTGAGCCACGGAAAAAACCGAGAATCACGGCGGCAATCCACGCCACCGAAAGCGTGAGAAAGCCGATGGCGATCCAGACTTCCCGGATGCTAAAAGATGCCGTTGCACGTTCCCCCTGATTGAAGTCAATCGTCGACAAATACTGGGTCAGTGCCGCTGCTTGGGAGGTGTAAATCACCGCCGCGGCAAATCCGACTGCCAACAATCCACCGGACCATTTGACTGCCAATCGGTCCTCGTGTGTGGCGGAGTCCCAGGCATCGATCCAGGTGGATGAAGTTCTTCCAGTTGGGGTCTTCGATTTCGGATTCAAGTACAGCCGGGCGAGGGATTCGAGTCCATAGGCGGCCAGAATCCAGAGCGTCAAATGCACCACGTGCATGAATTTTTGCGGGCTGCGGATGGTTGAAAAATAGGGAAGGGCGAAGACGACTCGATAGAGTTGAAGGAAACCGGGAAGGAGCCGACCAAACGATAGCCACAATGAAACCAGAGCCATCGCCGCCCAGAACCAGACCATTTTTTTCTCCGATTCACGGAAGGGCGAGGCCTTGCCCCGTAGTGAAGAAAATACGCCGAATGCGGCCGTGAGAACCACGAGGATGCCGGCGTATTCGCCGTTGCCGCTGAAGCGGTTTCGCGCGGTGCCATCCTGACCCACACCACCCCAGTAGGCTCCGCCGTCCGCCGTATCCATCCGGTAGCCCATGATGCCGGGAACGAGCAGTCGTATGGTCTCAACAGGAGGGACGCTCCAGCTCGTGGCAAACTGCCATTGAGCCTCTTCGGACTGTGCCTGTTTTGAGGGTTGGGCAATCCCCTTGATTTGGGTGTTGATGAGGGAAAACAACGCGTGACTGGCGATCCATGCAGCCGCGACGGAGACCACGACCATCCGAGCTCCTGAGCGGACGAGCCTCCCGTCTCCCGAGTCGGAGTTCCAAGCGTTCCAAATCGCGAAAGCGGCGACATAAAGACTGAAAATCGCTCCTACATCCGCCCCCTCCATGACCCCAAATCCGACGAAAAACCCCGCCAACAGGACCTGAATCCATGAACGAATTCCCTGTGTTTGGGGGCCCTGCAAAAAACCAACGGCGAAAAGAACGCAACCCATTGCCAGGGCTTTGGGTGCGAGTCCCCAGCAAGCGTAGGACACCGGATTGGAGTTCAAGGCAGCCGCCAGACCGATCAGCGCTCCAATAGCCGGATGGAATCCCGATTGATAACAGAAGAAAGTTGCTCCGAGTCCCAGGAAAAGTAGTGAGAGTGGCACTAGCATTTTTCCGTAGGTCACCGCACTGACGAGAAAAAAGAACAGGTGGGAAAAGGTGGGCACGGCCGCCAACTGCATCGTCCCCACCCAATTGCTGGTCATCCAAAACCCCTTGAGATTGCCGACGCCATCATTCTCGTGATTTTTAAGAACTCCAAAAGGTGTGTCGTTGGAGAACATCACCTCGGAGGGGGCAAGAAGCCCATGAAACAAGGCGAGTAACGCGGCACTAATGGCGAGGAGGGACCAGACCCATACCCATTGCCGGGGCTGCGACCTGTTTTCAGTAGTCATGGAATGGATCGTCGGAAGATTACGGTTTTCGACGAAGAAACGCGCCAGGCCAGTAGGTGACCCGCTCGCGAATCGCACCCTCATTGAAGGGAAAAGGGGGCTCGATCAGTTCAAATTCCGGGTGTCCCACGGCAAATTCGGCGGCTGCGGCCTTGGGATTATTCCACGTCCAGTCGGGCTGAGTCCTTGGGGCCCCTACCACTTCCCCCATGATGCCGTCCATGGCCACGATGTAGGAACCCGGGGTGACGAGCGGGCCGTAGGCTTCCAATTCGGCCAGCACATGGGCCTTGGTGTGGCACGAATCCAGCAAAATAAGGACTTGGTCTCCGGTCCGGATGGATTCCCGGACCTTCAATACCGTCAGCGGATCGATGGAGCTTCCCTCGATGAGTGAGATGGCATCATGAAGCCGGTGAGCCTCAATGGCTGCTCGATTGTGAGGTCGGATTTCAATGTCAACTCCAACGACTCGTCCCTTGCCAATGGCCTGGCAGAGGGATGCGTAGAAGACCAACGATCCTCCATGGGCAACCCCGGTCTCGATAATCACATCGGGCTGAATCGAATAGATCACCTCCTGGATTCGGATCATGTCATCTGGCAACTGGATGATGGGACGGCCCAGCCAACTGAATCCATAGACATATTTATTGTCCCAGCCGCTCCGGAGCCAGAGTTGACTCAGCAAATGAAAGCCCTCGGGGGTGCCCAGGTGGAGTTCGCGAGTTCCGCCGGGTTCGTCGACCTGAATCAGGCCAGTTTCGGGGTGAATATGAATCATTGGATAAGAGAAGTGGGGCGACCAGTCCAGAGCATGTGAACCAACGCCGGAGCATCCGTTCCCGCAGTCGGTTCTTCCCGCCAAACTGTTTCGAGATCGATTGTATGACGGCCAAGCGGACACCGATGCTGCTCGACAAAACCGCAGCGTTGATAAAACAAAAGCGCCGGATTGTCCGACCGAACACGGACTCCGATTTGGTTGAGCCCAAGCTTGTTTTGCGCCCAATCCAGAAGGCTCAGGAGGGCATGGGTCATGGTTCCCGGGGGAGAGTCACCGCCTTTGACGATGGCATCCGCCTCGCCGTAACCGCGCTCCCAATCAATGAATGCAAGGCCCATGTAGCCGAAAGTCTGCCCGTCAGGACGGTCCAGCATGAAGAGGATTCGGTCAGACGAAGGCCCTACGACGGAAGTGAGCCACCGGGCTGTCCGTTCTTCGGTGGCGACAAATTCCGTGAGGAACGACCGAACGTAACGGTTGCGCCACTCGGTGAGACAGCGCACGTCATCGGGTCGGAGCTTACCGGGGCGAGTAGCGACCGTCCGAAGCAAAGCCACCGGTGGATTTCCAATTTCCAACACCGGAGGCCGTCCCGGCGAATCTGCATTTTCCTTCAGTGAATGCAGCAATGCGAAACCTCCTGATGAAGTGGATTCAAGAGGCTTCAAGCGAAAAAGGCTTTGACCCCGTCGATCACCCGGAGTTGGGTGGCCTCCGGCATCTTCGAGTGCAAGGGCAGGGAAAGGATTTCGTGCCCCACCTGCTCGGTCACCGGCAGCGCACTGCGGCGGCATTCCTTGAATAGACTGAACCAATGCCCAGGCTGCCAATGAATACCGGTGTCGATTCCTTTTTCCGTCAGCGACTTTCGCAAGGCATCGCGCTCAGAACCGGGCACCCGGATATAGTAGAGGAATGGGATGATGTCCTTGAAGTCCGTCTGTGGAACCCGAACCTGGGGCAGGCTACCCAGTGCTTCATTGTAGCGTATACAGGTTGCCCGTCTGGTCTTTTCAATGTCCGGAAGTTTGGCGATTTGGGCGAGACCCAAGGCTGCGTGCAGGTTCGCCATGTGGTATCTGAATCCCAGTGCGTGGACGTCGTAGGTCCACGCTCGCTGATTCTGGTACATGACGGATGCCGGTTGCCCCATGCCGATCAACCGCATTTCGTGAAGTCGGCGGACTTCCTCTTGCGTGCGAACGATCAGCATCCCTCCGTCGATGCAGGTGATGGTTTTGACCGGGTCGAAGCTAAACATCGCGATGTCGGAAAAGCTTCCAACCATGCGGCCTTCGTGGCGTGAGCCGAAGGCATGGGCGGCATCGTGGATGACCCGGATTTGGTGTTTGGCAGCAAACGTTGCCACTGCGGCGTGGTCACAGAGGATGCAGTCATAATCCATGACAATGATGGCCTTGGTCTTGGGGCCGACCAGGGTCTCCGCGTCTTGAAGATCGATGCACAACGTCCGGTCGTCGATGTCACAGAATACGGGACTGGCACCTGTGGCCAGGATGGCCTGAAAATCGGCGATGTTATTGAAGGAAGGGGTGATGACCTCGTCGCCGGGTCCGACACCAATCAAAAGGAGGGCCAGGTGAAGGGCGGCGTGACCTGTGCTGACAGCAACGGCGTGCCGATCCGGCGCGTCCAAAAGCCGCAGCACCGACTGCTCAAAGTCCCCAACATATTTTCCCATGCCCAGCCAACCCAACCGAAGGGCGGATTCCGAGGCGGCCAACTCTTCTGCTTCCAGCAGCGGCTGAAAAACCGGAATTCTATCCATGAAATTTTGGGTTTCGGGCGCAAGAGTAAAACGTCCCGAAACGGACAGAACGTCACTTCACACGGAAAACCGTTGTGGAAAATAGGGGAGGGACAGGATTCCTGCAAGATACAACCGACTCTGGCGGTAGGCGATAGGTCTTACTCAGCTGCGTCGGACAAGAAGGGCAAAAATTGGTCCCGCTCGGAAAGGGTAGGGTTCGGGATCGGCCACGCGATTTTGACCTGGGGGTCATTCCACCGAAGCCCTCTTGCCTGGGACGGGTGATAGGGTGCAGACATCTGGTAGGCCACCTCACTCCCGGCTTCGATGCACTGAAAGCCGTGGGCAACGCCGGCGGGGATATAAATTTGGTCCCCGGAGATGGAGTCCAATTCAAATGATTCCCAATGCCCAAAGGTAGGGGAGGATGGCCGTATATCCACGACCACATCCCAAATGTGGCCAACGGCGCAGCGGACGAGTTTAATCTCGGGATGGGGCTGGGCTTGCCAGTGAAGTCCCCGGATCATTCCGCGGAGATGGGTCCGGGTCAGGTTGGTTTGAGGCCAGACGGTGTTCAGCCCCAGCTGACCGAATTCGTCGGAACAAAAGGTACGGGCAAACCAGCCGCGTTCATCCACCTTGGGTTCGAGCTGAATCCGCCAGACTCCGGCTATTCGTGTCGGCGAAAACTTCATGGTCCTTCAGACAAGGGAGACCTCGGGCACTGGCAGGATAAAACGCCCGCCTGCCTCCCGGTAGGGAGCCTGCTGAGCGAGAATTTCACTGGCAAAATTCCAGGTGAGCAACAAGGCGAAGTCGGGTCGACGGCGCTCCAATTCCTCCGCCGCCAAAATCGGGAGATGGGTGCCGGGTGTCAGTCGGCCTTGTTTGGCCGTGCTGCGGTCCGCAACAAAGTCGATGGTTTCGCCTCCGAGACCATAAAAATTCAGCAGCGTGGACCCTTTGGCTGACGCCCCATAGGCGGCAATCGATTTGCCCCCTGCCTTGAGGCTGGCCAACAATGTGAGCAGCTCGTTCCGAATGCGCCGAACATTGGTTCCAAAATCCTCATAGTAAGCGGGAGTGGTCACGCCTTTGGACTTTTCCTCAGCAAGGAGATCGACGACCGACCGGGAAACCTCTGCGGCACCCGTGTGAACTACGGTCAGTCGAAGGGAACCACCGTGGATTGGCAATCGTTCCACTTGGATGGCTTCCAAACCATTTCGACGAAACAGCGGCACCAATGCGGACAATGAGAAGTAGAACACGTGCTCGTGATAAATGGTGTCGAATTCCAGGTGTTCAATCAGATCGCAGGCATAGGGAAACTCAAGGATGGCCCGCCCCCCCGGTGCCATCAACCGACGGATTCCCTCAATGAAATCGTTGGTGTCCGGTACGTGGGCAAAAACGTTGTTGGCAAGGATGAGGTCGGCTTTTCCTCGAGTGGCCGACAGCTTTTCAGCCAGAGCCCCGTTGAAGAATTCCGACAGGGTGGGAACCCCCTTTTGGACGGCGACGGCTGCGATATTTTCCGCAGGCTCAATTCCCAGACATGGAATTCCCGCGGCCACAAAATTTTTCAGCAGGTAGCCGTCGTTGCTGGCGATTTCGACAACCAAATGGGAAGGTCCCAGGCGAAATTCACGGATATGACTTTCCGCCGCATTCTTTGCATGCTGAAGGAGGGAGTCCGAAAACGACGAAAAATAGAGATATTCCGAAAACAGGGACACCGGCGGAACCGTGTCGGTGATTTGGAGCAGCCAGCACTGATGACACACGGCGACGCGAAGTGGGAATCGTGGCTCCAGCTTTTCCAAGTCGCCCGGCTGCAGGAGGTTGTTCGCCAGGGGCTGCACGCCCAAATCAAGCACCTCATGACTCACCGGCGTTCCGCACGAGCGACAGACAAGGGCGATCATTCGTTTCCGAGGTTGGATGACGGTTTTCCAGCGGGCAAGCCCACTTAAAAGACCCTCCATGGAGCTTTTCCGGAGGTCCAGATTCGTTCCAGCAGCTGTTGTTCCCGATAGGTGTCCATGCATTGCCAAAAGCCATCGTGGCAAAAGGCTTTGAGCTGCCCTTCGGTTGCGAGGCGCTCCATGGGCCCCCGCTCGAAGATGCACTCGTCTCCGCCGTCCAGATATCCGGCTACGCGTTGATTGAGCACCATGTAGCCCCCGCTGATGTAGGCACTTTCCTGTTCCGGCTTCTCGCGGAACGCCGTGATGGTTTGCCCGTCCATCGCCAATTCACCAAATCGCCCGAGGGGCTTGACGGCCGTGACGGTTGCGGCCGCTCCGTGCGCCTCGTGAAACCGAATGGAGGCATTGATATCACTGTTGGTCAGCCCGTCGCCGTAAGTGAAGAGGAAGTTCTCTTCGGTCACGTGAGCCAAGGCCCTTCGGAGTCGACCTCCCGTTTGGGTCTCAAGTCCGGTCTCGAGAAGGGTCACCGTCCAATCTTCCTCGGCATGGGACGAGTGATAGGTGATCTGAGGATTTCGCCCCAATTTGAGGGTGACGTCGCTCGTATGCCAGAGGTAGTTGCGGAAATAGTCCTTGATGACCTCCCCTTTGTATCCCAGACACAAAATGAACTCCCGGTGACCGAAATGGGCATAGTACTTCATGATATGCCAGATGATGGGACGTCCACCGACGGGGACCATCGGTTTGGGGCGGTATTCGGTTTCCTCGCGAAGGCGGGTTCCCAGGCCGCCGCATAAAATGACCACTTTCATTGATACGTTGCGTGATGCGCCCAGACGCTACGGACCATGGGCGTTGAGGCGAGAGAAATCGTCACGGCTCACCGGTGCGGTGCCCCAACATCGCCCACTCTGGACCCGATTCTTCGGGGCCATCGCGGAATCGATTGAATTTTCGACCGGCCCGTTGAAACTATCCGGATGCAGCGATTGGGATTGAATGTGGGTGGGTACCGGGGAGAGAGAATTGACCCTCAATGGGTTCAGGCGGAGAGCCGATCGGCTGCGGTGCGAAACGGTTGGACGGTTGATTTTTTGCCTCCGGATTCATTGCTACGCATGGCCTTTCATCGGCCTGGAAAGACCGTGGGGGCACCTAATTTCTATCTATCCGCAGGTATCCATGGCGACGAACCCGCCGGCCCGCTGGCCGTTCTGCGTCTGCTGGAGGAGGACCGTTGGCCAGATGCCAACCTTTGGGTGATTCCCTGCCTGAATCCCCAAGGATTTGAGCGGAACACTCGCGAAAATTTGATGGGTATAGACCTCAATCGGGATTTCCTGTCACCCGGTTCGATGGAGGTTCGGGGGCAAATCGAGTGGTTGGGCCATCTCCCGCGCCTCGATCTGGTTCTGATGTTTCATGAGGATTGGGAAGCCAACGGATTCTACTGCTATGAACTGAACGACGAGAGGCGACTTCCGTTGGCCGAATCCATCGTTGAAGCGGTTTCCAGCATCTGTCCCATCGAACACCACACTGAAATTGAAGGGCGAACGGTGGATCGTCCAGGCATCATTCGTCCGGGCAGTGATCCTGCGAGTCGCCCACTGTGGCCCGAGGCCATCTGGCTGGCTGTCAATAAGTCAAAGCTTAGTTGCACGCTGGAAGCACCCAGTGACTGGTCACTTCCCGTGAGGGTCGATGCCCTGGTTGCAGCCGCCCGATCCGCCTTTCACTCGTTCTTTCAGACGCCCAGGGGAGATTGATTCGCCTTGAGCAAAATGCTCGTCGCGCTGTTTATCGCCCTTCTGCAAAGAGGGGCCGCAATGCATCACCCAACCCGACCAGGGTCGCCTCGAAGCTGTACTTGCTTCTGAAAAGGAGTCGGCAGGCAGACTGAAGGCGTTCGCGTCGGGCGGGACTCTCCAACAGTTCAACGATGACCGGTGCGCTTTGGCCCAAATCGTGAACGACTTCGCCATGGACACCGGCGTCAAACTCCAGGGCCTCCACACTATGGTCGTGCGCGACGATGCACCCTCCATGGGACATGGCCTCCAGTGCCTTGATTTTGATGCCTGAGCCAGAAACGGTGCAGAGCAGGATGATTTTTGCGCCGACGTAATGGGGTGCCAAATCCGGGGCGAACCGAATCCGAGTGGTTCCTATCTCAGCGCCCGTCAGAATTTCGCCGACTCCACCACAAACGGTCAGGGTTGTCTGAGGGCGCCGTCGGATGATCTCTGGCCATGCCTCTTGAAGGAACTGCCGCAGACCCTTCTTGTTGTGCTCAATGCCGGAGCCAACCACCAGAATATCGGTGGAAATTGATTCCCCTGTGAATACTGGTTCCCGAAGACCGACGGGCAGAGTGATCACCCGATTTTTCAGATGACGTTGGACCCACGCCGTCTCAACGGGATTAACCGAAATAATCAGATCGGCGAGGCCCAATTGGCCAAGTTCTGAGGCCTCGTACTCCTTGATTTGCTTTGGAGACCTGTCGGGAAGACCCACGACCTGATATCGAGATTCGTATTGGCGCGCAAGAAGGTCCATCATTTCCACGACAGTCTTCATTCCGGCGGCACGCGCTGTTGGGAGCAACCGGCACCATGTGGCATAATTGACCATGGCAAGGTCGAATTGCTTCGAGCGAACCAACCGGCCCCAGTAGGCCATCAATTGTGGACGCCAAAAATAAACGCTGTCCGGACGGGGCCAGATGACTCGTCCGATTTTTTTGGCGGCGACCTGCCAGAGGGCTGCCCACCAAAAGTCGACCGTCCCAAAGTGGGCCGGAGCGAGATGGAGTCGAACTCCAGCCGATTCTGTCGCTGCAATGGCCTCTGGGGTCCACAGGATCGTTTTGGGAATTCGTGCCTGCGGTGCCACCAGGTGCACCTCGGCCCCCAATGCGATGAAACTATCCAACCTTTGCCAAAGGCCAACGTGAGCACCGCTTTTTGCAGGGGTCGGGCATTGCGGGAAGAAAACCAGGACACGTTTTCCAGCCAGCAACGGCTCCCCGGTTACGGAGCGAATCACCGGGTCAGCGTTCATGAAACCCGCTGAAGGTCAGCCACTCCGCCGAACGTGCCATTGCTTGCTTAAAAGTTAGCAGTTTAATATTTGGATAATTTCGCGAAAGTTTTTCAATGGGCAAATGATATCGCACCGTACGCGCCCACCAGCTTCCTCGGGAGAGTGAGGGACCGGGTAAATGCATCGACCCACCGCCGAACTTTTCAATCAGCCAGAACTTCATCGCCGCCTTGGTCTGATTCTGCATCCGCTTTTTGATGGATTTTGCGAGGGGGCTTCTCGCCAACCCGGCAACCCTGTCTTTCCAGCCAGGGCGATAGGCAGACTCAGGAAAGTCCGTCAGTTTCGAAACATCCCTGCCAAGCACCTGACCGAGCTCCTGGTAAAATTCGCGCCATGTCGGTCGATCAACATCTCCGATATTGTAAAAACCGCCGACGGGGTGTTGTACGATCTCCGCAAGGGAAAGCGCGAGGTTGTCTACAAAACAAAGATTGCAAGCCCATTTGCCCCCATCAATGTAGTAAGCCGTTCCGTCATGGATCGCTTGTGCCGGTTCGGCTAGCCATCCGGACCGAGGTCCCCAAATGAGGCCGGGGCGAAGGACCACAATGGTTGGTCCCGAACCATTCTCGACGGTTCGAAGCCAATCTTCGGCCTCGCCTTTGGCCCGGGCATAAAGCATCCAGTGGTCCTTCTTCCAGGGCGAATCGTCTCCAAGTCCAGGCGTGTCGCACCGCCCGAAGACCTCTGCCGAACTCAGATGAATCAAGGTTTCCACCTTGGCATGAACACACGCCCGGTGGAGGTTCTGGACGTCCGTCAATATTCGCGTGTCGTCACCCATCGTGAGGTTGACCGCAGCGCTGCATCCCTTCAGCGCATTTTCCAGCGATTCCGGCTTGCTAAGGTCCCCCATCCTGTAGTCGCGAATTCCCAGCTTGGAAACACGCCCCAGTCCCCGGAACTGGCGAATCACGGGGACCCATTCGATCCCATGAAAGCCTTGGGCACCGAGCTTGTCCATTTCCAGAATCCGGGCACCCACGAAGCCTCCGGAACCGATTAGTGCTACGCGCTTCACGCCGCAGTCCTCCAATGTGATTGAACCGAATTCTCCTGTTCGATTGCGGTGAGCCACGGAAGGGGCATCGGTTCTGATTTCGAGTAAGCCGTCTCAATGGCCTTAATGACCTGTCCGGCGCGCTCGGCATCCACTGCGGGTTTTTCGCCCAGAACGATGGCCCGAAGGGCTCCCCACCATTGAAGGGCGATGCATTGGTAGTAATCGGATGGAGTTTTCAAGGGGCCATTGGGCTGAAGAGAATTGGGCCAGGCTTTTCGGGCGGCGCGCACCGACCATTGACCGCCGGGCTCACGCCGGCGGTAGGTGTGAATCACATCCAGACCGAGATAGACTTCACATTTTTCCCCGAAAATCCAGATGCCATTGTTCAACGGTTGGTCCCAACTCAAATGAAGTTCGCCTTGCGCATTGGGGTATTTCAAATCGAGCGTCGCCCCACATTCGACTCCGCCGCGAAGCGCATCGTCACGACATCGAAGAACGCGGACGTCGCCGAACAACTGTTCGAGGACATCCAGGGCGTGGACTCCCTTGTCCATCAATACCCCTCCACCTGACCTTTCGCGCTTAAAGACGGCATCGCTTGCGACTGGCCAGCCAAAAGTGCCCCCCTCTCGATATCTAAAAGTGATGTTCGAGCCGAAATCTCCCTTGGAAATGAGGTCTGAGACTTCCGCCACATGGGGATAGTAGCGCCGGGGTAGACCGACGGCGGTAATCCGGCCCGCAGCTTTGGTTGCCTCGGCCAGCCTTTGGGCGTCCGCAGAATTCGTAACCATGGGCTTCTCCACCAAAACGTGGCTTCCAGAGGCCAATGCGGCGAGGGCGTGTTCCGCATGCAGTCCGGGTGGGGATGCAATAAAAGTGAGTCCGATCGGCTCCGCGGCGAGGGCTTCACTCAGTTTTTCAAAAACCGTAGCACCCGGGAACTTTTTGAGGAAACGTGCGGCGTTTTTCTTCTGGTTGTCCACCAAGGCGACGACACGAACTGCCCCTTTTCGACGGAGAATCTCGACAACGGGCATGTGTAGGTCCGCCACCACCGCACCGCAGCCGACGATGCACAAGGCGATAGGTTTCATCAGCCCCCGACTCGAACAAATTACCGATTTAGGGACAAGCGAAAACGCGGATTCAAATGGGGTCCGGGGTCTTATTTTCAGCTACAGGACTTCAATCGGGACGTGATGGCGTCGACATCAAAAACGCATCCTCCCCAGGTTCCCCCGCTGACTGCCTGAAGAACCGCCCACAGCCGGGTATCGTCGGGAAGGTCGGGATGCGGAACCAATTGAGGGTGGGGGGGCCGGTGGGCAAGAAGAGTTCTGCCGGCTTCGACGTCGGACATCTCCGAACTGTCCATCACTAAATCAACGGAACCGTCGAGATTCTGACAATCGACGCGGATGCGGATGCAATCTCCGTCTCTCAGGCGTCCCAAAGGGCCGCCAGCAAGGGCCTCGGGCCCAATATGACCAATGCAGGCTCCAGTACTCACCCCGCTGAATCGGGCATCCGTGATCAGGGCTACGGACCGGCCCCACGGAAGGTGCTTGAGGGCGCTGGTTAATTGATAGGTTTCCTCCATTCCAGTGCCCGTAGGCCCCGCTCCCATGAGAACCAGCACGTCGCCGGGTTTGACGTCTCCACGCTTAATCGCGGTAATCGCATCCCGTTCCCGGACAAACACCCGAGCAGGGCCTTCGAACCGATAGACACCATCGGAATCGATGACCGTGGGGTCGATGGCCGTGCTTTTGATCACGGAACCTTCCGGAGCCAGGTTGCCCCGTGGAAACGCCACCGTACTTGTCAAACCACGCGTCTTTGCCAGGGGCGGAGGAAGTATGACGTCCTCCGGGGAAACCCCATCACGCGATTTCAGCCGATCACGAAACTGTTGTCGGCGATCGCTCCGTTCCCATGCTTCGAGAGTGTCGCCCAACCGGCTTCCGGTCACAGTGCCGACTTCGAGATCAAGGAGATGGAGGTCGCGCAGATGCAGCATCACCTCCGGAACACCTCCGGCGAGGAAAACGCGAACGGTGGGGTGATGGACCGGTCCGTTGGGCAGTACACTGACCAGGCGCGGGGTTTTTCGATTGAC